>PBQI01000117.1 GCA_002725625.1 Rhodospirillaceae bacterium | reverse complement strand
CCCGCCCAAATCTTTTACCAGTTTGCGAACAATTGAGAGCCCTAAGCCCGTCCCGTCTTGCTTGCTCGTGATGAACGGCTCGAACACAGATGATTGCATCTCATCGGGAATACCAGGCCCATCATCCTTGACCGAAATGACGAGTTCCTCGTCTTGCCACCAGGCGGAAACCACAATTGTCCCGTGCTCTTCTAAGGCCTGCAGCGCATTGACCACGAGGTTCATCAGAACCTGCTCGAGATGCATTCCAATAACCTCGACCCTGGCATTGATCGCATCACCATCGAGGCTGAGCTGAATTTTCCGCCTCTTCGCCTCACTCTCTACGAGAAAGACCACCCTCAGATAGACCTCGCCTACAGTTACAGCGGTTGACTCGCCTTTGATCGGCCGTACATACCCTGTGATTCTGCCAAGAATTTGCGCCAGTCGATCTATCTCCCCTAGCACACTCCTCATGATTCGGTCCGTGGATACTGACAGGCTCTCTGCCTTTAGGTGCACTTGCATTGCGGTCTTGATAGACGCCAACGGATTGCCAACTTCATGAGCGAGTGATGCTGAAAGCATTCCAAGCGACGCCAATCGGTCTGCATGCTGAAGTTGCGACTGCATTTTTCGTTTAGCATCGATGAGCTGCTTTACCTCATCAACCTTATGTTCTACTTCCTCTTTGAGACTGTCATTCCAGCCTTCTATCTGGCGCTGGCTGGTCTCAATGTTGTCGGCCATCGTTCTAACATTGAGTGCAAGTTCCTCAATCTCGTCGCGGGTCTCGACTACCAAGCTCTGGTGATAATCACCTCGTGCCACTGCTTGTACGAACCCATGAATCTTCTGAATCGGTAAGGTAATACCTCTCGACGCAAGCACCGCTAGGCCCAGGGCCAATAGAGTCATTGCGAGACCATACATGACCAGCTTGCTCTGCATCGCATCAACGGCCCCCAGCACAAACTCGGCTGGGTAAATGATTGCTAGACTCCAGTGACTTCCATCCCCTCCAACATCAATCGGCGCAAAAGATACAAAGTTATCATTGACTCGCTTCATGACAGCCGTTTGGCCCGAGAGGATTTCCTTGCCGATGGCCGGGCTCAAGATACTGTTGCGAGCACCCAATTCCGAAAGTTTGTAGCGACAGGTGTTTCCCGAGCAGTATCTGCGTAAACAATCACCTGATTCTCCGACCAACATCACGTTCGTACTCGCATCGGGCTGCAAAAGCATAATCCGGTCGAGCAGCGCACTGGCAAACACGTTGAAGATAACTAATCCCTGGACAGTTCCGTTATCTCCTAAAATCTGGTGCGCTACACGAAAGACCAATCGATGAGGCCACTCAATCTCACCCCGCTCTTGGTTTAGGTCAATGGGTGAAAAATAGGTTTGGCCACTCGGAAGCGCCATCGCCTCTTTGAAATAGTAACGGTCATACTTGTTTTGCAGTTCACCAAGGTCAATCAGCTTGGCCGCGTCTCTATCGCGCTCCACGCGAATGATTTCATCACCGTTAGCCGCGATAACCCTCACCTGATAGAAATCTGACCTCAGCCTAGCTAAGGACTGAATCAGGTCGTGAACCCGTGCCGCGGCGTCATCGTCTTTAGGTTCCGCCTTCAGAAGTATTCGGTCAGTGGCCAACAGGTGAGAGAACATTCTCGTCTCCGCGCCTATGTTTTCGAGGTAATTCTCACTGTGGGCGACGCTGGTAAGAAGCTCTTGAGTCAAGTGCTTTGTGGTTGACTCCACGAGTTCCTCACCCGCTAGCATCGTGCCCCACCAACCCATCACACCAATCGGAATGATGGCCAGCCCGACAAAGGCGACCAGTAGCTTTCCACGGATGCCTAAAAAAGGAGCCCAATTATTCGGGTTGATAATGTATGTGAACAGATGTCTCACCACAGCGACTGATCAACCTCCAATACTTGCCATCGAGAAAAGGCGCTTCCCTGCTTGACCCAGCACAGGATGGTGCGACCTTTTGCGACCGATAGCATGCTCAATGAAGTCGATCCGTTCTTTCTGACCCACATTCGAATCGAAAAGAACTGGAAGGAGTGAGATACCAACTGCCTCGTATAGACAGTGTAGCAGGGTACCATCCGCAGTAATCCTGAGACGATTACATCCATCGCAAAATGGTTCACTCTCCGAGGAAATGAACCCGATGACTCCTTGGCCACCATTGAGATCATATTGGCGAGCAGGGTTTCGTCCCCTATCTTCGAACTGCGGGGTCAGCTGGTAATGCTCCATTATCTTTTGACGAGCGCTCTCAGCAGTCATGAAATGCTGATCCACATATGGTTGGGACGGGCCGGTATGCATGAGCTCGATGAATCGAACGATTACTCCCTCAGAGATTGCAAATTCACAGAAGTCGATGAGTTCGTCGTCGTTGACACCTTTGATCAAAACGACATTCAGCTTGACGGGCCCAAGCCCTGCCTTCAGCGCCGCTCTCACCCCGGCAAGAGCGGGGGCTAGCTCGAAGCCACCACTGAGCTCTGTGTAACGCTCTGGCTTGAGCGAGTCGATGTGCACATTTACTCGGCCTAGGCCGGCGCGCTTCAGCGCACCTGCATAGTTAGCGAGCTCTCCTCCATTCGTGGTCAGAGCAATCTCTTGAATCTCGGGCACACGACTGATCTCGTCGACTATCTCGAGGATGTCGGGTCGCTGAAGGGGCTCACCACCGGTAAGGCGTACTTTCGTGACCCCGCTCGCTCCCATCAATCCGATGAGTTCACCGATCTGATGAGGCTTCAGGAGTCTAGAGTTTGGTGTGCAACTACTGGGTGCAGTCGGCTGGCAGTATGGGCAACGATACTTACAAGCTTCTGTTACCGAGAGCCGTAAATAATAGGGTCGCTGATTCGCGCCATCGACTACGGCTGGTTCGCCCTCATTTTCTAGGATCCCATTGATAATCATTAGTCCCTACTCCGCTCAGGCGTGGCGAGTGCCAACGCAACCTATTCGCTCAAAGCTCGGGCACATTGAGCCTGCACTCGAACCCGATCCTCACTGGCACACGATACGACAAACACATCTCATCGAGTTGGCCAGTGACCCATTCAATTAGTCAAATTTCATTCTGTGCAAGATTGACGCCAAGCTGATGAAGGTAGACATGACCGAGATCGCCACTCTTGCCTACTCTTCCCATCATTCACATTTCGGTTGAACGACCCACCTAGACCCTTCTCACCGTTCCAAAACTTCTACGTAAACGCTCTGTGGCCAGTGCGCCTTCCCTCCAAGAGCGAAGACACTCAACTTCCAATGCGGCGTCTGGGCTACGCGGCGTTACGACTAGGTAACAACTCGAGCAACGAACCCACCACGTGCTACCCCTCATTCATCGAGTGCAGCCTGCGTACTCTCAACCGTCTCACCCGCAACAACGTCATCCGATTCGCGAGGTAACCATAATGTAATAGTGGTGCCCTCGCCTGCCTGACTCTGTAGGTCTAACCGGCCACCATTGGACCCCACCATGTCTCTAGTCACTGTCAGACCAAGCCCCGTTCCTTCACCTTGCGGCTTACTGGTATAAAAAGGCTCACAAATTCGTTCGAGTTCACTCTCCCCAATCCCCTCGCCAAAGTCTCGGATTGCGACTCCACAGAACCCATCCTCGTAAACCAAATCCACATGGATTAGTTGATTCGCTCTGGTAACATAGATCGCATTGAGCATGACATTCACGATGGCATGCACCATGTGCGAGCGATCCACCCAAACCAGCGCTTCACCAGCAGGCGCGTTCACCCGTAACGCAATCCCGGTTCGATTCAGTTCCGCCATCACGAGTCGATGCGCGCTTTCAACCGCATCTGCCAGGTCGACTCGCTCAGCGTGATGGGTGTAATCGCGGGCATATTCGAGCAGTTGTCGTGCTGCCTTATCGATTCTCTCGAGCGCATCTTTGCACGAGTCGAGGTACGATTGTTTGCTCTCCGCTTTGACACGTCCTGAGCTCAATAACTTGATACAGCCCATCGCACCTTGAATGGGGCTGTGAACCTGATACGCTAAACCCGCAGCCAGTAGGCCGACTTTCGAGAGCTTTTCCGCGTGTAGTAACTTTACCTGCTCGCGACGCGCTCTACCGTGAGATTCCCGCAACGTGTGTTCCATCGCGCCAATCGCTTCGGACAGTGGACCTCGTGTCGCTATATCCATGGCGACTAAGCCGACGGGTGGCTCTCGTTGACTGCCTTGCTCGCAACTGGCAACGGTCTCAGCATATTCGGTGAGATTGCCCAATCCCCGCATGAGCTCGTTGTACGCCATCTCTAGCTCGACGACCTCTTGATCCCCTCCGGTAATCACCGTCTCACCGAGCTGGTAACGGCCCATTGCAAGCCCACGCAGCCTCGCAGACGTCTCCCTAATGCCGCTAGCAATCAACCGGGCCATCCGAGCGTAAAAAGCGAGAACGACACCCAAGAAGACGAATACACCGAAACTACTCGCCATCACCTTGGTTACCGCCTCGCTCATAGACTCGCTGCTATAGTGCAAAGTCGTCCTCAACGAGGCATCAATCGTTGCTAGACCATTGATAGCCGGGCTGTCATCAACTCGAACCGCGGCATCAATCTCAACCGGCCCAGCTCCCTGTTTGCGCAGCTCTCGAATCCTATCGATAGTTTCCCGATAAAGAACTGCGACTTTCCTAATGTCTGCCAGCGCCGCACTTTCTACTTTCGATAGCTCCAGGCCGGTGTATTGGCCGAGGGCTTCGAATAGTTTCGCTTCCGCGCCTCGAAAGCGATCCGCATAGACCTCGTCTCCACGCAAGACGTAGTTCTTTAGATTGTGAATGCAACCCCCGTAGCCCAATTGCGTCCGCATCTCCATCAAGAGACTCTGTCGTTGGAAAGTGTCTTCCATCTTCCGTGACCAAACTTCATCGATTTGCGAGAGCTCTACAGCGAGATAGGAGGCACCCGCGGTCAAGATTGCGACACTCAAGACGGTCATCTTATGAGTCTTACGTTGCAACGGGGCCACTTTCGTTTCCTCACTATCCAGACCAGGACGCCACACAGCACACCATCGACCTGCAGCCCCATTCAATCACTCAGCTCCACAACAGTGAGCGATTGCCCCGACCTCGAACCGCAGCCATCAGTGCATTGAGTAGGGTAACGCAAAAAGCATGTGCAAGTTACATACCGTTAGGCCCGCAACCACGCGGTAACATGAACACCATCACCAACTCCGCGTTACCAACCTCCGCAGTACACGGGTATTTCACAGCTACTCGCCCTGCCCGGGCCTAGGCCTCTGCACCCCATCTCGCTAGATGATTGCGCCGAACGCGGACATGTTCACTCGCGCGAACAGTTTCTTGCCGCATGCGACAAGAAACTGTTCGCGCAAAGAAACCTGCCCCGAAGACAAGTGCTACCCTCGGGTAACATACGCCTCGTCGTCAAAGACGGTCGATCCGCTTCTTAGTCGCCAGGTGCGCAGCGTAGGATGCTTGGTTGTTTTCTGACCATCACCGGCCAAAAACTGGCCATATGAACCACTTCAGCGTGAAAACCCTCAATAACCGCGACAACCCTCGGGGACTAAGCCTGCTGTAATAGCAACAACAACTAGTTCGTCGCAGCTTGCTCATTTTCTCGATAAAACGAGGTCTCATTTGCGTTCCATCTTCCGGGTTCGAATTGCACTAATGAACACCAACAAACAGTTCGTTGAATCCGCGTAACCGGTCACCCGATTTGTGCCGTGTCGGCATACAACTTGCTTTCGTTCCATTGAGTACTCAATTCACCCGTCCTATATAAGTGGAGGTTCTCAGTCGTGACAAAGCTTCGTACTGTTTTATCAACAATATGCCTTGACAGTTTCGTTTTCATCATTGCTGTCGTGCTAGGCGCTAGCACCGCCTCGGCTGCAGATACCTCAGACTCTGAGCCTCTCAAACTCAGCGGCGATGTTCGTGTTCGAGGTGAACTCGACTCACGCGATGACGCTGAGAGTGACGAGAAAGATGGTTCCCGATTTCGTCCGAGACTACGAGCGAGAATTTCGGCCTCCTATCAAACGCCAGTCGAAGGGATATCCGTAGGGATACGACTTGCCACCAACGCAGGAACACCCGGCAACTCTCCGCACCAAACCATGGATCTTGGTTCGAGCGGTACAAATAGCATCTACTTGGACAGGGCATTTATAAGCTACGATCTCAAAGCCCTAACCGAAGCTCTCGAAGGCATGAGCCTCGTTTTTGGCAAGCAGGCCATGCCGCTCTGGGGTCAGACTGAGGCCTTCTGGGATGAAGACATCCAACCCGAAGGTGCTGCGCTACGCATCGCTAAGGGCTTGGGAAGTGCTGGTAAGCTCACCATTGCAGCCGGTCACTTCTACTTGACCAACAGCAGCTGGGATTCTGACGGCCCATTTCAGAATGACACACTCGATGTCTGGCAAGTCAGGTGGAATGGCGCGTTTGGTTCTATCAGTCCGACACTCGCATTTTCTGGTCTCCATACGTCCGATGGTGGAGAGCCGTCAAACAGCGATGGAACCAACACATTCGGCGCGACAGCGTTCTACATGGGAAGCATCCAGCTAAAGGCCACCTTTGGTGATGCAAAAGTCGTTGCAGGGTTCGATTATCACACCAGCACCGCAAGCGCGGATGGTCTCGACCCGAGCGCCCAGAACGGCTGGGTTGGACAGTTGAGAGCCGGATACGGACGCTACGAGCTACGACTTTACCAATATGCCATCGGGGAAGCCTCCGTTCCATTTTGGGGCACTGCCGTACTCGCCCAAGACAACTTCCCGAACTCGAACAGTACCGCACCAACCGGCTTCACTGGCCAGAGAGTTCAGCTGGGAGCGAAGCTTGGCAAAGGCGTGAGCATGGATGCTCGGGCATATCTCATGAAAGGTAACGATGACAACATGCTTGGCTTTTCGGAAGCTGCTGGACGAAGCATCACCCGTTATCAGCTCAATCTCAATGCTAAATTCTAATTGGTTGCTAGTCTGGCCAAAACCGGCCGTGGCAGTGAGATAACAAGACCCTTGATGCGTGAGTGGAATTTTCCAGCACGCCTCGTAACGAAAGAAAGTTCAATGCGTCAACATACTTTATTGCTCTCAATACCCTTTACTCTGGTTCTCATGTTGGCATCGGGCTGCGCCTCGACTCAATCGCTCGGTACCGCTGCATGCGCAACGTGCGCCAAAGGCAACTCCGGTGAGACTATCTGGTGCGATGACTGCGGAGCAGGCTATGTGAATGGCGAGAAGACCAAGTGCAAGTCGTGCTTCAAAGGCAAGAGCGGTGAGGCCATCTGGTGCGAGCACTGCGGGGGCGGCTATGTGAATGGTGAGAAGACCAAGTGCAAGTCGTGCTTCAAAGGCAAGAGCGGTGAGGCCATCTGGTGCGAGCACTGCGGGGCCGGGTATGTGAACGGCGACAAGATCAAATGCAAGGGCTGCTTTAACGCTCAGAACGGCGGTGCACCCTGCCCTGAGCACAAGCACGAAGGGCACAATCATCCTTGAGCGTTTCCCATATGTCGTTTTCACGCCGATGCTACTCGGGGGCTGCGCCCAGGCGGTTCAGCCCCCCCCTGTGCCGGTGGCCTTCATCGATGTGGAGCGCTCCCAGTGCCTAGAAGCTGTTGAGCGCTTTCGCTCGGTGAGAGGGGTGCGCGACATTGAGTTCGATATGTATCGGGTCAGAGCGATGATCAGATCAGATGCTCGAGCTACGACCAACGAGCAAGTCTCAGAGATTTGTGACGAGCTCGGGATCACCTGCAGAGTGCAGACGGACGACCATGGTCGCTATGTTGAGCGCACTCAGTTTCCCGCTGGCCTCGATGTTGCCTGGCTT
>PBQI01000116.1 GCA_002725625.1 Rhodospirillaceae bacterium | reverse complement strand
GGGAGATGTCAACTTGTGGGTGGATAGCAAAGCCTACAACTTTGTGGAGAACATTCACCAGATCTGGCTGATGGCTATTGTGGATCTGATTATCGGATCACGGGAATACCCCGCCTGATTTATTCATCTCTAATCAAATAGCAAATCACGTCTTTGTCACCGGAGGCGCCGGCTACGTGGGTGCTGTCCTGGTTCCCCATCTGCTTGATAAAGGTTATCTAGTTACTGTTCTGGATCTAATGATTTATGGTGAGGATGTTCTTCCAAATCACCCGAACCTTGCATTGATAAAAGGTGACATCCGTAATCGAAAACTGCTGGAAGAAGTGATTCCGGGTTGTGACGCGGTAATCCATCTGGCCTGCATATCTAATGACCCAAGCTTCGAACTCGACCCGGCCCTTGGCAAGTCCATCAACTACGATGCCTTCATTCCGCTCGTGGACATCTCACGTGACAGTGGTGTGCGGCGCTTTATTTATGCTTCGTCTTCCAGCGTTTATGGCGTGAAGAATGAGCGAAACGTAACCGAGGACTTACCACTTGAACCCTTGACTGACTATTCCAGATACAAGGCGCTATGTGAGAGAATCTTGCTTCAGAAGCGTGCGCCGGGCTTCACGACGCTAATCCTGCGCCCGGCGACGGTATGCGGTTATTCACCTCGCCTGCGTTTGGATTTGACGGTCAACATCTTGACCAATCATGCCGTCAACAACCGGAAGATTACAGTCTTCGGCGGAGATCAAATGCGCCCAAACATTCACATTGATGATATGGCCGATTTGTACGTGCAAGCGTTGCGGTGGCCAGAAAAAGCCATTGACGGCAAGGTTTTCAATGCCGGCTACCATAACCATCGGGTGCGGGAGATTGCGGAGCTCGTGCGGAATGTGGTGGGCGACGGCGTAGAGATTGTCGCCACTCCCAAGGATGATAATCGCTCGTATCATATCTCTTCGCAGAAGATCAAACGGGAGTTGTGCTTTGCGCCCAGTCATACCATCGAAGATGCGGTGCGTGACTTGGTGGACGCCTTTGCTAATGGAAAAATCCCCGATCCGATGATGGATATTCGCTACTACAACATCAAGATGATGCAGGCGTTTAATTTGAAGTGAGCATTGGAACGAAGGTTCCATATGTAAATGTTGCTGCCCAGCATTCGCCGATCAGGGATAAGTTGTTGGCCGCTGTCGGCAATGTCATCGATCATGGTCAATTCATTCTGGGCGCAGAAGTAGGCGAATTCGAGCGCTGTTTCGCCGAGTTGTGTGGCGTTCACTATGCTATTGGGGTCAACTCTGGTACCGATGCGCTAATTTTGGCCTTGAGGGTGTTGGGTATTGGGCTTGGCGACGAAGTGATCACCGTGGCCAATTCTTTTGTTGCCAGCGCAAGCTGCATCGCGCTTGTAGGGGCACGCCCGGTATTTGTGGATGTGCGAGAGGACCTCAATATCGATCCGGCTTTGATCGAGACAGCGATCACATCACATACCCGCGCCATCATTCCAGTACATCTTACGGGCCGACCGGCGGATATGGACTCAATTCTTGAGATTGCACAGGCAAATGACCTCTATGTGATCGAGGACTGCTCACAGGCCGTTGGCGCTGAGTATAAGGGGCGCTGTATTGGCTCCTTTGGCACGTTAGGTTGCTTCAGTATGCATCCGTTGAAGACGCTCAACGCCTGTGGCGATGGCGGCACGATTACTACCAAGGACTCAGAACTATGTGAGAAGTTGAAGGTATTAAGAAACGTGGGCCATGTGAGCCGGGACGAAGTTGTTGTGTGGAGCGGTAATTCCCGCCTCGATACGTTGCAAGCCTCGATACTGCTCGCAAAACTGGAGTATCTGGGAGAATGGACTAAAAAGAGGCGTACAAACGCCCGGTTCTACCAGCAGCGCCTGGCCGACTTACAGACTGTGCAGGTACCAATAGAAAAGCCCCACGAAAAGGCGGTATATCACACATTTGTCATCCAAGTCGACCGGCGTGAAGATCTTCGAGATTATCTTGCCGATATGGGCATCCGCACGGCAATTCATTACCCACTTCCAATTCATTTACAGAAGGCGGCGGAGGCCTTGGGTTATAAACCGGGCGAATTACCAGTAACCGAACGTCAAGCAGAGCGTGTTCTCAGTCTACCGGTGTATCCAGAGCTGGAAACACACCAACTGGAGTATGTTGCCGGCAACATACGAAGTTTCTATGAACACGGCTGATACAACAACGACGAAAGACAAGGAGATGCAGGCGTCGTTTTCGTACCTTGATAGACAGTTTTCTGGTGTAGACGCGTATCTGGATGACATCAAAGCATTAGTACAGCGAGGTGACTTTACACTTGGCGCTGCGGTGAGTGAGTTTGAATCGCGCTTTGCCACTTCGTGTGGTCTACCTTATGCGGTGGGCGTAAACTCTGGCACTGATGCTCTTATCCTCTCACTCAGAATACTGGGGGTTGGGTCGGGGGATGAGGTCATCACAACCCCCAACACATTTATCGCCACGGTTGGCGCGATTGCCATGACCGGGGCGCGTCCCGTGTTCGTTGATTGCAATAGTGAATACATGCTCGACGTCAGTCAGATTGAAGCTGCAATTACACATCGAACGAAAGCGATTGTGCCGGTGCATTGGACAGGCTATCCGGCTGACATGCCTGCGATTATGGACATTGCACAGCATCACGACCTGTTCGTAATCGAAGACGCAGCGCAAGGCATCCAGGCTTCTATTTATGGAAAGCATGTCGGGTCGTGGGGCGAGACGGCGTGTTTTAGTCTGCACCCGCTGAAGAATCTAAACGTATGGGGGGATGCCGGCGTGATCGTGACCCGCTCGGCTGAGTTGTACAACAAACTCAGACTGTACCGAAACCATGGCATGGCTTCGCGTGATGAGATCGAGATGTTCGGTTACAACAGCCGGCTTGATACGCTCCAAGCGGTGATCGCTAACCGTCTACTCAGTGATGTTTGCGTCATCACTGAGCAGCGCATTTCGAATGCAACGCTGTACGATGAAGCGTTTGTTGATCTCGATGGATATATCACGATTCCCCTCCGGCGCTCCGGGTATAGGCACGTGTACCACTTGTATATTGTTCAGGCACACGATCGGGATGCGCTTCTGGATTATCTGCAAAGTAATGGGATCAGAGCCAAGATTCACTATCCGATTCCGTTACATCTGCAAAAAGCAGCCGCTTACCTGGGCTACAAGACGGGCGACTTTCCGGTATGTGAAGAGTTATGCCGAACTACGATTACGCTGCCAGTTCACCAGCATTTGACCGATGCGGAGCTAGCCCACGTGATCGAACACGTGCGCAAGTTCTATCTTGCACAGTGACCAGTGACCGTGGCCAAACATAGTCATTGCTGGATTTGAGTATGGACTACGTCATCGGCGTTGATTTTGACAATACGATTGTGAGTTACGACGAGGTTTTTCACCACGTAGCGTTGCAAAAAGGCCTGATCCCTGCAGGTACTCTCAAAAGAAAGATGGAGATTCGTGACAGAATACGTAAATTATCGGCAGGCGAAACCACTTGGATAAGGCTGCAGGGCATCGTGTATGGGAAGTTCATGCAGCGCGCGGAGATTATGCCGGGTGTCGCCAATTTTCTACTGCAATGCAAAGTAAGAAACCATTCGGTATTCATTGTTAGCCACAAGACAGAATATGGCCACTTCGACTGTGATAATGTGTCCCTGCGCCAGGAAGCCTTGAAATGGATGGAATCAAAGCGGTTTTTTGACCCCCAATATTATGGCTTGAAGAGGGAAAACGTTTTCTTCGCCAGTACTAGGGCAGAGAAGGCTAGAACAATAGCAGAACTGGGTTGCAATTATTTCATTGACGACCTGCCGGAGGTGTTTGCGAATGAGGAATTCCCGGCAGGTACGCGCAAAGTTCTCCTAGGCCGTTTGGACCCCATGGAGACATCGTGTGATGTGAAGCCGGTGAGCGATTGGGCGGAGGCCTCCAACCATGTTCTTGGACCTGCGACGGATGATGATGTCGCGATGTGGGCGAGCGTGGTGGCGGGCAGGCCGATTGAAAGCATCGTGAGGGTTTTGGGTCGGGGAAATAGCCGGATTTACAAAGTCGTGGCGACTGACGGAAAGCGCTTCGCGCTCAAGCACTACCCGGGCCGGCTTGCCGATGCCAGGCCGCGCTTGAAGACGGAGTTCAATGCACTTCAGTTTCTCCGTAAGCAGAGCGTGGCTACTGTTCCGATGGCCGTTGAGATGGATGGGGGCCTAAACCTGGGGTTTTATGAATGGATCGAAGGCGCACCCGTGACGCGTCCGGCATTGGCCGATCTTCGACAGGCAGTCGATTTCGTCGAACGGTTACATTCCTTGTCGCGGGAAGCCGGCGCGAATGGTATCGGGATGGCCTCAGAGGCCTGCCTATCCGCCAATGAGCTGATTAACCAGGTGGAAGAGAGGCTCAGGAGGCTACGGGCGCAATGTGGAGGTTTCCCGGGGCTTGCTAATTTTTTGGCACACACGTTTGAGCCTCTGTGGGAGGAGGTAGAGGAGATAAGTTGGCATCTCTGGCCAACCGAAACGCGGGAGGGTAGCCTGCCTAGGGGCAAACAGACGCTAAGCCCCTCCGATTTCGGGTTCCACAATGCGCTTAGGAACGACGGGAAGATCACATTTATCGACTTTGAGTATTTCGGTTGGGACGATCCAGTAAAACTGACAGCGGATTTTCTCTGGCATCCGGCCATGGAACTCAACCCCGAGATTTCTGCGCAATGGGAAAAGGCCATGCTTGGCCTTTTTTCCGGCGATCCGGACTTTGCGGTCCGGCTGCATGCCGCCATGCCTCTATACGGGCTGCGCTGGGCAATGATAGTTCTCAATGAATTCCTGCCGGGGTTATCCGAACGGCGTCGGGACGCCGGAGGTGCCTATTGTCGTGACCCTGATGAGGCTCGGGACATTCAGCTCGGGAAAGCCAAACGCTACTGCGAGCGTGTAAAACAGTCGATTCCAACGCTGACTGTTGCCTGATCGAAAATGTACGAAATCTTATTTGAAAAAGCGATGAAACTTCGGCAGGATACATTTACTGCCTTTGTCGAACACGGTGAACCACATCTGGGCGGCAGCTTTTCCATGATTGAAATGCTCATCGCGCTGTATGAAGAGGTCATGCAAGAGGAAGACAAGTTCATTCTGAGCAAAGCTCATGCGTCGTTTCCACTTTGTCTTCTATTGAAAGAAAAGGGCTATGATCTGCGGCTCGCGACTCATCTTGAGCTTAATCCGGAAAACGGAATACACTGTACGACTGGCAGCCTCGGTCACGGACTACCGATAGGCGTTGGCATGGCAATGGCCCGGAAGATGCAAAAGAAACCGGGAAAGGTTTACGTGATGGTCAGTGATGGGGAGTGTCAGGAGGGAACCACCTGGGAATCGCTCCTCATCGGCGCCAAGCACAAACTTGACAATCTTGTTGTCCTGGTTGACTACAACGGAATCCAGGCGCTAACCACGTTGGAGGAAGGCCTGCCCCTTGATAATCTTGATGCTAAATTCAAAGCCTTCAACTGGGATTCTAGAGAGGTTCTAGATGGACATTCATTTGAAGAACTGATTCCGGTGCTACGAGAAGGATGCGTTGAAGGAAAACCCCGGGTGGTCATTGCTCACACTACCAAGGGAAAAGGCATCCAGACTTTTGAAAACGATCCTGCGTGGCACGCCAGAAAGATCAAAGGGGAGCAACTAGAAATCGGTAAGAGGGCGTTGGGGTTGGCATGAGGCGGCGCTTTGGGAGAATCATCACTGAACTTGCGGGCGAGGATCAAAAGATCTACATCCTCGTAGGAGACATTGGATACCGTATCTTTGACGGTTTCAGAGAACGCCACCCGGAACGCTTCATCAACATGGGCATATGTGAGCAAAGCATGATCGGCGTGGCTGCAGGCATGGCCCTCGAAGGGCTAAAACCTTGGGTGTACACCATAACGCCGTTCCTGATCGAACGGCCCTTCGAACAGATCAAACTCGACATCGATCAGCAGAATGTCAACGTGAAACTAGTGGGATATGCGGATTACCCCTCTCTCGGGCCGACACACACTGAATTGGACGGCATGAAAATGATGCAGCTTTTCCAGAACATAGATTCGGTTTTTCCCAGCGATGGGGATGAAACAGAGTCCGTGGTGCACCAGGCCTATGAGAAGAACGGCCCTGCTTTCATCAGTCTCAAGAGAGACCCCACACTTGGCAGTTCTATCACCAACGCGCAATAAGTACTTCTGACAAGTTTGACAGCAGATGGGAAATTAATTCTTCAAGTGGAAAAACAACGGGCAAACTCGTCAACTTCGTAGCACCCCTTCATCAGACTAGTAGCCGCGCTTACATTGACCGCATTGTGGACAAAAAGGTTTAGTTTCTTAATTGAATTAACATGAATATGATTATGGAAAAAAGGCTCGATTATTGTGGAATTTGTGGAAGCGATGTAAAAGAACTGTTAACCTTCCCTGAATTTCCGTTCGCAGGCAGGTTCATGAAAAAGGTGTGTGAACAACCAGAATATATAGCAGATCTTTCTCTAGGTATATGCAACAGATGCAATCATGTGCAACTTATAACGATCGTAGAACCGGATTTTCTTTATACAAAAGGATATACGTATAGAACCTCGAAAAATTTCTTAACTGATAGTAATCAAAAAGTATTCCTTGAATTCATTAAAGAGCTATACACGGAAAAATCCCCAACTGTATTAGATATAGGTTGTAATGACTTATCTCTATTGAGCGTGATGGGTGATTATGCTGGTTATCGCATTGGTGTTGATCCTATACAGAGTGATTTTATAGATAACCATAATAAGATTGAAGTGCATGGCAATTTCATTGAAGAAATAAACTGGAGTGCTTTTCAAACAAAACCAAATCTTATTATTTCAAGACACAATATAGAACATATTCTTGATACAAGCAAATTTCTTAATATACTATGGAATAAAGCTGAAAAAACTACTCTTTTGGTGTTTGAATTCCCAGATGCAGAGGCGATGATCAACAATTTAAGGTATGATCAGATTTTCCATCAACATATACATTATTTTACTAGAGATAGTTTCACCCAACTTATTAATCTACATGGTTTTGAGGTAGTAGCATCAAAGTACAATACTAAAATGTGGGGCGGCTCATGGATTATCGCTTTCAGGAAGGGTAATGAAACATTGTCACAAAACAAATTAAACGATAAATTAATAGTAAATAACTACGAACAATTCAAATCGAAAAATGTAATTATTGATGAACATCTAATCAAATATTCAGATGTGTATGGCTATGGAGCTGGACAGATGACCCCTGTATTTGCATATCACCTGCCATCCAAATTATCAACAATCAAAATAATTATCGATGATGATCATGAAAAAGATGGAAAATATTTTGATTATATTAATGCCAAAATTGTACACTCAAGTCAGATAGATTTATCATCATCTACAGTGTTTATTACGTCTGTAGATGCGGCAGCAACTATCATCAATAATATTGTTGCAAGGAAAATAATATTACCAAATATTTTACTTACGATTTAGCGAAATAACAAACTAACAAATACCATAGACAAGGAAACTCAATGGATAACAAATATTTACCGGAAAACAGACCTGAATCTGGAAGCACAAAAACAATAAATAAAGATCATCTTAACAAACTAGAATGGGGTCAGGCATTTGATCCATACCGTATGGATAGTGACAAACTATTTTGGCATCGTGATAGGCTCATTGAATGGGCATCAGGAAAGAGAATAGTTCCACTTCATATTGATATGGGAATAACCACAGGGTGTAATCTTGGGTGTAAATTCTGCTATGGGGTTGTTCAATCAAGAAAGGGATTCGTGGGTTCAGATGGGTGGATTTCTACGGCAAAGACCGAAGGCAAGATTGAAAGTATGCCCATAGAAACAATTATTAGAGTTTTTGATGATGCGAAAAGGTCGGGTGTGAGATCGATTAACATTGATGGGTCTGGAGAAAATACGCTGAACCCGGCCCTTTATACGGCTCTTGAACATGCAACAAGAATCAATTTAGATATGGCTTTGGCAACCCACGCTGCGAGTATAAAAGAGAAAAATATTGAAAAATTGCTTACAAATCTTCAATGGTTGAGAATAAACTTAAGTGCCGCCACTCATGAAACTTATAGAATAGTTCATCAGAGAGATTGGTTTGATAAAGTTGTAAAAAATGCAAAATTGATGGTGGAAGGAAAAAAGAAACATGGTTTACTAAACAATAAAGGGCTGGAAACAACCATAGGATTCCAGATGATACTCACAAAAGATAATTTTGATGATGTAGTTCCGTTGGCGAAACTTGGCAAGGAAATTGGTATAGACTATACGGTGATTAAGCCAATTTCGGATGCCCCAGATAATCGCCTTGATGCCCCATTTGAAAAATACCTAGACTTGGTGGATACATTTAAGGAAGCAGAGTCATATAGTACTGAAAATTATTCGGTGATAATAAAATGGAGAAAAATGGGAAATATGGGCAACAAACGTTATGGCAAATGCCATGGAACCAAATTTATTATCGCAATAGAAGGAGATGGATCTGTTTTTCCTTGTGGTCATTGGTTTGATATCGAGAGGGAGAGATTCTTGCTCGGGAATGTGAATGTAACGCCTCTTTCTGAAATATTTAATAGCGAAACATATTGGAATACCCAAAATGAAATTCTCAATGTTGATTTAAGGTATTGCCAGGCAAATTGTAGGCAACACAATGCCAACTTAACTTTATGGGATATTTCTCAAGATGAAAAGCCTAAGAAGTTAATTAATTCAACAATAATGCCAAGACCAGAACCACAACATATTAATTTTGTATAACAAAATTGTTTTATTTCATTATTCCACTATAGGATAATATATGGCAAACCTCTTAATTGATAAACACAAATTACTTTACCATGAGAAAGAATTAAAAAGTGCCCTTGCGGGTGAATCAATAGTTCCAATCTATGTTGATTTAGGAATTCATAATGCATGCAATTTTCGTTGTGTACATTGTGGTCCTGGTTTCCGCGGACATGGAGGATACTACATTGAGCGTGAACCACTCCTTAAATTGATGAAAGACATGGGTGATTCTGGCGTAAAAAGCGTTTTGATTGGGGGGACAGGAGAACCTACATTAAATCCTCACCTTGAAGAAGCAGTATTGGTCGGCAAGAAACATGGACTTGATCTTGCTGTCACAAGCAATGGGGCTTTATTAAATGAGAATAAACTTAATAATATT
>PBQI01000115.1 GCA_002725625.1 Rhodospirillaceae bacterium | reverse complement strand
CGCCGAGGCCCTCAACGAGGCCCAGCGCATTGCCATGAATGACGACCCCAATGTATTCGCCATCGGCCAGGATATAGGGTCTTACGGCGGTTATTACGGGGTCACCGCCGGTTTGCTGGATACATTCGGCAAGGCAAGGGTCATGGACACGCCAATCTCGGAAATCGCCATTACCGGAGCCAGCGTTGGCGCCGCCCTGGTCGGCGCCCGGCCGATCCTGGAAGTCGGTTTCGTGGATTTTGTCGGAACCTGCTGGGATCAAATATTCAACCAGGCCGCCAAATTTTCCTACATGTCCGGCGGCCGGGCGCGCGTGCCGATGGTGATCCGCATGGCCTGCGGCGCCGGCCTCGCCTATGGGGTCCATCATTCCCAAAGCCTGGAAGCCTGGTTCACGCACATACCTGGTCTGAAGGTGGTCATGCCATCGACCGCCGACGACGCCAAGGGGCTCTTGCTCAGCGCCATTGATGACGACAACCCGGTGATCTTTTTGGAACATAAATTCCTTTACGCCGAAAAAGGCGACGTAGCGGACGGAGCGCAACGTATCCCCATCGGCAGGGCCGCTGTCGCGCGCCAGGGCCGGGACGTGACCATCATCGCCTGGTCGCGGGCCGTGCATTGGGCGCTCGCCGCCGCCGAGGAGCTTGCTGGCGAGAGGATTGATTGTCATGTACTGGACCTGCGCACCCTGGCCCCCCTTGACGAAGCGGCTGTCTTGCGGGCCGTCGAGAAGACCGGCCGTGTCGTTGTTTGCCACGAGGCCTGTCTGACCGGCGGATTCGGTGCCGAGGTCATCGCCAGGGTGACGGAAAAGGTCTTCGACAGTTTGGAAGCGCCGCCGGTTCGCATCGCGGCGCCTGACATTCCGGTTCCGAGCAGCCGCCCCCTTGAAAATGAATACCTGCGCCCTGAAAGGCGGCTGGCCGACGCGGTCAGAAACCTGGTCGCCGTCAGCCACCGAACGGCCAGACAGAGGAAATAAAGGAATGCCCCTTAGCGTCAAGGACCTGAAGGAACTGTACCGGATCATGCTCCTTATCCGCCGGTTCGAGGAAACGGCCTTTGAAAAGGCATTACAGGGAGCCTACGCCAATTACCACGGCGGAATGGGCCAAGAGGCCAATCCCGCCGGCGTCTGTCATGGCCTTCGCCGCACCGATATGACGATGATCACGCATCGCGGGCTGGGCGTTCCGATCGCCAGAGGGGTCAGCGTAAAAGACATTTTCGCCGGGCTTTACGCCAAGGAGCCGTCGCCGACGCGGGGCCGCATCCCTGTTTATCATATGGCCGAGCCCAGCCTTGGTGTTCTTGGCGGCACGTCCATGGTCGGCTCCGTCATTCCCCTCGCCGTCGGTTCGGCGCTGGCGACCAGATTGGCAGGCCGGGACGACGTGACCATCTCGTTCTTTGGTGATGGGGCGGTGAACCGGGGCGATTTTCACGAAGGCGTCAACTTGGCTTGCGTCCGCAAGCTTCCCATTGTCTTTTTCTGCGAGAACAACTTCTACGCCAAGTCCACTCCCCTGGCCGCAACCACGGCTGGTGGCAGCATCGTCGCCCGGGCCAAGAGTTACGGCATTCCCGGCGAGCGCATCGATGGCAACGACGTGGTTGGTGTTCATGAGACGGTTCAGATAGCGATTGCGCGTGCGCGGACTGGCGAAGGGCCGACGCTGATCGAGTGCGAGACCTACCGTTGGACGCCCCATTCGACGGCGGGTGACAGGGAATTCGCCAGAACCGAGGAAGAACTGGCCCAATGGAAGGCCAAGTGCCCGGTCATGCGCCTGGAAAAGCGGCTCCTAAAAGAGCGGCACATGACCGAGGAAGAGATTCGCACCGTTGACGAAGGCATCAAACAGGAAGTCGCCGAGGCCGTCGCTTTTGCCGAGGCGGCACCGTACGCCCCGGCCGATGCGGCCTATGAAAATATTTATGCCTAATGCAAAGGAAGCGATCGGTTATGCGTGAAATTACCTATAGGGAAGCCATAACCGAAGCCATGGCCGAGGAAATGCGCCGGGATTCCAAGGTGGTTATCATGGGCGAGGATGTTGGCGATTTCGGTGGCCTGACCGGAACCACCATCGGCCTGATCGTTGAATTCGGCTCCGATCGGGTCATGGATATGCCCATTTCGGAATGCGGTTTCGTCGGCGCCGCCGTCGGCGCCGCCTTGCAAGGAATCCGTCCTATTGTCGAGTTGGGCCTGGCCGACGTGATCCTGGTCGCCATGGATCAGGTCGTCAATACGGCGGCCAAAATGAACTACTTTTACGATGGGCGTTCCTCGGTTCCGGCGGTTTTCAGGATCTGGACCGGTTTCCGGCGTAGCGGCGGCCCCCAGCAGTCACAGAGCAACGAGGCCATGTTCGCCCACGTGCCGGGCCTGAAGGTGGTCATGCCTTCCACGCCCCATGACGTGAAGGGGCTCCTTAAATCGGCCATTCGTGACAACAGCCCGGTCATTTTTTGCGAGCCCAAGGGCGTCTATGCGGACAAGGGGCCCGTTCCTGAAGAAGATTATACCGTGCCGCTGGGCGAGGCCAAGGTCGCCCGCGAAGGCGACGATATTAGCGTCATCGCGCTGGGCGCGATGGTTCCCAAGGCGCTGGCCGCCGCCGATGCCCTGGCGGGTGAAAGGGTGTCGGTGGAAGTGGTGGACCCACGGACCCTACGCCCCCTTGACGGGGATGCGCTGATTGCTTCAGTCCGCAAGACCGGTCGGGCGGTGATCGTCCATGAAGCAAACACCTTCGGAGGTTTTGGCGGCGAGATCGTGGCGCTGCTCGCCGACAAGGCTTTCCATTCCTTGAGGGCGCCGATCAAACGTATCGGTGGCAAGGAGGCGCCCGTACCAGTCAGCCCGTCCATGGAAAGCGCTGTCGTTCCGGGCGAAAGCAATATTGTGGAAGCGCTCAGGGAGCTTATCGCGGCGTAAGCACGCCCGAGGGATCACACCGGCATTGGTTTCGTGGCGGCATCGGCATCCTGCCAGTTCTTCAGCAGTCTCTGCACGATAATGCGGACAATAAACATTCCGAAGCGCGAGTTCTGGTAATAGAGTTGCACAATCGCTTCGTTCGACAAGGTATGAAGAACCCAATCCGTCTCGCAGACCGCCGTGCAGGTGCGGTGGTTGTCGGGGGTGAAGACGCCGATCTCGCCCAGCACGTCGCCTTCGCCGCAACGGGCACCGAGTTCCTCCAAGAGTACCGCCCCGGAATGGATGACGATCATCAGATCCGGCCGGTCGTTCTTGCGGAAAAGCACCGTTCCGGCTTTCGCCTGTTCCCGCTGCATGAACGGCAGCAACGGCTCCAGGCTGTTGTCTTGGCTGGAAGATTCGCGGATCTCCCTGACCAGGCGCATCATTTGGAATATTCTGATGGTGTTGAGCGGCAACAAGATGGCATGCGTGATCAAGGTCGGATAGCTAGGCGCCAGCAGGCCGAAAAAGAGGAAAGCGACGTTGCCGCCGATGGCACCCAGGCGTAGCGGGATCATGGTTTTGCGGAACATCCCCCAGATGGTAAGGGCACCGCCCGAAAAGCCGATTATGTTGACCCAAGGCAGGTCAGTCAGATTGAGCATGCTCCTTCCCCCCCTTTTGCTTGCAAGGCCCGACGTTTGCAACCTTTGCAATGTTGGCAACCTTTGTGCCGGGGGTTTTGTTGAATTTTAAGGGGCTTTCCCCCTTTAGAGCGGAGTGCGGCCGGGCACAAGCGGAGGCCAAGCGGGATCAACGTCAACAGCGCGGGAGATATTTCCGCCGATTGTCCGGCATGGGGCTTTTTTTCAGGTTTCCTCTTGATCTCGTCCGTTCGGCATGCCTTGTTCATAGGTGAGCTTGACGAAAGACCCATGACCGACCTTGCCGCCACCGACGACCTATTTTTCAACCGCGCCGGCCTCGAACAGGGCGACGTCGAGACCATTGTCGAGAAGTCCCTGGCCAGCGCCGATGACGGTGAACTTTATCTGGAATACTGCCAGTCCGAAGCGCTCGTCTACGATGATGGCCACCTGAAAAGCGCCAGTTTCAACACCACGCAAGGGTTCGGGCTACGCGCCGTTTGCGGCGAGGCGATCGGCTATTCACATGCCTCGGAACTCTCCCTGGAAGCCATTCGCCGCGCTGGCGAGACCGTCAAGGCGGTCGGCAAGGGCTATGGCGGCGTCTTCGCTCAGCCCCCCTCCGGCACCAACCGGAGCCTCTATGCCGACACTAATCCGCTCGGTCTGGTCGGTCTCGAGGACAAGGTGAAATTGCTTGCCGGCGTGGATTCTTACGCCCGCGCCAAGGATGAGCGCGTCTGTCAGGTTTCGACATCGCTCATGGGTCAGTGGCAGGCGGTGCAGATTCTGCGTCCGGATGGTACCCGTGTCGGTGATATCCGGCCCCTGGTGCGTTTCAATGTCTCGGTGGTGGTGGAGAAGGACGGGCGTATGGAAATGGGCGGCCGCGGGGTCGGCGGGCGTGTTATTTACGAGCGCTATCTTCAATCCGAAACCTGGCGGGCCAATGTCGACGAGGCCCTGCGCCAGGCTTTGGTCAATCTCGAATCGGTGCCGGCGCCGGCCGGTGAAGTGCCGGTTGTCCTTGGCCCCGGGTGGCCCGGCATCCTCCTTCACGAAGCCATCGGTCATGGCCTCGAAGGCGATTTCAACCGCAAGAAGACCTCCGCTTTTTGTGGGCTGATGGGAGAACGAATTGCCGCCGCCGGCGTCACCGTTGTCGACGATGGCACTATCGAAGACCGCCGCGGCTCGCTCGCCATCGACGATGAGGGAACATCTAGCCAGCATACCGTGCTAATCGAAGACGGCATCCTCAAGGGGTTTCTCCACGACCGCATGAACGCCCGTCTGATGGGCACCCTTTCCACCGGCAATGGCCGCCGGCAATCATTCGCCCACGCGCCGATTCCCAGAATGACCAATACCTACATGCTGGCCGGCGCGCACGATCCGGAAGAGATTGTCGGTAGCGTCGATAAGGGTCTTTACGCGGTCAACTTCGGTGGCGGCCAGGTCGATATCACGTCTGGAAAATTCGTTTTCTCCTGCACCGAAGCCTATCTCATCGAGGACGGGAAAATAGGCCCTCCAGTCAAGGGAGCAACCCTGATCGGTAGTGGTCCCGAAGTACTGATCGGGGTTTCCATGATCGGCACCAACATGGAATTGGACCCCGGCGTCGGAACCTGTGGCAAGGACGGTCAGGGTGTGCCGGTTGGCGTCGGCCAGCCGACGATCAAGGTCGACAATCTGACTGTCGGCGGCACGGCGGTCTAAAAGGTGTTCCGGCGGGGGTTTATTCGTCCGGTCGGAAGGATTGGTGCAAGGATTTCTCCATCCATCGTTCGACGATGCCCGAAACCTCGGCGTCGACCACATCCGAGTACCCCAGGAAAGTCTTGATCGCCTTGATGATGACGTCGGGCTCGGAGTTTGATTGGGCGGCGAGAACCAATGACTCGCCAGCCGCGTGCATCAACTGATGGGGTCCTTCCAGACACATGTAGTCCGGTGAACCGCCGCCATGGCTTGTATCGCGATACCATTGCCCCAACCGGCATCAGGCCGGGCTGTGGGATAGCTCCATTTCCGGCAATTGATCCCATTCGTCGGGTTTGGTCATCATCAGGATATAAACCAGGTCGAGGACTTTTCGGCGGTAGGAAATATGGTTGACCAAGGCGTCGTATAACAGGCCATAGGAAGAGACCGGCCAACGCCGCCGTTGTTTGCAAAGGGCGATAAAATCGTCGCGGGGAACCGCCTCGCTGATCCAAAATCCCTGCGCTTTGTTGCAGCCGGAAGCCAAAAGGAATGCACAAATTACCCCGGTTTCGATGCCTTCGGCGACGGTTTTTATGGACAGTTCGCGGGCTAGGTAAAGGCTGGAGCGAACGATATGGGTATTCTTGGCATCCTCGGTCATCCGCCGGACCACTCCCTGGTCCAGCTTGAGGGCGGAAAAGGGCAATCGGCTTAGCATATCGGGGGACGAATAACCGGTGCCGTAGTCATCCATGACGATTTCAATGCCGAGCGCGACCAGATCGAGCAAGCCCGTTCGAACCCGTTCGCTGGCATCGATAACGGTGGTTTCGATGATTTCTATTTGAAGGGTTCCCTGATCGATGCGCCGCCCATCGATAAAACTGCGCAACATTTTCACCAGATAAGGCGAGCGTAAATCGAGCGCCGAGATGTTGTAAGCAACCTGGATATCCGATTTGACCGTCCGCAGGGCTTCGATATCCTCGATAAGCTTCGGCAGCATGACGGCGGTAATCTCGGTGATGAAACCGGAGCTTTCGGCCTGGGGCAGGAAATCACCGGGAGGAACTAATGTGCCGTCGGCCTTGAGCTAGCGCAACAGGGCCTCGCAGCCGACAATTTTACCGGTGAGAAAGGAAACTTTCGGCTGGTAGTGGAAGGTCAACTCTTCGGCAAGAAGGGCTTATTCTATTTCCTTGAGCTGGATGTCGGCGCCTTGCATGTCGTGTGTAGGACCTGAAGGGGTTGGTTTAGGTGAAAATTCAAGTAGACACAATTACATAACTTTTTATCATCGATCCTGGGTATCAATAGGCATATTCCTTGAAAACAGGATCGACTTGCCCCTGCCAGCGCCTGTCGAAAGCCGCAAGAAGCTCCTCGGCGGGAGTGAAACCGGATTCGGCAATGTGAAATAATGGCATCAGAAAGCGGGTTTCGTCGAGTCCGACACCGTCCAGTTTTGCCCGCCGGGACAGCCCTTCATGGGCGATCTCCAGCACGTCGAGAGCGATATCGCCGACACAACCGCTTCCGAAGGGTGTGTTGAGGGCCAGGCGCGGCACCTCCCGCCGCAAGCCGGCGTGTTCTTCCGGCGTCCAGTTCTTGACCATTTCCCAGGCGTCGTCACGGGCATCCTTGTCGTAAAGCAACCCGACCCAAAAGGCCGGCAGAGCGCAAAGCCGGCTCCACGGCCCGCCATCGGCACCGCGCATTTCCAGGAATTGCTTGAGCCGGACTTCGGGAAAGGCGGTCGTCAAGTGGTCGCACCAGTCATCTAAGGTGGGGTGGGCGCCGGGCAGCGCCGGCAGCTTGCCGGCGAGGAAATCACGGAAGGATTGACCGGCGGCATCAATGTACTTTCCTTGCCTATGGATAAAGTACATGGGAACGTCGAGCATATAATCCACGTAGCGCTCGAACCCGAAGCCGGTCTCGAAGACAAACGGAAGGGTGCCACAACGGTCCGGGTCGGTGTCGGTCCAGACGTGACTGCGGTAACTGAGACAGCCAGACGGTTTGCCTTCCTTGAACGGCGAGTTGGCCCACAAGGCCGTGGCGATCGGCTGCAGTGCAAGCGCAACCCGGAACATGCGTACCATGTCGGCTTCCGAGCTGTAATCCAAGTTCACCTGAACCGTGCACGTGGCCAGCATCATCTCCAGTCCCAACTTGCCTTTCTTGGGCATGTATTTTCGCATGATGCCGTAGCGGGTCTTGGGCATCCAGGGCATCTGGGAAGGGCGCCATTTGGGTTGGTACCCCAGACCGAGGAAACCGATCCCCATACCGCTGGCCAAAATCTTGATCTGTTTCAAATGGTCGGTGACTTCCTTGCATGTCTGATGAATGGTTTCCAGCGGCGCCCCGGAAAGCTCGATCTGGCCGGCCGGCTCCAGGGTGATGGAGCTCTGGTCCGGCTTGGTGAGGGCGATGGGTTTGCCCGCTTCCAGTACCGGAGACCAGCCAAATTGAGTCAGTTTCTCCAACAGGGCGCGCACCCCTTGCGGGCCTTCGTAATCCAATGGCCGCAAATCGTCCAGGCGGTAGGCGAATTTTTCATGCTCGGTGCCGATACGCCAAGCCTCCGGGGGCTTGCAACCGGCCTCCATATATTCGATCAGTGGCAGCTTGCTGGTGATCGGCTCACCGCCTGGGCAATCATTGGCGAGCATGGATTTTTGTCTCGGGAGGTTGTTCATTCGTTCGGGCAAAAATGGCGCCATCAGCAAAACACAGTAACAAAAAGGCAGTTTGCAAGAAACGTCAAGCTCGCAAACCAACAGGGCCATCAGCGCGGCCATTCCCGGGTTGATGTCGATGCGTGGTTTGCCTGTTGGAGTATGTTGGGCGTATTACTTCTTTTACCATGCGCGAGACAATTGATAGCACCGCCAGCGATATCCCCAGCGATAGCTGGATCAATCGCTTGGCGCCGAAGAGTTTAAAGCCATACCTGCGGCTGGCGCGGATTGACCGCCCCGTCGGCATTTGGCTTTTGCTGTTTCCTTGCTGGTGGAGCATCTCGTTGGCGACCTCCGGGGCCTGGCCGGATTGGCGGTTGATCGCCCTTTTCGCCGCCGGCGCGCTGGTCATGCGCGGCGCCGGTTGCACCCTTAATGATATCGCCGATCGGGAATTCGACGGCCGTGTCACCCGCACGGCCTCACGGCCCTTGCCAAGCGGCGTCGTCAGTGTCCGGCAGGCCTTGCTTTTCCTCATCCTGCAATTGGCGGCCGGTTTGCTTATTTTACTGTGTTTCAATTCCTTCACGATGATTGTCGGTGCCGCTTCGCTCCTGCTTGTTGCGCTTTACCCGTTCATGAAACGCATTACTCACTGGCCACAGGCGGTGCTCGGTCTCACTTTCAATTGGGGTGCCTTGCTGGGCTGGGCGGCGGTGCGGGGCGATCTGGGGACCCCGGCGATGGCACTCTATGGCGCCGGGGTATTGTGGACTCTTGGCTATGACACCATCTATGCCCATCAGGACAAGAGTGACGACATCAGGATCGGTGTAAAATCGGTGGCGTTGAAATTGGCCGACTCCACCCGTCCCTGGCTGTTCATCTTTTATGGCGGAGCCGTTGCCCTGTTGGCTCTGGCCGGAATTCTGGCGGGGCTTGCATGGCCATTTTACGCCTTTCTGACCCTGGCTGCCGGTCATTTGGCCTGGCAAGTGACAATGGTCGATCTTAACGAACCAAAAGATTGTCTGGCTAAGTTTAAGTCCAACCAGCATTTCGGCTGGATCGTTTTGATTGGCGTTTTGGCGGGGCAATTGCTGGCCTAGAAGTTTGTCGGATCAGCCGCCGCCGGCACCGACAAACTGAGCGATGTTGACATCGTCGATCTGTTCGGGTTTTAGGAACTTTTCGGCATAGGTCTTTGTCCGCGAAAACAACCAGAGCGGCGGTTGCCGTTCCCCGGCTTGTCGCTTGGGTGCTGTGCAACGGCAGTGAAAGCGGATAAACATAGCGCCATGGCTTATTCCTCATTGCGTGGTTTCATCGACAGACTGGAACGGGACGGGTGCTTGGCACGTGTCGGCGAACCGGTGAGCCCATACCTGGAGATGACCGAGATTCAAACCCGCCTGATGGCCGAGGGCGGGCCGGCGGTGCTTTTTGAGAACGTCGTCAAGGCTGACGGCTCCCCATACGGCATTGCGGTTCTGGTCAATTTGTTCGGCACCGTCGAGAGGGTTGCCTGGGGTATGAGCCGGGAGCTGGGGCAATTGCGCGAGATCGGCGAAATCCTGGCTTTTCTGCGCCAGCCGGAACCGCCGGGCGGATGGCGCCAGGCGCTGGAGATGTTGCCGTTATTGAAAACGGTCATGTCCATGAATCCAAAGACTTCCGCCAAGGCGCCTTGCCAGGAAGTGGTGCTCACCGGCGGCGACGTTGATCTTGCCCGCCTGCCGGTCCAAACCTGTTGGCCGGGCGAGCCGGCGCCGCTTATCACCTGGCCGATGGTTGTCAGCCGTGGGCCAGAGGCCGACCAGGAAGGCGGCGACAAGCGGGATGGGTATAACTTGGGCATTTACCGTATGCAGGTGACGGGGCCGAATACCACGCTGATGCGTTGGCTCCGCCACCGTGGTGGCGCCCAGCAGTTCGCCCGCTGGAAAGAGAAACGAGCCGATCCGATGCCGGTCGCTGCCGTCATCGGCGCCGACCCCGGCGTCATTCTCGCCGCCGTCACGCCGCTTCCCGATACCTTGTCCGAATATCAGTTCGCCGGACTGCTCAATGGCGAAAAAGTGGAACTGACGGACTGTAAAACAGTACCGCTAAAAGTGCCGGCCCAGGCTGAGATCGTTATCGAAGGCCACGTTTCGCCGGAAGGTGAGGCTGATGAAGGCCCCTATGGCGATCACACCGGCTATTTCAACGCCGTCGAGCCTTTTCCGGTCTTCACGGTCAGCGCCATCACCATGCGCAAGAAGCCGATTTACCTTTCCACCTATACCGCCCGCCCGCCCGACGAGCCGTCGGTGCTGGGCGAGGCGTTGAACGATGTTTTCGTGCCGCTGATCTGCCAGCAATTTCCCGAGATCGTCGATTTCTGGCTGCCGCCGGAGGCTTGCTCCTATCGGCTCGCCGTGGTGTCGATGAAAAAGGCCTACGCCGGCCACGCCAAGCGGGTGATGATGGGTGTCTGGTCGTACCTGCGTCAATTCATGTATACAAAATTCGTCATTGTCGTCGACGCCGATATCGACGCCAGGGACTGGAAGGATGTCATCTGGGCGGTTTCCACCAACGTCGATCCGGCCCGCGACGTCACGCTGATCGAAAATACACCCATCGACTACTTGGATTTTGCCTCCCCTGAAGCCGGCTTGGGCAGCAAGATCGGCATTGACGCTACCACCAAGGTTGCCCCCGAGACCAAGCGCCACTGGGGCCGTAAAATCCGCATGTGCGACGACATCATCGACGAGGTTACGCGGAAATGGGCATCATATGGCCTGCCTGGACAGGGCAAGCCGATTTGGAAGTAAGCGCCGCCGGTTGACGCCCCGCGCCGCCAGGCATAGGTTCCACCATCATGCCCGAGGAGCGCGATTACGCCCATCATGCCAATGCCTGGCCTTTTGCCGAGGCCAGGGCCTTACTCAAACACATCGGCGGCAAAACCCCGGAAAAGGGCTACGTACTTTTCGAGACCGGCTACGGGCCGTCGGGCCTGCCCCATATCGGCACCTTCGCCGAGGTTGCGCGCACCTCCATGGTACGCCGGGCCTTCGAGACGCTTACCGGCATTCTGACCCGGCTGTTCGCCTTCTCCGACGACATGGACGGATTGCGCAAGGTCCCCGAAAATATCCCCAACCAGGAGATGTTGACGCAACACCTGGGCAAGCCCCTGACCTCGATTCCCGATCCCTTCGGCAGCCATGAAAGCTTTGGCCATCACAATAACGAGCGGCTGAAGAGCTTCCTTGACGATTTCGCCTTTGATTACCAATTCCAGAGTGCCACCGATTGCTACAAGAGCGGCCTTTTCGATGCCACCTTGCTGAAGGTGCTGGAACACTACGACGAGGTGGTCAAGGTGATCGCACCGACGCTGGGAGCGGAGCGCCGCGCCACTTACAGCCCTTTCTTGCCGCTGTCGGCTAAAACGGGGAGGGTTTTGCAAGCACCGGTCAGAGAGTACAACGTCGATGCCGGCACCATCGTCTACGAAGACGAAGACGGATCCAAGGTCGAGAC
The DNA here is from genome assembly GCA_002725625.1 of Rhodospirillaceae bacterium. Taxonomy (GTDB): domain Bacteria; phylum Pseudomonadota; class Alphaproteobacteria; order Rhodospirillales; family UBA2165. The sequence goes on along the minus strand of PBQI01000115.1, from coordinate 3,555 downwards.
GCCGGTGACCGGCGGCCATTGCAAACTGCAATGGAAAGTCGACTGGGCAATGCGCTGGATGGCGCTCGGCGTAGATTACGAAATGTCTGGCAAGGACCTGATAGATTCGGTGAGATTGGCGGGGAAAATCTGCCGTATTCTCGGCGCCGCGCCTCCCGTCGGGTTCACTTACGAATTATTCTTGGACGAGAACGGCGAGAAGATTTCCAAATCCAGGGGCAATGGCCTCGCCGTCGAGGAGTGGCTGCGCTATGCCCCGCCGGAAAGCCTGGCATTGTTCATGTACGGCAAGCCGAAGGCTGCGAAAAGGCTCTATTTTGACGTCATTCCGCGCACCGTCGATGATTATCTGAACCACTTGTCCCACTTCCCCGGATTACCAGACGGCAAGCGGCTGGATAGCCCCATCTGGCATATCCATCGCGGCCGTCCGCCGCAAGAGGACACCAACCTCGGCTACGGCATACTCCTTAACCTGGCCAGCGTTTGTCATGCCGAGGACAAGGCGGTGCTCTGGCATTTTATTACCCGCTACCGCCCGCAAGCGACGCCGGAAAGAGCGCCGATCCTGGACGGTCTGGTGGAATACGCCATCAACTATTACCAAGGTTTCGTCAAGCCCGCGAAGATGTACCGCGCCGCCATGAAAGACGAGACCGAGGCGTTGGAAGACCTGGCCCAGGTCCTGCAATCCCTGCCCCGGGACGCTGCCGCCGAAACCATCCAAAGCGAGGTCTACGAGGTCGGCAAACGCCATTCCTTCGCCGACCTTAAATCCTGGTTCCGGGCGCTCTACGAGATTCTTTTGGGACAAAGCCAAGGGCCGCGCATGGGTACGTTCATCGCTATTTACGGGATCGACGAGACCATCACCTTGATCCGCCGCGCCGTCGCTGGAGAGGATTTAAGCGCCTGATCTGGTCGGCGGCGTTTTAAGGAAGGGCTGAAAGAAGCCCCTGGATTACTGGCTGGCCCAAACGATACGAGACATCCACTCGACTTCTTCGACGTTCAAGGTGCGATCGCCGTCGAGTGAATTGAACGACAGGAGATCAACCTTGCGGGCTGAACGCCGCTGCAGCTGCTTGGCCATTATTTCACCGCCAGTGGTCCTCACCAGCACGCGGTCGCCGCGGCGGATGTTGGCAAAAGGCGAAACGACCATAATGTCACCATCCCGGTAAACCGGTTCCATGCTGCCGTCGCTGATCTCCAAAGCGTAGGCATGAGGGTCGCCAAGGGCCGGGAAGGGAATCTCGTCCCAGGAGGCGCTCGCCGGGTGGCCAGTGGCGTTGAAGTATTTCCCCCCTCCCGCCTGGGCAAATCCGATCAGCGGCATGTTGCGGTAAACCCCGATGTTCTCGCCGCCATCGATATAGGAAATAAACTCTCCCAGCGTGGCTTTCGTGGCCTTGAGGGTTTTTGAAACGCTCTCGGTGCTGGGCCAGCGCGGCTTGCCTTCGCGAGTGATGCGTTTACTCTATATTGAAGGTGGTGGGGTCGAGGCCGGCCTTCTTGGCGAGTCCGGAGGCGGAAAATCCGTGTTCCCGAGCCAAACGGTCTATGGCCCGCCAAATGTCCGAATGAGTGAACATGGGAACATGTTCATATAAAGCAGTATTTTTTGCACTAGGAACATATTAGTGTAAATTATTAAATAAGGATATTATACCTATATTAGCATTTTGTGTCGATGCTCGCACTGTCTCTCTAAGAATCTGTCGCCAAAATATAAACCGTGAAAGCCGAGGCAGCGCGGTGTTTTCCACGCAAGTGTGAAAAGTTTCCCGCCTGAAAACCACACCCCCCCCCCTTATTCCTTTCCTATATATTGTAGAATGCTTGCATTGTAATAGCAGATATAGTAGAAATCTGTCCGACCCTGGGGTTTGGAAATAGCCAAAAAAAGAAAGGAAGGGGGCTCGCGAAACGTTGGCAAGGCAAAAGCTTTGATGCCTTGAGTGCATCGGTCTTCTGCCGGCTTGTCCGGAACGGGGAATTTTCTCCATCCGTTGGCACCGCCGAGTATTGCGTGCCGCAATCGGGAAATGACAGTGAATTGGACTCCAGTGCATGTCAGCGCTCTTATCGCCTTGTGGAACGACGGTCTCCCATGCCGCGAAATCGGTCGCCGTTTGGGTTTCACCAAGAATGCCATAATTGGCAAGGCCAACCGTATGGGCCTGCCCAAACGCAGCCCTTCCGTTCGCAAAGCCGTCAATGATAAGAAGCCGCCGGGCGCCGAGGTCATCAGCCTGGAACAGTTGACTTTCGGCATGTGCAGTTGGCCGCATGGCGATCCGCAGAAGGATGAGTTCCATTTCTGTGGCCAGCCGGCGGTGGAAGGCAAACCCTATTGCGCCGAGCATTGCGCCAGGGCTTATGTCATTAGCACCAAGGAGGCTAGAACATCGGCAAGCCATCAGCCGGCCACCGCGGCGCTGGCCCGCCCGGCGAGCATGGGCGGCGTCAATCTTCTTCGGCACCGTGGGTGACTTGCCTCGTTGTGACATTTCCATAGATTAGGGTTCCTTCGTCCTCCAGGTCCTTGGCAATCTTGGCGAGGCGGTTGATGGCCTCCTTGATGGCGGCGCCAGGGACATCGTTGCTGAACTGAAAGTCCAAATCCTCGGCAATCATCTTTTTTAAAGTTTCGGTCATGTTGCCATAAAATTTGTTCAACGTGATTTTGTCACTCTCGGCGATTTTGAGGAGCACGAGGATATCGTCGTGTTTGGCGACCCTAAGCAGTCTTTGAATGCCCAAGTCATTGGCATTCTTGATATGGCGCATGAAATCGCTGGCCCGTTCTTCGGCGCTCCGGGAGACATTTCTTGAGCTTTCTTGACCGTATTGCCGCTTGTGCCCCCCCCAGAATCTCCCGTTACCGGACTTTTCGCGTCGATGGCAACGAGGTCGGGCAAGTCAAAGATGATTTCGCCGCCGTTCTCGGGAACTTCCCGGACGTCTTTTCCGTTTCCGGAGATGGCATCGAACTGGCCCCTGATTTAAACGGTTTCGAGCAACGGACCAAGGCCGTGGATAGGGTGTTGAGAGCGTTGGCCGAACGGCAGGTCATCCGAGGCTGGCGTGAAGAAAAATATCCCGTGGCAACGTCATTCAAGTCGCCGGCGCTGTTCCATATGGAGCGGGCGGCGGTGGCCCTATTCGGGGTGCGGGCTTACGGAGTCCATATGAACGGCTTCACCGGCGCTGGCACCGGCATGAAAATGTGGATTGGCCGACGCGGCCTTGACAGGATGTTGGCGCCGGGCAAGCTCGATCAGATCGTCGCCGGCGGGCAACCGGCGGGCCTTTCCTTGCGCCAAAATCTGATCAAGGAAAGCGCCGAGGAGGCCTCCATCCCCGCCGAGCTGGCGGGCAAGGCGATTGCCGTCGGCGGGATATCCTACTGCATGGAGCGCGCCGAGGGGTTGCGCCGCGATCTGCTGTTCAATTTCGACCTCGAACTGCCCGCCGATTTCGAGCCGGTCAACAACGACGGAGAAATCGCTGAATTCCACCTGTGGACGATCGAACAAGTGATCGAGACGG
>PBQI01000114.1 GCA_002725625.1 Rhodospirillaceae bacterium | reverse complement strand
TCACCAACGCTTACGCGGCCCGCAAGTCGCTGGTTCGGCGCGGTTGCATCTTCCAGTCCACGTCGGATACCGAAACCATCATCCACCTGATCGCCATCAGTCAATATTCGACGGTGGTTGACCGTATGATCGACGCCCTGCGCCAGCTGGAGGGGGCCTATTCCCTGGTTGCCTTGACCCGCGAGAATTTGATCGGGGTACGCGATTCTCTGGGCATCCGGCCGTTGGTGTTGGGACGTTTTGGCGAGGCCTATGTCATGGCCTCGGAGACCTGCGCGCTTGATATTATCGGCGCTGAGTTCGTGCGCGACGTGGAGCCGGGAGAGATCGTCGTCATCGACAACGAGGGCCTGCGTTCCATCAAGCCATTTGCCAAGGCGCGGCCCCGGTTCTGCATCTTCGAATATATCTACTTTGCCCGCCCCGACAGCGTCGTCTCGGGAAAAAATGTCTATGAGGTCCGCAAGCGCATTGGCGCCGAGCTTGCCTGTGAAAGCCACATTGACGCGGACCTGGTGGTCCCGGTCCCCGATTCCGGCGTTCCCGCCGCTATCGGTTACGCCGAACAATCGGGCGTTCATTTCGAAATCGGCATCATCCGCAACCACTATGTGGGCCGGACCTTCATCGAACCCGCCGACCACATCCGGCACCTCGGCGTCAGGCTCAAGCATAACGCCAATGCCGCCTACCTCAGGGACAAGCGGGTAATCCTAATCGACGATTCCATCGTTCGCGGCACTACATCGGTGAAGATCATTGAAATGGTGCGCCGTGCCGGCGCCAGGGAGATCCACATGCGCATCTCCAGCCCGCCGACCAGGGAGTCCTGCTTCTACGGCATCGACACGCCTGATCGGGAGGAGCTGCTGGCCGCCCGCTACGATGTCGATGGCATGGCCAAGCATATGGGCGCCGACACCCTGGCCTTCCTCTCTCCCGACGGCCTTTACCGCGCCGTTGGCGGCGCCGATCGCGACAATGAAAATCCGCAATATTGCGATGCCTGCTTCTCGGGCGACTATCCAATTAAGCTGTCCGATCACGAAGAAGGGCCGATCCCCCTCCAGTTGTCGCTTCTGGCCGAGCAGGGTTAGTGTTCCGTCTCACCTATAAGGTACCCATACGGTCGCTTTTCCCGTTTCCTCGGCAGGAGGGGGGGCGCTGGCGATGCCAAAGCATCGTTAAGCGTTCCCGACACCACGAGGAAACGGGAAAAGCGACCGTATGGGCGGCCTTACAAGGCTTCCGGACGTTGTCGCGCGCCGCTTGTGGTGCACGGCCACCATGGCGCGACGCGCTCCTAGCCGGAAACCTTGTAAGGCCGTCGTATGGGCACCTTATAGGTGAGACGGAGCACTAATGACAATGGCGGCCGCGCCCGTCCGGCGATTGCAAGGCCGTGTTGCCCTGGTCACCGGCGCGTCGCGCGGTATCGGCAGGGCGGTCGCCCTGCGTTACGCCAAGGAAGGGGCGCATTTGGTTCTGACCGCCCGCACCCAGAGTGCCTTGGAAGAGTTGGACGACGAAATCCGCGGGCTGGGAGGTCAGGCCCCCCTGGTGCCCGCCGATCTGACCGATTTTCCGGTCATCGACCGGATGGGTGCGGCGGTGTTCGAACGGTTCAAGCGTCTCGACATCCTCGTCGGCAACGCCGCCATGCTGGGAACCATGAGCCCCATGGGCCATATTGACACCGAGGTCTGGGAACAAGTTGTGGCCGTCAATCTCACCGCCAACTGGCGGTTGATCCGCGGTTTCGATCCCTTGCTCAAGGCTTCGGAGGCGGGCCGGGCCATCTTCGTCACCTCCGAGGTCACTGATGGGGCCTGGCCCTATTGGGGGGCCTACGCCGTATCCAAGGCGGCTTTGGAAATGATGGTTCGAATCTATGCCGCCGAGGTGGCAAACAGCAAAGTCCGGGTCAATCTCGTCAACCCCGGCGCCGTTAAATCGGCCCTGCGCTCCCAGGCCTACCCCGGAGAGGATCCGAAAATCGCCAAGGACCCGGAATGTATAGCCGGCCTGTTCGTCGAGCTGGCGTCACCGGCCTGCGCCCATCATGGTGAAACGTTGCCGGCGGGTTGATCTTTAAAGGCGCCTAGTCTCGCTGAAATAACGCAGGGCGGTGGCGATGGAGCGGGCGTTGCCGAGGGCGTCATAGGCTCTCCCCACCGCCGGTAGGCCGACGCGGGATGTCAATTCCGAACTGATCCATTCGCTTTCAACGGTGCCGATGGCTAAAAAGTTCCCGCCGGATATTGATTGCATTGTCAAATAAGTGTGGCGGCGAAATACCGTGGAAAGTGCAGTTTTCGTCAACCATTTTTTGATTTATGCCGGTAAGATTGATGAAGTAATCGCTGAGCTGGGGGTTCTTGCGTGGAAGAACCAGCATCTGAAAGGAATCGGTTTCCCGGAGACTGTTGGTCGTGGCAAGTTTCACGGCGCCGATCTGGACGATCTCTCGATAGTGGCCGGACTGACGCCATTGGCTTTCCCTGAATCCCGGCCGACTGGTCCACTCGCTATCGAAAACGACCAGCGGGTCTTTCCTGAACATAACCCTCAGACGCCTTTGCCGGCGGCAACCCGCACCTCGGCGGCAAGCGAGGAGAGCAGCGCCTCGGCCATGACCTCTCGCGGTTCGGCGTCCGTGATCACATAGGCGGCTTTGTCGAGATTGACGACGCGCACGGGGGCGACGCGGTTGAACTTGGTATGGTCGGCTAGCAATACCGGCGTGCTTGCCTGGGCCAGCATCCGCGCCCTGAGCTCGGCGGCTTCCCGGGAGTAATCCATGAGCCAGGGGTGGGAGGTCAGCGCGCCGGCCCCGACGAACGAGAAATCGGCGAAATAATTTGCCAGCATGGCGGTGGCGTCGCGTCCCATGGCGGCCCCTTCATTGCCCTGAAGTTCCCCGCCCAGGAGCAAGACCCGGTTGCCATTGCGCCCGGCGAGACGGCCGGCGACATGAATGTCATTGGTATAAACAGTCAACCCCCGGCGTGGCTTCAAGGCTTCGGCTAGGCACAAGGTTGTGGTTCCTGAATCGATGATCAAAGAGGCGCCGTCCGGCACCAGCCTCGACGCCAGGCGCCCAATGGCCCGCTTGCCCTCGATATTGACCGTCATCCGCTCGGCGAAGGCCGGCTCCACGGAATCGGCCGAAAGCGCCCCGCCGTGGGCCTTGCGCAGACGGTTCTCCGTCGCCAGCCGGGTAATGTCGCGGCGGATGGTTTCGCGCGATACCCTCAGCCGGCGAAAAAGTTCGCGGACCGATACCGATCCCTTTTGCGCCAGAATTTCGAGGATTAGCGTCCGCCGCTGTTCGGCCAACATGGGATGGTCCTCATTGTCCATTTGAAGCAAGTACAGAGAGTGGCCGCGCCGGTGGCTATCGGCGCCATGACCGTGAAAGCCATTCCCTTGCCGCACAAAAAATCCGCGCCACTTTATCATAATGAATAGCATAAATGTGGAAAAATGTGGTTTCTTTTCTTGATGGTAAGGAATTGCCAATCTATATATCCTCTTTGTTACACAATGCATATGGGCCAGGATAGAAACCAGAATATGATGCCGATGGGTATTTATTTTTGTGGAAATCTGACTGGTTTTGACTGATAATGGCTGTCTTCTGAAATCTTTTTTAAACAATCAAAGCCACCGACCATGACCACAGCCGAACGAGAACCCTGGTTACTCACTCCCGGGCCATTGACCACAACGATCGAAACCAAGAAGGCCATGCTCCACGACTGGGGTTCCAGGGACGAAGAATTCAACGAAACCAATGCCCGCCTTCGGCGCCGCTTACTGGCCATCGCCGGCGCTGAGGACAGCCATGTCTGCGTCACCCTTCAGGGTAGCGGCACCTTCATTGTCGAGGCGGCGATGGCAACGCTGATTCCTCGGGACGGCAAGTCGCTGGTCTTGATCAACGGGGCTTATGGTGAGCGCATGGTAAAAATCCTCGACTATCTGGGGCGCTCCCATATCAGCCACAAGACGCCGGAAGACACCCCTTGTGACATAGGCCTTCTTGACCAGGCACTGGCCGCCGATCCGGCCATCACCCACGTTCTTGTCATCCATTGTGAAACCACTTCCGGCCTGCTCAACCCCGTCGAGGCCGTCGCCGCCATCACCGCCAAGCACCGGCGCGCCCTAATCGTCGATTCCATGAGCGCCTTCGGTGCCCTTCCCCTCGATGTCAAGTCGGTTCCTTGCGACGCCGTGATGGCGTCCGCGAATAAATGTCTGGAAGGCGTTCCGGGCATGGGCTTTGCCCTTATCCGCCGCGCCGCTCTCGAGCGCGCCAAGGGCAACGCCCATTCCCTGAGCCTCGACCTTTACGACCAGTGGACCGCCATGGAGAAGACACGGCAGTGGCGTTTTACGCCGCCCACCCACGTTATCGCCGCATTCGACAGGGCACTCGATCAATTCGAGGCCGAAGGCGGCGTCAAGGGCCGCGGCAGCCGCTATGCCGACAACTGCCGAACTCTCGTCGATGGGATGCGCGAAATGGGTTTCAAAACCCTATTGGCGGATGAAATCCAAGCGCCCATCATCATTACCTTTCTAACTCCCGCCGACACCAAGTTTGATTTCCAGGTCTTTTATGATTTGCTGAAAGACCGGGGTTACGTGATCTACCCCGGCAAGCTGACGGTGGCCGACAGTTTCCGTATCGGCTGCATGGGCGCCCTGGGCGAGACCGAGATTCGGGGCGCTCTTGACGCCGTCCGCGCGACCATCACTGAAATGGGGGTCGCCGATTGCGCCCCCGGCAATTCCTGACCTCGACATTTTCGATTGGATAGACCGGCATGACCTTTTCTTACCACCGCACTTACCGTGGCCCGATCAAAGCGTTGCTACTGGACTGGGCCGGCACCACCATGGACTTCGGTTGCATGGCGCCGGCTGTCGTTTTCATCAAGGTTTACGAAAAAGCCGGCGTCCCCATCACCATGGAAGAGGCGCGCCAACCCATGGGCGCCCACAAACGCGTCCATATCCAGAAGATCTCCAAGATTGATTCGGTGCGCCAACGGTGGATCGAAAAGCATGGCAAGGAGCCGGCCGAGGCCGACGTGGACCGGATGTTCGCCGACTTCGTGCCGATGCAGGAGGCCTGCCTTTCCGAATATTCCGAACTCATTCCCGGCACCCTTGATGTCGTCAACGCCTGCAAGGACCGTGGCATCAAGATCGGCACCACCACCGGTTACCTGACCGGAATGACCGAAATCAACCGCAAGGACGCCGAACGGCAAGGCTATTCGCCCGATTGCACGGTTTGCGCGGCGGACGTGTCCGAGGGCCGGCCCGGCCCCTTCATGTGCTTGCAGAATATGATCAAACTTCAGGTCTCGCCGGTCGAGGCCTGTGTCAAGGTCGACGACACCGTCCCCGGCGTCGAGGAAGGCCTGAACGCCGGCATGTGGACGGTGGGGCTGGCCATATCCGGCAACGAGGTCGGCCTGACGCTCGCTGAATGGAACGCTTTGCCCAAAGCCGAGCAGGAAGCCAAACGCGCTTATGCCTACCGGCGCATGCAGACCGCCGGGGCGCATTACACCGTCGACACCATCGCCGATTTGATGCCCTGCCTTGACGATATCGAGGCCAGGCTGGCGAAAGGCGAGAAACCTTAATACCGGCCGGTTGCCGTTTCCGGCTCGTCCGCCCCGGTGGCGCTGGCATGGCGCCGCTTCGCCTTATAGAATGAGCGCCAAGGTTTTTTTTGGGGGCGATTTACATCCATGCCTGCCGTCATATCCGCCGCAGTTTCCGTCGCCGCCGTGGCGCCAATTCGTCTTTACGGATCTCCGCCGCATCAATGCTTTTTTTGCTCACCATTGTTTCTCTTTTGATTCCTTTTAAAGTTAGCAAAGAGGATACAACAAAAAATTGTAAATATAAAGATTGGCGCCACCGTCTCTTACATATCAGGTTTCGCCAATTGGTGGGTTTTAGATGATTTCTGCCCTTTCAGAGAGCGCGGTCCGTCAAGGCCGCAGCGACGACAGGTATCGGCTGAGCCCGCTCATGCATTTCTGGAAAACATCCAGGCTCTGCGCCGCCTTGGCTTGCCCGAAGGCCCCCTCGATGGTGGCGATGATAAAAGCGGCGGCGCTTTCGGTATCGACCTCGCTGCGCACGCGGCCGGTTTGCTGGCCGTGCCTGAGAGCGCTTGACAGACCCTTGCGCCACAACCGGTACAGGCCCTCTAGACGGCGGCGAAACTCCCTGTCCACCAGCGCCATCTCCTGGACCAAATTATTGAGAGGGCAGCCCAAATGGACGATGCCGGGGACCTGATCGGAGAGTCGCTCCTGGATCAACTGGGCCAGGCTTTCAACCGGATCATCGGTGTCCTGTAAGGGCTGAAGCCACCACCGTTCCACATAGTCCTTAAGAATCTCGTCGACAACGGCGTAGCCCAAGGTCAGTTTGTCGGGAAAGTAATGATAGAGCGCCCCTTTGGTTACACCCGTGGCGGTCAGAGTATTGTTAAGGCTGGATGCCTGAAAACCCTGGGCATGGAAGCTGTGGAATGCTGCCTGAAGGATGATTTGCCGCGTTTGCTTACGATTGCGTTTTTTCTTCATACCGGTAAGTATGTAAGGCAACGGCTGCTTTCACAAGGGTGGCAAGAGCATCGGCAAAGGCTGATTAATGCCGAGCTGACCTTTTTTGCCGCCAGCGTTCAAGCGAAAGGCCGTCGTCGATATCCTCCAAGATCTCCAGCAAGGCCACTGAATGGCCATGCCCCAGTTTGGCCAAACTGTCGGACAGGGTGAATTCCGTTGACCAGCGGACGCCGGCGAAGATGTCGGGCAGACGCGGGCGGCGTTTGAGGCCGACCAGCCAGTAGCCGCCGTCGGTGGCCGGCCCGAAGACAGCATCGTGGCGGCCGAGAAAGCGGAAGGCCCGGGCGACGTGGCTGGGCGTGATGTCGGGGATGTCGGTGCCGATGATGACTGCCGGCCCGGGCGGTAAGGCGCGCATGATCCGGGCCATGCGGTGCCCCAAGTCTCCCGTCCCTTGCGCCAGGCGTGATGCGGCGCCGGGCCAGGGGGCGGCGTCAACGTCGCCGTCCGGCGTCACCGCCAGCCAGCAACGCCAGCGCCGGTCGCCAGTCAGCCGCTTGACTTGGTAGAGGAGGACTCGCCGGTAGAAAGTCCAGGCGGCGACGGTGCCGACGCCGGCGGCGAGGCGGGTTTTGACTCGGCCCAGGCGCGGCGTCTTAACGAAGATGACAAGATGGTTGGTCAATCCCATTGCAACAGTGTCATTCATAAATCCTGGCGATTCGCCCCGCCGGGACGCCGAGGAAAAAGAGTCCCAAGCAAAAGAGATTGCGCAAAGGTCGCAGGAGATAGCCGCCTCGCCGGAAACGCTCGGCGGAAGTGATCGCGGCGACGTCGAGCAAGGCCAAGCGCCGCCGGCCGATGCGCCGGATCATATCGACGTCTTCCATCAGGGGAAGGGATTTGAAAGCGCCGAGATCGGTGTAGAAGTTTCTTCCGATCAGCAAGCCCTGATCGCCATATGGAAGACCGAGAACACGGGTTCGCCAAGCGACCAGACGCTCCATCCGCCGTGCCGGCTGGCCGTCGTCATCAAGGGCAAAGCGGAAAACGGCGGCCCGGCGGTGATTGCCGCCGTCGGCGGCAAAGGCGGCGGCGGCCTCGGCCCAACCCGGCGCCAAAAGGGTGTCGGCATGCAGGAATAACAGCCATTCGCCTGTCGCCGCTTGGGCACCGGCGGCGAGTTGAGAGCCTCGCTCCGGCATTGCCTCGATAAGCCTGGCCCCATGTTTGAGTGCCATCTGGGCGGTGCCGTCGCTGGAACCGCCATCGGCGATGATGACCTCGATCGGCAAGGCGCCGGCGGAAAAGGCTGCCGACAAAGACCGTTCCAAGTCACGGGCAGCGTTCAAAGTGGGAATGACGATGCTCAACATGGAAGGCAAGGATATCATGATCGGAAACCTTGCGCCCGAGCGACCTGCTTGCCGACTCTCGACAGCTCAAAATTTAATCCGTCCGTGAGAAAGGGGGTGTAGTTTAAGTTGTTCTGATTTCCAGGCTAAAGGCATAATTATCCTATGCCTGATTTCAGTCTCGAGAAAGCCACCGGTGGATTGGTCGCCGGCATCGACGAAGCCGGACGCGGCCCGTGGGCCGGGCCGGTGGTGGCCGGGGCAGCGATCCTTGACCGGGCTGGCCTGTCAGGCTTCTTGCGCCGCAGCCTGGACGATTCGAAGAAGCTCAAGCGGCGGCGGCGGGAAGAGCTTCTCGAGGCGCTCGAAGCCGAAGCCCGTATCGGCATCGGCGTCGCCGACGTGGCGGAAATCGACAGCCTTAACATCTTGCGGGCAAGCTTGCTGGCGATGGCAAGGGCGCTCGGCGATCTGGGAGTTGTGCCGGACTTGGCATTGGTTGACGGCAACCAGAAGCCGGATTTGCCCTGTCCGGTGGTCTGTGTCGTCAAAGGTGACGGGCGAAGTCTTTCCATCGCCGCGGCCTCCATTGTCGCCAAGGTCACCCGCGACCGGATCATGGCGGAACTGGCCCTCGCTCATCCCGGTTACGGCTGGGAGCACAACGCGGGCTATGGGACGCCCGAGCATCAAGCCGCTCTTGGGCGCCTCGGCGTGACCCCATGCCACCGCCGTAGCTTTGCTCCAGTAATCAATATATTGCGTCAAGTTAGCGGATGAATCCCATATATGGCATGAGAAATAAACCGTAATTGGTTGATTTCATTTAATTCTTGACGCCGAGTCTACCTTGACTCATGCTCGCGCGCTCATGTCTGGGAAACAAAAATTTCAACCTGATAAAATTCTTGTCGGTAACTGCATCAGTTTGATGGAGGCTATGGACGAGGCTTCGGTGGACATGGTTTTCGCCGACCCGCCCTACAACCTGCAACTGAACGGCGATTTGTTGCGTCCCAACCAGACTAGGGTCGATGGCGTCGCCGAGCCCTGGGACCGCTTCGCCGATTTCGCCGATTACGATCAGTTCACCCGCGACTGGCTGACCGCCGCCAGGCGCCTGCTCAAGCCCGACGGTACCCTTTGGGTGATCGGTTCCTACCACAACATCTACCGCGTCGGTGCCATCCTGCAAGACCTGGGTTTCTGGATTCTGAACGATGTCATATGGCGCAAGCGCAACCCCATGCCCAATTTCCATGGCCGCCGTTTCACCAATGCCCATGAAACCCTGATCTGGTGCGCTCGCGGCCGGCAATCCCGTTACCGCTTCAACTACGAGGCCATGAAAAACCTTAACGACGACTTGCAGATGCGCTCGGACTGGATGCTGCCGATTTGCACCGGCGCTGAGCGCTTGAAACTGAACGGCCACAAAGCCCATCCAACGCAGAAACCCGAGGCCCTTCTGCACCGGGTGATCCTCGCCTCGACCGAGGTCGGCGACGTCGTTCTTGATCCTTTTTTCGGCACCGGCACCACCGGTGCCGTGGCCAAGAAGCTGGGCCGCCACTACATCGGCCTCGAGCGGGCCGCCCGGTATGCCAAGCTGGCCCGCGAGCGTTTGTCAAAGCTTGGCGAGGCGGCCGACGCCAGCCTGCTCACCACTGTCAGCAAGCGCCACCAGCCGCGCATTCCCTTCGGCTGGCTGGTCGAGCGGGGCCTGCTTGCACCGGGGGACATTCTATATGACCAACGCCGCCGGCACTCGGCCAAGGTGCGCGCCGACGGGACTCTGGTCAGCGCCGATTTCAAGGGTTCCATCCACCAGGTCGGAGCCTACTTGCAAAAAGCTCCGGTCTGTAACGGCTGGCAGTTCTGGTGCATGGAAGTCGAAGGCAAATTGGTCTCCATCGACGTTCTGCGCCAGCAACTGCGGGCACAAACCCATTAGCAAGTTGCTCTAGCGGGTCGGCTCCGGTTTATCGCCGGAATAATCATAAAACCCTCGCCCCGTTTTGCGGCCGAGCCAGCCGGCCTCGACGTATTTCACAAGCAGCGGGCAAGGGCGGTACTTGCTATCCGCCAAACCTTCATGCAGCACATTCATGACGGCTAGGCAGACATCGAGACCGATGAAGTCGGCAAGCTCCAGGGGTCCCATGGGATGGTGGGTTCCCAGCTTCATGGCGATGTCGATGGCCTCCACCGAACCGACCCCTTCGTAAAGGGTATAGATGGCTTCGTTGATCATCGGCAGTAAGATTCGGTTGACGATGAAAGCCGGAAAATCCTCGGCATTGACCGGCTTCTTGCCTAATTTTTCGATAAACTCGCGACAGCACCGATAGGTTTTCTCGTCGGTGGCGATGCCCCGGATCAACTCCACCAGTTCCATCAATGGCACCGGGTTCATGAAATGCATGCCGACGTACTGCTCTGGCCGGTCGGTATGGGCGGCCATCCGGGTAATCGAAATGGAAGAGGTGTTGGAAGCGAGGATAGTGCTCGGCTTCAACAGCGGACATAGCTGTTTGTAAATGTCTTTCTTGACTTGTTCGTCCTCGGTGGCGGCTTCGATGACCAGGTCGCAGTTTTTCAAGCCGTCATATTTGAGGCCGGTCTTGATGCGCTTCATGGCGGCGCTTTTATCCTTCGCCTTGATGGTCTTTTTGCGTACTTGGCGGTCGAGGTTGCCGCCGATGGTCACCGTCGCCTTGGCCAGTTGCTCCTTGCCGACATCGACAAGGTAGACGCTAAAACCGGCGAGAGCACAGATATGGGCGATGCCGTTGCCCATTTGACCGGCGCCGATGATGCCGATTTTCTTGATTCTTTTTGACATGTCTTTTCCTTAGCACTATTGCCGCCTAGTCGTTGGCCGGAACTATTTTTCCAATTCTTTCGACAACTCTGGCAAGACGTCGAACAAATCCGCCACGAGGCCGTAATCGGCGACCTGAAAAATCGGCGCTTCTTCATCTTTGTTGATGGCGACGATGACCCTGCTGTCCTTCATGCCCGCCAAATGCTGGATGGCGCCCGAGATGCCGACGGCAATGTAAAGGTCTGGCGCCACCACCTTGCCGGTTTGGCCAACTTGGCAGTCGTTGGGGACAAAACCGGCGTCGACGGCGGCTCGCGAGGCGCCGATCGCGGCCCCCAGTTGGTCGGCGATTGTTCCTAAAAGGGCAAAGTTTTCGGCCTTTGCCATCCCCCGGCCACCGGAAAGAACGACCCGGGCGCTGGTCAGGTCGGGGCGCTCGGATTTGGTCTGCTCCAGATTGACGAAGGTGGTGAGACCGCTGTCTCCGGTTGCCGTAATCTCTTCGATGGCGGCGTTGGCTGCGGTTTCCTCGGCGGCGGGAAAGGCGGTGCAGCGGACAGTGATGACCTTGATCGAATCCCCCGCTTGCACCGTCTCCAAGGCATTGCCGGCATAAATAGGGCGGATGAAAGTGTCCGCTGCCTCGATACCGCTGATGTCGGAGACTTGCTGGACATCCAGCAGCGCCGCCAGCCTCGGCATGACATTTTTTCCGAAGGTGGTGGCGGGAGCCAACATATGACTGTAATTAGCGGCCAGCCCGGCCAGCAATGGGGCCAGATTCTCGGCCAGGCCATGCGCGTATTCGGCTGCCTCGGCCAACAATACCTTGCCGACGCCGGTGATTTTGGCAGCGGCTTCGGCAACGGGGCGGCAGCCTTCACCGGCAACCAAAACCGTGACTCTGCCCAGTTTCGCCGCCGCCGCGACCGTGTTCAGGGTCGAGGGCTTGAGCGAGGCGTTGTCGTGCTCGGCCAGGACCAGCGCCGTCATTGGATTACCTTGGCTTCGTTCCTGAGTTTGTCGACCAGTTCGGAAACGCCGCCGACAATGACGCCGGCATCTCGCCGGGGCGGTTCGATCACGCTCCGGATGGTTAATCGGGGGCCGATGTCGACGCCCAAATCTTCGGGGCATAGGGTGTCGATGGGTTTTTTCTTGGCTTTCATGATATTGGGCAGTGTGGCGTAGCGCGGGACATTGAGACGGAGATCGGTAGTCACCACCGCCGGCATCTTGAGAACGTTCGTTTCCCGCCCGCCATCAACTTCGCGGGTGACTGTGGCGCGATCGCCGGCGATATCGAGTTTTGATACAAAACAGCCCTGTGCCCAGCCGAGAAAAGCCGCCAGCATCTGGCCCGTCTGATTGCTGTCGTCATCGATGGCCTGCTTGCCCATCAGCACCAGATCAGGCGCCTCTTTGTCGGCCACTATTTTAAGTATTTTGGCTACCGCGAGAGGCTCGATTCTGGCATCCGTCTCTACGTGGATACCGCGGTCGATACCCATGGCAAGGGCGGTGCGAATGGTTTCCTTGCAGCGGGTCGGACCGATCGAAATAACCGCCGCCTCATCCACGCTGCCGGCTTCCTTGAGGAGAATGGCGGCCTCGACGGCAATCTCGTCGAAGGGGTTCATGGACATTTTGACGTTTGCTGCCTCGACGCCCGAGTTGTCGGATTTGACGCGAATCTTGACGTTGTAGTCGATGACCCGCTTGACGGCGACAAGGACTTTCATGAAAGACCCGTGATTGACCAGGAAAGTAAATTGCCCTTAATGCTCCATTCAACTCTATGAACGCTCCAACGTCCATAATTTATCGAGAAAGTAACGCTTCGCGTCTTTTCCAAAGCGCAAGGATCTTGGCGTTTTAGAAAATACTCTAATGATTGGCGCGAGGGCGCCAGAGCTCATCGGCTTCGCCGTCGTCATTGAGGTGGCGGGCAAGGACGAAAAGGTGGTCGGAAAGCCGGTTGACGTAGCGAAGAACTTGCGGGTTGATGGGCTCGCTCCGGTCCAAATCGGTGATCAGGCGCTCGGCCCGGCGGACCACCGTTCTCGCCAGGTGGAGTTCGGCGGATGCCGCCGAGCCGCCCGGCAGGATAAAAGACCCTAGCGGCTTCAACTCGGCGTTCAAGGCATCGATCTCGTCTTCCAGGCGTTTGACGTAAATCCCGCCAAGGCTCCTGGAGCGGTCGGAAGTCATATCGGCATCGGCCCTGCTGAGTTCGGCGCCCAAATCGAAGAGGTCGTTCTGAATCCGCGCCAGCATCGCCACCGCCTTGCCCTCGGCATGGCGCCGCGCGCAACCTATGAAGGCGTTGGCCTCATCGATGGTGCCGACGGCGGCGATCCGCAGGTTATGCTTTGGGACCTTCTGGCCGCTGGCTAAGGAGGTCTCGCCGCCGTCCCCCCCACCGGTATAGATTCGCGTCAGTTTGACCATGCTCTAACCGCCGCTATATATCACCAGCATCAGCAGGGCGAAAAAAGCCACCGCTACCCCTTGCATGATGACCCGCAGGCGCATCAAAAGATTGCCGTAACGGGCATTGAATTCGCCGCCCCGGCTCATTGTAATGATGCCTATGAACAACACCGCCACGGTGCTGGCCAATGCGAGAACGAAAAGTACCTTCAAAACCGCGATTAGGGACATTATTTTACATATATTAGAGTTATGTCACGGCATATAAAGGTTAAAGGCTGTCGGCGCCCTAAAACGTCGGTAGCGAATGTGCGTTCGGATTAATGCTTAGGGCGCTTCGACACCAAAAATGGTGACCCGTTTGAGGATGATATCGCCGCCCCGGTTGACCACCATCAGGCCGTCGAAAGGGACCTTGAACGAACGGTCGAGCAAGCTGAAAATCTCTTCATCGTCGACCGTAACGGTCATGCCGCCGTCGGCGCGCCGGGTCCACTCCACGCGGTGGACTTTCTGGTCCTCGAATTGGAGCGGCTTCGTCGAGATCTCCATGACGCTGGAGCCCTGCCTCGTGGCCCGCAGCAATTCAAGGCGAACGCCGGGCCTATAGGCCAGACGGTAACCGTTCGTCCTGGCGGCGCCTTGATAGGGGCCGATCTCGAAGCCTCCCTGGTCCTTCCATGAGCTCAACTCTAATTCGATGGCAAAGGCATTGCTGATCGGAACGGCCGTGTGAATGGCGTTGAAGGCGGGTTCTTCGGCCGTGCCCGTGGCTCCCGTTCGCTGGCCGGAGTCCGGTTGCTGGACGGCTTTGTCGAGGACAGCGCCAAGAAAGGCGAGGGCGACGTCGCGGCCGGAAACTTTCTCTCTTTTTTGATTGCCGGAGGATTGCCCCTTCGAGGGTTCAAGGATGGCGCGCAGTCCCCAGCTTTTTTCAATTTGATAACGCCCGGCGGTGACCGTCCAGGGCGGATTGGCGGTGAAGTCGCCATCGCCGAAATCTTCGTTAAGAAGAAGTTTTCGCCACGGCCGGTCATAGCCGCCGGCAAGATCGCGCAAATCGCGCAGGAACATAGGGTCGGCGGCGCGTGATTTATCGGCACTGTCGATCAAAGCCTTCAAGCGGTCGATGAATTCCTGGAGGTGCTCGGATTGCCTGTCCGCTTGGCCGCTGGCCGGGCGCTCCGGGTTGGACCAGGACGTATAGCGCTGCCCGGCCATGGTCGGGGTCGAAAGCAGGCAACAAACGATCAAGATAGCAAGCAGACGCATGGCGGTATCGAAGGGGGTTCCGGGGGAATCATGGCGCATCTTTTCCCCCGTTTTTTGCATGTTGGTTTTGTTCGTTCGGTTCTCTTCCGGGTTGGCGAAGGTTAGCACATCGTTTCGCCACGAAGAGAGCCCTTTCGCTTCTCTTATCGCGCTTTTTCCACGCCTCGGCGGGCCAGGGCGTCGGCGCGTTCATTGTCGGGGTGGCCGGCGTGGCCCTTGAGCCAGCGCCATTCCACCTCGTGTCTGGCCAGCGCCCGGTCCAGGAGCCGCCACAGATCGGCGTTCTTGACCGGCTTTTTGCGCGCCGTCTTCCAGCCGTTCTTCTTCCAGTTTTCAATCCACTGGGTGATGCCGTCGCGGACATAG
Organism: Rhodospirillaceae bacterium; assembly: GCA_002725625.1. Classification (GTDB taxonomy): domain Bacteria; phylum Pseudomonadota; class Alphaproteobacteria; order Rhodospirillales; family UBA2165. Next base: position 4,578 of record PBQI01000114.1, on the reverse strand, counting down.
AGGCTATCGGTGTGGAGGCTCGCCTTGACGCCTCGCTTCAAGGCCTCAAGGCCTTGAATGGCGGCCATCAGTTCCATGCGGTTGTTGGTTGTTTCGGGTTCGCCGCCGGAAAGCTCTTTTTCATGCCCTTTCCAACGCAGCAGCACGCCCCAGCCGCCGGGACCAGGGTTGCCCGAACAGGCGCCATCAGTGAACAGTTCGACACTGCCGTCATCAACGCCGGCCATGGGGTCAATCCAATCCATAGGCGCCGGGATCGCGGACACCCCGGTGGAAGCGTAACTTTTCAAGATATTCGAGGGGATTTTTAGGCGTCACCAAGGCGGCGGCGGGTTTGTTCAGCCAATCGTAAAGCCGGGTCAGCAAAAACCGTAGAGCGGCGCCGCGGGCGAATATGGGCAGGGCGGCCAATTCGGCGGCTGATAAATCACGGACCTTGCGGTAAGCGCTCAGCATGTGTCTGGCCTTGGTGATGTTGAAGCTGCGCTCGTCCTCGAAACACCAGGCATTGAGGCAGATGGCCAGATCATAGGCGAAGAAATCCGTACAGGCGAAATAGAAATCAATGAAGCCGGAAAGCCTGTTGCTCCGAAAGAAGACATTGTCGGGAAACAGGTCGGCGTGGATGATCCCCCTGGGCGGACTGTTCTGGCCATGCTCTCGTGGCCAGCCGGATTCCAGCTCTTGCAATTCCGCCGCCAGCTCCCGGGCCAGCCCCGGCTGGATCTCGTCGGCGCGCCCAGCCGAGGCCTTGAGCAGCGCCCGCCAGGCGCCGACTGAAAAGTCGTTGGCGCGGATCCGCCGAAAGTCGGCTCCGGCCAGGTGCAGGCGGGCCATCGCCTCGCCCAGCAAGTCACAGTGCCTGGGAGTGACGCGCCGCGCCCACATGCCTTCGAGAAAGGAGACGATGGCGGCGGGACGGCCGCTCAAGCTGCGCAAGTTTTTGCCGTCGCGGCCCCGGAGCGGGGTCGGACAGGGTACCGACGACGATGACAAATGTTCCATGAGCCCAAGAAAAAACGGCAAGTCTTTTCGCTTCACCCGCTTTTCGTAAAGGGTCAGAATGTAGGGACCGGTTTCCGTCGTCAGCAGGAAGTTGGAATTCTCAATTCCCTCGGCGATGCCCTTGCAGGCGACGACCTCGCCGATATCGTATTCGGCGGCAAAGGCGATTAGGTCCTCGTCGTTCACTTCGGTGTAAACGGCCATGAAACACCCGCGGTGGTTCCATTGCTTGGCTTGGGTATTCCCCTGGTTCTTACGGAACATGGCTTTTCCTGGCAAGGGCCGAGTCGGCAAAGGACATCTTGCCAGCCCGGCTCGCTGGCGCGATATTTTCATTATGGACAGCTGTTTTCATTTCCAGGCCTCTGCAATCGGCTTTTTCACCGCCGTTCTCGTCGGCTTGGCGCTGGCCGAGAGCGTCAACAATGTTTGTGGACGGGCGTGCATTTTGAGTAAGCTCGCTGCCACCATGGTCGGTTTGATCGATGTCGGGGCACTCTCCGATAAGTAAACTTGTCGCCGCTGTCGCCGTCATCTAAAGTCCATCGAGGTTGGCGGCAAATCGGCGGTGGCGTCGCGAGAGAAGAAACATGAACGGACCCGTCATGGCTCGGAAAGGCCCTTACGACGTTGAGGTCGAGGCCGGCGAGGAATATTATTGGTGTACCTGCGGCCGCAGCAAAAAACAGCCTTGGTGCGACGGCGTCCATAAGGAAGTCGGGATGAAGCCCCTGGTCTACACAGCCGAGAAATCGACGGCCCTGAGCTTTTGCGGCTGCAAGGCGATCAAAACTCCCCCTTTCTGCGACGGCACCCATTCGTCATTGTGACTTCCTTCGCAACCAGCTCCGAAACCTCGGCTTCCCCCGGTCTGTCCCTGCCCAGGTTTTGGATTCTGACGGTGGCGATATTAGTGACCGGTTGCTCGTTCTTGGAATTTGAAAACCGGCCTTTTTACTGCCCGACCATCAATATTCTGGCCGATGCCGCTTCGACCACCCTTTTCCGGGACGGCCAGGGTCGGGATATCATCGATGTCACCCATAAGGGAGAGATCAGGGATATTCTCGCCACCGAGTGCGGGTACGATTTCGACAAGGATATCGGAGGAGGCTTGCTGACGGTCAATTTTAGCTTGATGATCGGAGCCGAGATTGGTCCCGCCGCCGATAGCCGCAAAATGGCGTTTGACTATTTCGTCAGTATTACCGATGAGCAACTCAAAATCCTGCAAAAGGAATTTTTCCGCTTTCCCGTTGAGTTTTCCGGAAACCGGACCCACGTCCTCGCCGAGGACGAAAAGATAACTCTCGACATTCCCCTCACTGCCGAGCAGGACGGAAGGCAATTTAAAATTTTTATCGGTTTTCAGCTTTCCCAGGAACAACTTGAATATAACCGCCGGCATCGCGTCGGTAAGGTGCGGTAACCGGTTTCCCCCTCCCCCGTGGTTATTGACCTTCTTTCGGGAGACATTAAACTGGCCGCGTTCAGGGAACGCCAGAAGTGGTATCCCAAACGGCGACTGATATTTGTACCTCAGTTGACCTCCGCGGGAGAGACCGGTCGGGAACAATGGTTTTCGACCAGCGCCGAAGGAGCAACCGCCCCGGAAACTCTCAGGCAAAGGGACCGCGGAATAATGAGGCTCTGGAAAGTAGGCGGCGGCGCGGCCGTCGCCTCACCGATGGGGTAATCCGGATCAGAAGTTTTCCGGGGAATCTTTCAGGTTCCAAGACAGATGGGGCGCCTGCCGGCTGAACGCCTGGCCGGTCAGGACGTTGACCTTGTTGGAGGACCGAGTGACCGATCCCCAGGACCAGGAACTTAATCGGACCCCCCTTTATTCCCTGCACCGGGAACTGGGCGCCAAGATGATGTCTTTCGCTGGCTATGAGTTGCCGTTGCAGTATGAAAGCATCGTCGCCGAGCACCTGCACACCCGCGAAAGCGCGTCGCTGTTCGATGTTTCTCACATGGGGCAGGCAATCCTGCGCGGAGAGAACGTGGCGGCCGTTTTTGAAACCTTGATCCCCGGCGACATCCAAGGATTGTCCGCCGGCAAGACAACCTACACCCTCTTGACCAACGACCGCGGCGGCTACGGCCCGACCGTGGGGGGCCCGGTCGCCATGGGCTACGTCAACTTGGAGCCGGCGCAACCCGGCAAGGCTGTCAACTTTTTGGTCCGCGGCCAAGTCCTTGCGGCCAAGGTGGCGCGGTTGGCTTTTGTCGAACACCGCTATTTTAGAGGTTGAAGAAAGGAGGAGGCCATGGCGAAGGTGAAATACAGCCAATCACATGAGTGGATCGGCGTCGTGGACGGCGTCGGCACCGTCGGGATCACCGATTATGCCCAGGGCCAATTGGGCGACGTGGTTTTCGTCGAATTGCCGGAAGTGGGCCGGCGATTGAACAAAGGCACCGAAGCGGCGGTGATCGAATCGGTCAAGGCGGCGAGCGAGACTTACGCCCCGGTCTCCGGCGAGATCACGGAGGTCAACAAAATCCTTGCTGGCGATCCAGCCCAGATTAACATTAGCCCCCTGGGCAAGGGCTGGCTTTTCAAAATCGCTCTCGCCGATCCGGCCGATCTTGACGATCTCATGGACGCCGACGCCTACGGCGAGTACGTCGCGGGACTTTGATGCGCTATCTGCCGCTCACCGATGACGACCGCCGCCGGATGCTGGCCATCATTGGCGTCCTACGTGGATTGTGTCGCCGTCAATGACGCGGGCATTTTCTGTTACGTCAGCCAAAGCAGAGATGAACGGGGACAAGAGGGTGAAGGTATGAACTGAGACCTACACACACCCCAGCGTTAGAAATACGCTTGTCATTCACATCGCGACAGTTTTGTTTATTTATCCCCATCTGCATCGCCAACGCTCTCATGGACGCCCGTTTCCCACTTTTAGTCGTCAATCTGAATGTCGCGTAGGTGTGTTGGAGCGATGTAAGCGTATGTCGTTGGTGGGTAAAGAATATATCTAAATGTCGAAAATTATAATGTTTTCATATGGTTCAGCTGAGCATCCACTTTACCTCCCTATTTCCACCTGCGGACGGATAGCCGAAACAGGATTCCTGAAAATGCACAATAAATAGGCACTCCCATAGCATGCCCACTTATTGTGCAGATTTATCGGCACCACTGTTGCTCCGCCATCTCTGTTTTCAGCGCATATTTCCATATCCAACTGATAATATGAATAAATTTACAGAACTCTTATCGCGGCCGTCAATTGGCCCGCTCCTTGCGGGTAAAGAGCTGCCGGTGGGGTGCCGAGTAGCACATAGTCGCCGCGCCAACCGGAGCTGTTCGTAACAGGAGGGCCACCCATAATAAAACAAAAACTCATCGTTGTCGGAAACGGCATGGCCGGCATGCGGACCGTCGAGGAGTTGCTCAAGCTGGCTCCGGACCTTTATGACATCACCGTTTTCGGGGCCGAACCCCACGGCAATTACAACCGGATCATGCTGTCGCCGATCCTTGCCGGCGAGAAGAGCTTTGACGAGATCATGCTCAACGACGAACAGTGGTACGCCGACAACGGCATCACTCTT
>PBQI01000113.1 GCA_002725625.1 Rhodospirillaceae bacterium | reverse complement strand
CGGTACCGAAACGGCCGCCGGGAATCATCTTCAGAAGATTTTCTTTCTGATCATCGGTGAGCGATTCCGTCATCGGCGTGGCGATGAAACCCGGCGCCACGCAATTGACGGTGATTCCTCTTGCCGCCACTTCCCGGGCCACGGACTTGATCAAGCCGATGAGTCCCGCCTTGGAAGCGGCGTAATTGGCTTGGCCGGGGTTTCCCGTCACCCCGACGACGGAAGTGATGGCGACGATCCGCCCCCATCGTTTTTTGACCATCCCCTTGAGGGCGGCGCGGGACAATCGGAAAGCCGCCGTCAGATTGACGTCCAAGACTTTCCGCCAATCTTCGTCCGACATCCGCATGGCCAGACTGTCGCAAGTCATTCCGGCATTGTTGATGAGAATATCGACACCGTCCATCGCCTTGGCGGCATCCCGAAGCAAGGTTGCGGCGCCCTCTGGATCGGCCAGATCGCAAGGAATCACGTGGACGCGCTCTTGCAAATCATCGGCCAGGGCACGAAGGGCATCGGTCCGCGTCCCCGACAGGGCGACGGTCGCCTTGCGGACATGCAGCGCCCGGGCGATGGCGCCGCCTATGCCGCCCGAAGCGCCCGTCACCAAAGCCGTTTTTCCGTTCAAATCAGACATGGTTTGCCCATCCTTCCCTGCCAAAACAATCAAGACGCCTTGAGACAGACTCTATTATAGGGTTTTCAAGAATGCCTCGATTTCGTCCGGCGCCGTCACGGCAATACCGGTCAGATCGCTGTTGATACGCCTGACAAGGCCGGTCAGCACCTTGCCGGCGCCGACCTCGATCAGGCTATCGACGCCCTTGTCCAACATGTAAAGCACGCTTTCGCGCCAGCGCACCATGGCAGTCACTTGCTCGACAAGCAGACGGTGAATTTCGGCGACATCTTCCACCGGCCCGGCGGTTACGTTGGCGATCAGTGTCACCATTGGGTCCGAGATCGTGATCCCGTCCAGGGCCTCGGCCACGGCCTCGGCCGCCGGCGCCATCAGGGCGCAATGAAAAGGGGCGCTGACCGGCAGCAAGACGCATCGCCTGGCGCCACGCTCGGAGGCGATTTCGAGAGCCCGCTCGATGGCGGCGCGGCCGCCGCTGAGGACCACCTGCCCCGGCGTGTTGTCGTTGGCGACTTCGCAAACATCGCCCTGGGCCGCATCCAGGGCAACGGCCCGGGCCTCGTCAAGGCCGAGACCGATCAGCGCCGCCATCGCCCCTTCGCCAACCGGCACCGCGTCTTGCATGGCCCGCCCGCGCGTTTTGAGCAGTCCCGCGGCGTCGCTCAGGGACAAGGCTCCGGCCGCCGTCAAGGCCGTGTACTCGCCCAAGGAGTGGCCGGCGACGAACCGGCAGATTTGGCGGGGCTCGACCCCACCTTCCTTTTTGATGACGGCCATCACCGCCATGCTCGCCGCCATCATGGCGGGCTGGGCATTTTCTGTCAGCATGAGATCCTCTTGCGGGCCTTCGAACATCAGCCGCCTGAGGTTCTGCTTCAAGGACTCGTCCACTTCATCGAAGACCTGCCTAGCGGCAGGAAAAACCGCCGCCAATTCCTTGCCCATGCCGACGGCCTGGCTCCCCTGGCCCGGAAAAATAAATGCACGCGTCATCTCTTGATAGCCCATCCTGGGTCGCCATGAAGAAAGGCTGAAAAGTCATAGCGGCAAAGAACCGTCTGTCAAGCACGGGGAGCGGCCGATCGGTCCTGGAATCCTCCACTGGCCTCTATCACCTTGCCTTCGGGATTCATCCGTGTATAGTTCCGCGCTTTCTTCTTCCTGCTGGGGGTGGCCCGGCTATACCCGCGACGGTTTCCTCGGAGCGGGCTGAGAAAAGCCTAAGGGAGATTTAGTCAAATGTCTTTTTACGAAAGCGTGTTCATCGCGCGTCAGGATATCTCGGCATCCCAGGCCGACGCCCTGGCCGATGACTTTTGCAAGTCGATCGAAGAAAATGGCGGCAAGGTCGCCAGCCGGGAAAACTGGGGCTTGCGTACCCTGGCCTACAGGATAAAGAAAAACCGCAAGGGTTATTACATTCTTCTCAACATCGAGGCGCCAGCCACCACCGTTGAGGAAATGGAACGGCAAATGCGCCTGCATGAGTACATATTGCGATATCTCACCCTGAAGGTGGACGAACTGGCAACGGAACCTTCGTTGATGATGCAAAGCGCGTCCTTCAGGGATAAACGCCCAGGTTACAATGGCGGCGACAGCAGCGATGGCGATGGTGATGGCGACAGCAATGACAACAAGACCGTTCAGGGAGATGACCAATGAGGTCTCCACGGCAAAAATCCGGTGCCCCGGAGAGCGGCGGCAAAAGGCGGCGGCCTTTTTTACGGCGCCCCAAAACCTGCCCCTTTTCCAACGATAAGGCGCCGAAAATCGATTACAAGGACGTGCGTCTTTTGCAGCGTTACATTTCCGAACGCGGCAAGATCGTTCCCAGCCGCATCACCGCGGTTTCCGGCAAGAAGCAACGTGAATTGACGACGGCGATCAAGCGAGCCCGTTACCTCGCCCTGATCCCTTATATCGTCAAATAAACCAATACCCGAAAACAGCAGCGCCGAAGGCCGCGCGTGACTTCGTGGCGCGGGAGCGGTAACGCAAACAGAGGAAACAAGATGTCCAGGGACTGGTTGATTGCCTTGGCCAGTGGCGTGTTGAGCGTGTTCGCCGCCATGGCCTTTATGGGCGGTTCCCCGGGAAGTTGGTTCCTCGTCTACCTGGCGCCCCTGCCTTTATTGCTGGCCGGGCTGGGACTGGGTCCGACGGCGGCAACGGTAGCCGGCGCCGGCGGGATCTTCACCGCCGGACTGACGGCCGGCCTGTTGGCGGCCGGCTTTTATGGTTTGATTTTCGTCCTCCCCACCTGGCTCGTCGCCCAATTGGCTTTTATTCAAAAACAGGGCGCCGGCGGCACCCGGTTGTGGTTTACCGCCGGCTGGATTTTGAGTTGGCTGGCGGTCCTGGCGGCGGCGGTATTCCTGGTCGCCTCGGCGACAAGCCTGTGGAGTTTTGGAATCGGAGTTGATAAAGCGGTTATTATCCACCTGAACGACGCCTTTACCGCCGTTGCGCCATTGGTGCCGGAAGCCGATCGCCAGCAGTGGGTGGCCTTGCTGACGCCGTTATTCCCCGGCGTGGTGGGAACGTCCTGGGTTATGCTGACGGTGGCCAATGGAGCGGCCGCGCAAGCTATCCTGGTCCGCTTCAAACGGAATTTGAGGCCAAAGGACTCTTTCTCCTGCCTGGCGCTGCCCCATTGGATGTCTTGGCTTATCGTCGGCGCCGCCACCGTGGCATTGATTGGCTCTGGGCAAATGGAGTATATCGGCCGCAACCTTGCGGTTATTTTGGCTGTTCCGTTTTTTTTCCTGGGCCTGTCCATTGTTCACATGGCGGTTGGACGAGCACCTTACCCAAGGGCTTTGTTGATGTTTTTTTATTTTATTTTGTTATTTTCCGGCTGGATGGTTTTGGCTGTTGCCGGAATTGGCTTGGCCGAACAATGGGTCGGACTGCAGCGGCGTTTTGCCGGCCCCGACAAGGAGAATAAGTGATGGAAGTCATCCTTTTGGAACGCGTGGAGAATCTTGGCATGATGGGCGACGTGGTCAACGTCAGGCCAGGGTTTGCCCGCAATTACCTGATCCCTCAAAACAAGGCATTGCGCGCCACTGAAAAAAATCGCAGCCATTTCGAGGAGCAGCGCCATCAGTTGGAAGCCGCCAACCTGGAACACAAATCAGAAGCCGAGAAGATCGGTGCCAAGCTAGATGGACTGACGGTGCTGCTGATCCGCCAGGCCGGCGACACGGGCCAGCTTTACGGCTCGGTCAACACCCGCGACATCGCCGGCGAAATAACGGCAACCGGATTCACCATCAGCCGCCAGCAGGTGAAACTGGCGCAACCGATCAAGGCCCTCGGTCTGCACAAGATCCGCATTGGCCTGCATTCGGAATTTTCGGTCAATGTCATCGCCAACGTCGCCCGCTCGGAAGAAGAGGCCAAGCTCCAGGCGAAAACCGGCAAGGCCATCATCAGCAGCGACGAGGAAGAAAGAATAGCCGAGGGAGAAGCCGCCCGGAAGGCCGCCCTGGAAGCCGAGAAGGTCTTCGAGGAAGGCGCCGCTCCTTCCGCCGAGGAACTGATGGAGGACGCCGCCGTGGAAACCGCGGCCAGGCAAGGGCCCGAAAAGGCGGCGGGGGTGAAAGCCGAAGCCGGCGAGGAAGCCGCCGCTGAAAAAGAAGAAACGGAAGAAACCGGCGACAAGAACGAAAAGGCCGGGGAGAAAGCCGGCTAGACCCCCGCTAATTGCTGCCGGGCAAGCGCCCGTCGGCAGCGCATGGGAAACGCGTCACTCCATTGACCCCACCGCCCCTGTCTCCTTGCCGAGCCAGGCCAGGGTTTTTTCATCGACAAGCGGTGCCAGTTCATCCTTGACGCGGGCGTGATAGGCGTCGAGCCAGGCAATTTCCTTGGCCGTCAGCATCGACGCCTCGACAAGATTGAGGTCGATGGGGGCCAAGGTCAGGGTTTCAAAGCCGAGAAGTTCCCGTTCCCCCCCGCCGGGGGCCAGCGCCGCCGTCGCCGTCGTCACCGCCAATAGATTTTCGATGCGGATACCATAGGCCCCGGCCTTGTAGTATCCGGGTTCGTTGGAGACGACCATGCCGGCTTCCAGGGCAACCTTGCTGGGATGCTTGGAAATACGTTGCGGCCCCTCATGGACACTCAAATAACAGCCGACCCCGTGACCGGTTCCGTGATCGTAGTCCAGGCCCGCTTCCCACAGCGCCCGGCGGGCCAGGGAATCCAGTTGCGAACCGGTGGTCCCCTTCGGAAAGCAGCTGGTGGCAAGGGCCATATGGCCCTTGAGCACGCGCGTGAAGCGGTCGCGCATCTCCGCCGTCGGCTCGCCGATGGCCAGCGTCCGCGTCACGTCGGTGGTGCCGTCCAGGTAGTGGGCGCCGGAATCGATCAGATAAAGCGACCCCGGCTCCAGGCGGCGGTTGGTTTTTTCGCCAACCCGGTAATGGACGATGGCGCCGTTGGCGCCGGTGGCCGAGATGGTGGCGAAACTCAGGCCCCGGAAAAAATCATTTTCGCGGCGCCGGTCCTCAAGGTGCTCCGCCGCCGCCACCTCGGTGATGGTGCCCATCGGCGCCTCGGCGGAAAGCCAGGCAAGAAAACAGCAAAGCTTGGCCCCGTCGCGCCGGTGGGCGGCGCGAATCCCCGCCAATTCAACGGGATTCTTTTTGGCCTTCGGCAATTGGCAGGGGTCCGCCCCCGGAGACAGCTTGGCCCCGGCCGCACGTAAGCAGCGGAAAATCCATTCCGGGGCGCCGCCGGCATCCAGGCGCACGGTCTTGCCCGCCTCGCCCAAGCGCCCGAGGGCCGGGCCGAAAACCTCAATGCCATGAAGGCGCACCTCGCCGCCTAGATGCCGGCGCACGCCCGCCGTCAGCTTGCGGGGATCGACGAACAAATCAACAGAGCCGTCGGCATGAACGAGGGCGAAGGCCAAGGGCGACGGCACGAACGGCATGTCGCCACCGCGGATATTGAGAAGCCAAGCGATGGAATCGGGCGCCGTCAGCACCGCCACGTCCAGTTTCCACCGGCCGAGACTTTCACCCAGTTGATGGCGCTTGGCGGCGGAAGCCAAGCCGGCGGCGGCGTCATCATAGGCGACAATGGGGCTTATGGGCGCCGGCGGCCGGTCGCTCCAAACGGCATCCACCGGATTTTCCTCGACCACCGCCAGTTTGGCCCCGGCCTTTTCGCAAGCGCCGTGTAAAGGCCGCAATTGATTTGGCGTATGCAGCCAAGGATCGTAACCCAACCGGACACCGGGAGAAGAAAGATGCTCGCCGATCCAATCACTCGGCTTTTCGTCGGGAAGTTGCCTGATCTCGAACAGGTCTCCGTCCACTTCCTCCCGCGCCTGCAGAACGTAGCGTCCGTCCACGAAAATGGCTGCCCGATCGGAAAGCACCACCGCCTGGCCGGCGGAACCGGTGAAACCGGTGAGCCAAGCAAGACGCTCCGCCTGCAAGGGAACGTATTCGTTCTGATGTTCGTCAAAGCGGGGAACAATGAATCCGTCCAGGGCAAGCCGTTTCATTTGGGCGCGCAAGGCCGCGAGCCTGGTGGCATCGCCGGCGCCGTCAAGCCCGCTCATGAATGAAAGCGAAATTTTGGCATGAAGGGCGGCCAATTGGCCCGCGAGTTCATCGCCTGGCGCCTCGGCGACAAGGGCCATCCAAGCCTCGGGATCAACGGACCTGGGCGCCGCGACAACGCCCCGCGCCAAGTCGCGCACCGCCGCCGCGCCCCAGCTTGAGCCCGCCTTTTGCAAAAGCCGGTCCAGTTTTTCGTCGCCTGAGTAAATTTCGTTCAAAGCCGCAATTCCTTGATCCGTCATTCAGGTACCCTATTTTCCACCTTTGCCGCGGATTTGACCATAGCCCCGCCGGGCCATGCATTCGCCGAACAGTTGATTGCTCCGCTTGCCGGCGTCGTAACGGGCCATGCGGGTCTGGAAGGTGTTGGCGGTGCCGAAATCGCCGCGGCCAAGATAGATATACTCGCGCACGTATTCCCTTTCCGCCGACGTCTTGGCGAGGCGGCGGCAGGCCGACCTGTCCTTGCTCCATTGTTCTTCGGAGACGCCCGGCTTTTCCCAGGGCCAGTCCCCGGCGCAGGACACAACCAGCGCCAAGGGCAGTAAGGTCACGAATATCCTGATGCGCTTGTTCATGTCTTAAGGCGTCCCCGCCGCCGCCAGACAACCACGGGCGAAAGCGGCGACCTTCGGCCCGTCCCATTCGGCGGGGCCGACGACACGGCCGATTTCCTTGCCCTCGGCGTCGATCAAGACGGTTGTCGGCAGTCCCTTGATGACAAAGGAGCGAAGCATGACGCCACGTTTGTCGATGAGGGCCGGAAGATTCCGGATATTGTTGACTTGAAAAAATTTGTTGATGACGGCGCCGCCGCCGTGATCCTCGGAAATCGTCAACACTTCGGCGCCGCCACCACTTAATTTCACCCGCAACCGGTCAAGCGCCGGCATTTCGCGCACGCAAGGAGCGCACCAAGTTGCCCAGAAATTCAGGACCACGCCCCTGCCCCGATAATCGGCAAGAGTAAACTCCATGCCGGCGGCGTCGAAAAAGGCCTCGCCGGGGACCGGTTTCGGCGGCCGCGTCGGCAAAAAATTGGCGAATGTGTCGGCCTCGGGAATGCATTTCTCGTTTTCGACACTTGCAAGCCACGGGTATATGGCCACAATCACCCAAGTGATGACCAGAAAGACCACGGCCACGAAGGCAAAACGCAACATGTTCACCATCAATTCAACATTACCGGATGCAACACCATGACCGGCAAAAACACCAACATAGTTCGGGGCGGCCGGTTCAACGACGACCCTTGCGAGCTCATGCAAGAAATCAACGCATCGGTTGATTTCGACAAGCGCCTCTACGCTCACGACATTGCCGGCTCCAAGGCCCACTGCGCCATGTTGGTCAGCCAGGGCATTATATCCGAAAAAGACGGCGAGGCGATCGCCGACGGTCTCGACAAAATACTCCACGAAATCGGTAATGGCCAATTCACCTTTAAGCGATCCCTGGAAGACATCCATATGAATGTCGAGGCGCGTTTGAGCGAACTGGCCTTTGATGCCGCCGGCCACCTGCATACGGCGCGTTCGCGCAACGATCAAGTGGCCACCGACCTGAAACTCTGGTTGCGCGGCGCCATCGACGGACTCGACGACGGGCTCAAAGGCCTGCAATCGGTGCTCATCGACCAGGCCTCCGCCCACGCCGGCGCCGTCATGCCCGGCTTGACCCATTTGCAATCGGCGCAGCCGGTGACCCTCGGTCATCATCTGCTGGCCTATGTGGAAATGTTCGGGCGCGACCGTGGCCGCCTCAGGGATTGCCGCCGCCGGCTCAATGAATGTCCATTAGGCGCGGCGGCCCTGGCCGGCACGTCTTTTCCCATCGACCGGGAGATGACGGCGCGGGCCCTGGGGTTCGACAGGCCCATGGCCAATTCCATGGACGCCGTGTCCGACCGTGATTTCACGCTGGAATTCCTGTCCCTGGCGGCGATCATGGCCGTCCATCTGTCACGCCTGGCCGAGGAGATTATCCTCTGGTGTTCGGACCGGTTCGCTTTTGCCCATTTGCCGGACAGCCTGTCGACGGGCAGTTCGATCATGCCCCAGAAGCGCAATCCCGACGCCGCCGAACTGATCCGCGCCAAGGCCGGGCGGGTGATAGGCTCCCTCAATGCCTTGCTCGTCGTCATGAAGGGCCTGCCGCTGGCTTACGGCAAGGATATGCAGGAAGACAAGGAGCCGGTCTTCGATGCCGCCGACACCCTGGCTTTAAGCATCGCCGCCATGGCCGCCATGTTGCGGGACATCACTTTTGAGGCCGATCGCATGCGCGAAGCGGCGGGTCATGGCCATGCCACCGCCACCGATCTCGCCGACTGGTTGGTTAGGGTTTTAGGTGTCCCCTTTCGCCAGGCCCACCGGATCGCCGGGCAGCTAGTCACCAGGGCCGAGGAAAAAGGATGCCGGCTGGAGGATCTGTCATTGGACGAGATGCAAAAAGCCGAGGCCAGGATCGACGACAGCGTTTTTGAGGTGCTGGGGGTGGAAAATTCGGTTAAAAGTCGGCAAAGTTACGGCGGCACCGCGCCAGATAGGGTGCGGCGCGCCGCCGCCGAAGCCAGAAAACGGTTTTTAGAGTAGATTGGGAGGGAAGGGGCAGATGAAAATGATCCGCAAGATTGCCGTTGCCATGCTTATCCTCGCCTTGGCCTCGCCGCTGGCCGCATGCGGGCGCAAGTCGTCGCCGGAACGGCCCGATGACTCCGATCACCCGTGGCAATACCCGACCCAGTAACGGACGGCGGGAATTGCGGGATTATGGATCATTTTGTCTACCGGGACGGCCGGCTATGCGCCGAGGACATCTCCTTGGCCCATATCGCCGAGGAAACGGAAACGCCGTTTTATTGTTATTCCCAGGCCACCATTGAGCGGCACTACCGGGTTTTCGCCGACGCCTTCGCCGATGCCGACGCAACCGTTTGCTATGCGGTTAAAGCCAATTCCAACATCGCCGTCATTAGCGTCCTCGCCCACCTCGGAGCCGGTGCCGACGTGGTTTCCGGAGGCGAACTCAAGCGCGCCTTGACGGCGGACATTCCGGCTTCCCGCATCGTCTTTTCCGGCATCGGCAAGACCGGAGAGGAGTTGGCGGCGGCGCTGGACGCCGGGATTCTTCAGATCAACGTGGAATCGGAGCCCGAACTGGAACTCCTCGGGCAAGTGGCCACCGACAGGGGCGTCAGAGCACCCGTCGCCATCCGCGTCAACCCCGATATCGACGCCCTGACCCACGACAAGATCAGCACCGGAAAAGCCGAGAATAAATTCGGCATCGAGTGGACACGGGCCCACCGGGTCTACAGCCGCGCCAGAACCATGCCGGGGATCGATATCGTTGGCATCGCCGTGCATATCGGTTCGCAAGTGACGGATCTGGAGCCGTTCAGGGAAGCCTTCGTCAGGGCGCGCGATCTGATCGTCTTGTTGCGCGCCGACGGCCTCGCCATTCGCCACCTCGACCTGGGCGGGGGTCTCGGCATTCCCTATGGCGACGAGCCGGTGCCCTCGCCCGACGAGTACGCGGCCATGGTCAAGTCGGTGATCGGCAATCTCGACTGCCATCTGATCCTGGAGCCGGGCCGGGTCATCACCGGCAACGCCGGGGTCCTCGTCACTTCCGTGCTTTATGTCAAGGAAGGGGCGACCCGTGGTTTTGTCGTTGTCGATGCCGCCATGAACGACCTGATGCGCCCGGCGCTCTATGGTGCCTTTCACGACATCGTGACGGTGATGGAACCCGCCGCCAAAACCGAGCACCAGGAAGTGGACGTGGTCGGGCCCGTTTGCGAAACCGGCGATACCTTCGCCGCCAACAGGCTGTTGCCGCCGCTCGGGCCCGGCGACCTGCTGGCCATCCGCACCGCCGGAGCCTATGGCGCCGTCATGTCGTCCGTCTATAACACCCGGCCCCTGGTTCCCGAAGTCTTGGTTCGGGGCAGCGATTTCGCCGTCGTCAGGAAACGGTTGAGCGCCGATGACATGCTGTCCAGGGAAGTAGTTCCCAACTGGCTGAAAACCCGATAAGCAATTCCGGCGCCGCCAAACCACCGCCCTGTTCCCGCCTTTCGTGGTTTCTGGGGCTGGCGCCGACGATGCGAAAAGCGAGTTCATGTGGTGCGAGAATGGCCGGCTTCTTGAATATGGCGATGATCTATCCATGACCGTCAAGGTCATCACCGATTTCCATGGCGATGCCAAGGCGATGTGAGACGCCGCTTATGCCTCCACGCGGCCTTCCTTGATCAGGTCGAGCACCGCCTTGACCGTGTTTTCGGCGTCTTCGGCAACCTGGCTGATGGTGGAACCAAGCATATAACAAGGCGTGGTTACCAGCCCCAGATTCCTATCAACAACGATCTCGCCCTGGGCGGCGGGTTTGTGTCTGCCGCCCATTTTCTTGATAGCAGTGGCCGTTTCGGCGTCCTGGCCGATCGTCACTTGGGCGTTATCCAGAATTCTCGCCACCAGCGCCGGTGATATGCAAAGGGCGCCGATGGGTTTTTTTGCCGCTGCCATGCCGCGCACGGCCCGTTCCACATCGCCATTGACGGAGCACCCGGGGCCGTCAATGGCGAAAGTGCAAAGGTTCTTGGCGGCGCCGTAACCGCCAGGAAAGATTACCGCGTCCACGGCCCCGGCGTCGAAGTCCTTGAGATCCTTGATGTCGCCACGGGCGATGCGGGCGGATTCAACCAAAACATTACGCGTTTCGGCCGTTTCCCCGCCGCTCAGATGGTTGACCACATGCGCCTGTTCCATATTGGGGGCATAGCACTCATAATCGGCGCCATGGCGATCCAGAGCCAGCAGGGTCAGCACCGATTCATGAATCTCGGCGCCGTCGAAAACACCGCATCCGGAAAGGACGACGGCGATTTTAGGTTTGGTATCGGTCATTGTCTTGTCCTGACATAGATCCTCCGGCGGCCATTATTAAAGGATCAACATTCCTTGCAGCGCAAGGGCAAAGAACGTAAAAGGACTCGGAAGCAGACTTGCCCCGCCAGCAACCGTTCGAGCCGCCCATGAATGCCAAATCCACCAACATAACCAAGGTCCCGCACCGGGTCGCGAAAGAGACCCGGTGGCGCGCCAACGGGCACCAGGGCGGCGTGATCTGGTTCACCGGACTGTCGGGATCTGGCAAGACGACCTTGGCCTTGGAACTGGAGCAGCGCCTGTTCAAGAAGGGCCATCAGGTTTACGTCCTCGACGGCGACAACATCCGTCACGGACTCAGTTCCGATCTCGGATTCTCCCACGAGGAGCGGACCGAAAACATTCGCCGTGTCGGCGAGGTGGCGGCGCTTTTCGCCGATGCCGGCTATATTGTCATCTCGGCCTTTATTTCCCCTTACCGCCGCGACCGCCGCACGGCCCGTGACGCGGCCAGCGATCTTTTCCATACCGTCCACCTCGATGCCGATCTTAAGACCTGCGAGAAACGCGATCCCAAGGGCCTCTATGTGAAAGCCCGGCGTGGGGAAATCCCCGATTTCACCGGCATCTCGGCCCCTTATGAAAAACCCCAACGGGCTGACTTGACCATCGATACCGGGGCCCTTTCGGTGGCGGAAAGCATGGACATCCTGCTCGCTTACGTGGACCGGGCCTTTGCATTGCCGGAAGAGGCCGCTGGCATGAAAACCCACCTTTCCGATCACAGATCGAGGGCGCGTTTATAGAGATCCAGCAACTCTTCGTTGCGGCGGCGATCCGATGGGTCCAATTTCCGCATCCGCACGACTTGGCGCAGGGTGGCGACGTCGAAACCGGCGCCCTTGGCCTCGCCATAGACCTCGCGGATATCGGCGGAAAGAGCCGCCTTTTCTTCCTCCAGCCTTTCGATGCGTTCGACGAAAGACTTCAGGCGGTCCACCGCCACGCCGCCAATTTCGACCATTTACGGGGCTCCTGTTGCTTCGGGGCACTGCCGGAAGGGCAGGCTCCCGGAACATAATTGCCGCCGCCACCGTCTGGCAATGCGGTTGCTTGGCCGATAGTCTAAAAAGGGATGGCCCCGGCCGACACGAACGCCGAACCGGGACCTGGGCTTGGGCCGTACGCGCGGCGGTGGGTCAAGCGGACGGCCGCGGAGCTGGCCGTGGCGGACGTCTCGACGCCTATTGGCGCTGCCGCCGGAAAAAGATGTCACCCAATCCGGTGGGTTAACAAAAAAAGTAAAATCTAAAAGGACCGAAAACTCAAGTTCCCGGCTTTCTGTCCTCATCGATAAAATAATTCTGTTTAAAGTCACGGAATTGAGGGGTATCTTCGTTCTTAAAAATAGTACCCCCTAATATCATCAAAATAAATGGCATTAAGGCTATCACCATTATCGCAATGAAACATCCCAATGTCGATTCAACCACAATTGCATGCAAACCCATCATATTGTCACACTCCCTTCATAGAAATTTAAGAGAAAAATAAAATGACGCAAGGGGAAACCATAGAAATTTGATGTAAGTTTAAGTTAATAATATTCGATAGATATGACCAGGTTTCGTCACCCTTCCGTCATCCCGATACAGTCCCAAGTTCTTGTCCAACTGGGACATCCGAAGCCCCAATTTCCATCAAATTAATAATCTAGGCTTCGTTTCCGAGCACATGTTAGCTTGAATGCCATAACCAACACAATTAAATTTTGCTTAATCCGACATTTCCCAGATAACCTCAGGGCATCCGCCCAAAGATGACCCGTTCAATCGCTTGTCTGACGATTGGCCGGCAATGTTCCGGCAGTTCAGCGAGCCGACGGTTGAAAACCTCGGTGAAGATGAGCGGCGTCAACGCAACCGGTTGCTAAAGTTCGCCCATGGCTGATTCCCACCATTCAGATAAATAAGAATTAACGGCTATTTTCATATAAAAATACAAACAGACATCTACATACGGTATAGTCATAATATATAGCAATATAATAAGTATATCGTTGGAACCACTACATTGCCACCATATGTTACATTAAATACAATCTATACGACCTCCAAATATAACATATGGTATTATGGCCGTGCTTTTTTTAGACGCCCTTGAGTGTATCAAGAAGAGCGCGACAAGAGCCCCTGTTCATGCCGCCGGGCGAGGGCGCAAAATTCCTCGACGGTCAATTCCCCCGCCCGTTTGGTCGGATCGATGCCCAGTTCTCGCGGATCCAGGCATAGCGGCTTCAGGCTCGCCCTAAGCATTTTACGGCGCTGGCCGAAGGCGGCGGCGGTTACCGTTTCCAAAGCGTCCCAGGCGGCCGGGGCCAGTGGTTTTAGACGCGGGTTTAAAGTGACCACGGCCGATGCGACCTTGGGCGGCGGGGTGAAGGCGCGGCCGTCGACGTTGAATTCACGGCGGACATCGCAGAGCCACTGGGTGATGATGGAAAGCCGTCCGTATTCCCTGGTCCCCGGACGGGCGGCAAGGCGGGCGGCAACTTCTTGCTGGAACATCAACGTCAGCCTTTCAAAATCGCCGATATGCTGAAGCCAGCCGATCAACAAAGGCGTGGCGATATTGTAGGGCAGATTAGAAACGATGCACCGCGGCGGGCCGGTAAGACCGACCAGATCGGCCTCCAAGGCATCTCCTTCGATAATTTCCAGGCGTTCAGGATAGGCCTCGGCAAGCTCCGCCAAGGCGGCGACGCAACGTTCGTCCCGTTCCACCGCGATCACCTTGGCGGCGCCGGCGTCCAATAGAGCCCGCGTCAAGCCGCCGGGGCCGGGGCCGATCTCGATGACGGTGCTTGCCAATATATCTCCGGCGGCGCGGGTAATGCGCGCGCAAAGATTGAGGTCGAGGATAAAATGCTGGCCCAGGGAGCGGCGCGCGCCGAGGCGAAAGCGCTTGATGACATCGCGCAGGGGAGGCAGAGAGACAGGCGACGACAAGGACGGGCTCTCAGGAATTGCCGGCATGGCGACGACGCGCCATCGCTGCCGCCATGTTCAAGGCGGCGACCAGGCTTGCGGCGTTGGCTTGGCCCGTGCCAGCGATGTCGAGTGCGGTGCCGTGGCCGGGCGAGGTGCGCACGAACGGCAAGCCCAAAGTAACATTGACGGTCTCATCAAAGCCGATGGCTTTGACCGGGATCAGGGCCTGGTCGTGATACATGCAGATGGCGGCGTCGTATCGTCGGCGCGCCGGAACCGTAAAGAGGGCGTCGGGGGATAGCGGGCCGAAAACATCGATACCCTGTTGCCGCAGCAGGGCGACGGCGGGCTCGATGATTGCTCCTTCCTCGCCGCCCATGATGCCACCTTCGCCGGCATGAGGGTTAAGACCGGCCACCGCCAGCCTGGGCTTGGGAATGCCAAAATCCCGTTTCAACGAGGCTTCCACGACTGTTGCCGTTTCCACGATATGCCGAGTGCTTAGCTTTTTGATAGCTTGATCCAGGCCCAGATGCACAGTGACCGGGACCACCCGCAGTTCTGGATTAACCAGCATCATCAAGGCTCGGCTGTTGGTCCCGGAGAGGGCGGCCAGGAATTCGGTATGGCCGGGAAAGGGGAAACCGGCGGCATGGAGACAACGCTTGTCGATGGGGTTGGTGACAACGGCGCCGACCTCTCCCGAGAGAACAAGCCGGACGGCCGTTTTGATGGCGCCCTGAACGGCGTTTGCATTGGCGGGATTCGGCTGCCCCGCAACCGGATCGGTGGCCAAGGGGTGAGGCAAAACCGGCAGGCATGAAAAAAACACCGACGCCGCTTGGGCGGGCGAGTCAATGTCGCGGATGGAGATTTCAAGGCCGAGGTGTTCGGCCAGGCGCCTGAGTCTCGGCGGATCGTCAAGAAGAAAAAAAAAGGGCGTGTCGCCATTCCGGCCTTGCCAGGCCTTGAGGGCGATTTCCGCGCCGACACCGGCCGGTTCGCCCATGGTCAGGGCCAACGGCTTTTCGCCTCCATTCGTCTCGGCGGTCATGGCATTCCACCGGCGACGGGAGGAATCATAATCTGACGTCCACGAAAGCGGCGCGATGAAGGTCGCGCAAATAGCGCCGCGCGAGAGCACCCCGGCGTTGGTTCATCAACGATTGTTTGACACTCTTCCGCAGAACGGAGATGGAATCTTTTTTCCTTTCGCAAACCATGAGGACAATAAATCCATCATTTTCGCGGATGGGACGGCTGGCTTTGTTGACCGGCAGATCTTGCACCTCGGTTCGCAATTCGATTGGCAATGCGTCGATTTTGACCTCCCCCAGGCTGCCTGACATGGGAGAGCCTGACTCCTGACCCAGTTTCTTCATGTCATGGCAATTTTTTGCTTTTTTGCCCATGGCCATGGCCAACTCCCTTTGAGCGGCCTGGGCGGCGGGATCACTGTTTTTGGGCGCGGGGATAAAAAGTTGCTGAAGAGAAACGGTGGTACCAGCCGATCCCATGCCCGGTCCCACACCCGGATCGGTTCGCCGGTCGCGCAACATGAGAATGTAATAGCCGGCCAGTGTGCGGATGGGGTTGGAAATCTGTCCCGGTTGCAATTTGCTCAACGTGGCGTCAAGTTTTCCACCCAGTTGTCCTTGCTTGACCCAGCCCAGATCGCCACCGACCGCGGCGGTCGGGCTTTGCGAAAAATTCCCCGCCAAGGACTGGAAAGAGGTCCCGCCCTTGATCTGCTGAATCAAGCGACTGGCTAGCAGCCCGATTTCGCTTTCGTGTTCCGGTCTGTCCACGGGCAGCAAAATTTCAGCCACCAACATTTCAGGCTTTCCCTTGTTTTTCTCGATCTCGGCCAAAGCTTCATCGATTTGTTCGTCGCTGATAAAGATTTGAACGCGCAAACGGTGATTGACAACTTTGACCCAGGCGATATCGCCTTCGACCTGGTCGATCAACACCGAGCGGGCGATCCCTTTTTGATTTAGGAAAGCTTCCAGACCACCCTTGGGAAGGTCGTTCTGCCGTTCCAACTGGGAAATGCCTCGCTCGATGTCGCTTCCGCTGACACGAATGCCCAGCCGCTTCGCTTCCTGTATTTTCAGTTTTTCATCGATCAAGCGGCGCAAAACCTGTGGAGCGAGGCGACTGCGGATTTCAGCTTTGTTATCTTGTTGGGAAAAGGCCAAGAACATGTCTACCCTGGTGCCGAGATCGTAGGCGGAAATAACTTCCTCGTTAACGATCGCCGCGATCCGCAACGTTTCCTGGGCCTGGACGGCGCCGCAAACAAGCATCGCCAATACCACAAACAGAGCCGCCGCCGGCCGATTTCGGAGAAGTGCCGTTTCCCGAACCGGGCCGCAGGCCAGCATTCCAAAGCAGCGGTTTCGATTAATAAAATGCCGGCGCCTGATCATGCCGTAACCTCATCGGACGGATTGCTGGCGACAAAATACCGAAGATTAAGGAGCAAGGACCCCATTGACCCCGCGACAAGCCGCCATGCAAATCAAGCCAAGATTCCATCAGGGTTTTGATAATTATTCTAGAAACCTGTGTTCACATCGCCCAGAGTTTTGAATGAAACGCGGAAGATAACGGCATCCGTCGGTTCCAGATCGCGGTCCGCGAAGAATTTCCGGGTGGCGGTGCCAGACAAGACAAGGCACTCGTTTTCGTAAGTCAAATTGAGCGCCAACGAACGCATGCCACCATCACCGGTGAGGTCGCGAACACCTCCGATATGGCCACGCCAAAACCGGTTGAAGCTGGAATTTATCTGCATGAAAATCTCTTCACGGCCGAGAAATTCACTTTTTTCCAACTGGTCGAAAAAAACATATTTGGAACTGAAACTGAGTGCCGGAACACCCGCGTTTATCTGTAGCTCATTACGCCGGAAATTCAGGTCGTCCTTGTTGATGCGCGTCCGGTATAGAAGATCAAATAGACTTCCCGGGCCGATGTGAACTTTGCCGACAATATCGGAGAAATGATCACTGAGTCCCGAATCCTTGGTAAATGTGGAATCATCCTTTAAACGAAGGCTTTGCCCTACCAGGACGGTGGTGCTCCCCCCTTTGCTGCCGAAAACTCCCCATTTGAGCCCATAGTTGGCGCGCGGCCCGCTTTCGACCCTATCAAAACCGGTAAAACGGTTGTGACTGAACAGGTTGGTATCGTCAAATTCAAAATCCCGGCTGTCTTCGTTTGGGATATTTGCCGAATTGCCGCCATAGGGGCTGACGATTATGCCGGCGATGGGTTCGATTATGTGGTAAATGGGGTCTTCTTCCTTAATGATCGGAAACCGCCAATCCAGCGCCACTTCCGGCCGAAGACGCCCGGAAACACCATTGAACCTATTTTCGCTCCCGTCGCCGATCAGATCATCCACATGATAGATATCGCCTTGCAGCGACGCCGATAAAGTGTAGGTGTCCCCCAACGGACCCAGGAATGGCAGTTGCCATCCGCCCTTGGCGGAAAGCCGGCGGGTGTCCGGAGCGTCGGTACGGGTGAGAGCCAACAAGCTGACATCAAGGTTGGTTCGCCCGCCGAAACGGCCGGCTTCGCCGACATGGTTGTAATCAAGCATTGGTATTACGTAAGGGGACGTGCCGGAATCGTCGCTCTTTTGCAGTCCCTGGTATGCATAAGAATCGGCGGAGAAATAATTGCGTTTACGAAAGCCTTCGGCAAAAATACGAGAGGTCAAGGTATCGTCCTTGTCGGCGCCAAAATTATAGCGCCGCAAATAAGTATCGTCCTTGACCCGGTTGGCGTCGAACCCCCATCTCCATGTTTCGTCGATATCAAAGCGCCCCTTGCTGAAAATATGGCCGCGCAAGTCATCTTCCGAATCATGGGTCAAGCTGCCTGCCGCTTCAAATTTGCCATTGAATAAAAAGTGCCGGTATTCGATCGCTAACACAGGTCCTTCCTTGGAAGTGGATATCGGAGTGAACGTGAGGTCTTGGTTGTCGGCGAGGTTGAAAAAATACGGGGCTTTGACGACAAACCCTAAGTCCGATGAATTGCCAATGTCAGGGATGAGAAAACCGCTCTGGCGTTTGACCGTCGGGTCGGGGTGGGCAAAGTAAGGCGTATAGGCGACGGGAAAGCCGGCAATTTCCAGCCAAGCATCCGAATATTCAACTACTTTGCGGCCTTTATCATGGACCACCTTGACTGCCTTGACTTGCCATAATGGTGGTCGGTCCGGGTTGTCCGGACAAAGGTTACAGGGCGAATAAACGGCTTTGCGCAGATCCAGCTTAACACCACCGGAACGCCGGGCGCCAGCGGCGGCGAGGCGGGACGAGTCGCTGAAAACCAACCGTAAATCCTCGATGATGCCGTCCTTCATATTGCCGGACAGTTCCATGTATTCGGCAAACATCACATCACCGCTCGGCTCCAAAAATGTAATGTTGCCGGTCGTGGTAAGAAGGTCCGTTTTTTGGTTGTAGGTAATGGTATCGGCCCGAAGAATCCGGTCTTCCCGGATGGCTTCCACGTTGCCGCTGGCGGTGATAACGCCAAGCTCGCGATCGTAGCTTAGTCGGTCCGCCGAAAACTCTATGGGGATGGCGGCTTTAGAAAGGTCAGCGGCTTGCACCGCGGGCGGATATATTGGTCCGGCGACCAATAGACAAATGATACCCAAAATGCCGAGGAAAAACCTGCCCATAACAGCCTAACCATCTTCAAGGTGTAAAAGCATGGCCAACCCCAGCAATGTAGCGACACCCGAGGGGGTCCAAGCAGCCATGGTCACGGGAATGCTGTCGGATAAGCCGAGGGCAAAAACGACGTCGGAGAAAAAGTACAAGACAAAACCGGTCAAAACACCGCCGGCAACGATAAAAACGGTTCCCCTTCGCTGGGTATGGCGGAGGGTGAAAGTGGCGGCGATAAGGATCATGGCGCACATCAATAGCGGCGCCGCCAAAAGCGTATGCCAATGAAGCCGGTGCCTGACGGCCGAGAACCCGGCGGCCTCGAGGGTGCTTATGAAACCAGGAAGATTCCAGAAGGACATTGTCTCTGGCGGCGCGAAATTATCCTGGATCGAGTTCAAGGTCATATCTGTTTCCAGCCAATATTCTTTCTCGAATTTGGATTGTTTTTCCGGATTGTAGACCCAAACTTCGCGCATATGCCAAAAACCGTCCTCCAACACGGCATACTCGGCGTCAATGCGTTTTAAAAAATGATCGGAGCCTTCGTAAATAAAAACCACGACATCACGTAGTTCAACCTCATTTTCTTGCTGTAGGATATGTTTTGAATGGACCACCGATTGGCCGGATTCATTGGCTTGGCGAAGCCACAAACCCGTCGTCGAAATGGCAAGAAGGCTTTTCTGTCCCTTCAACAACACCGCTTCCAAACGTTCGAAACGGGAAAGCGTCGTCGAGGCGAGAGGGTTGAAAACCATAATCTTAAAGACGCCTAAAGCAAACGCCACGGTCAGTACCGGCAACAAAATCTGCCATGCCGAAATGCCAGCCGCCCGGGTGATTACCAGTTCATGGTTTCGTGTCAAACGCCAGAAAGTCACCATGCCGCCAAACAGGACGGCAAAGGGAAAGGTCTGCTGACTCATGTAGGGAAGCTTCAACAATGCCATCTCCAACACCATCGCGAAAGTGATCGTCGGTTCGGAAGCGGCGCGGCGCAACAGTTCGACAAAATCGATTAGAAAAATCAGCATCACGAATGCCAAGAACAGGGCCGTGAAGCTGGAAAAAAAATTCCGGCCAATATAAAACGACATGGTGGTAGAGAGGCGCACGGCTGTCAGTTTCCTATGGGTTTTCTCTAGTTGTTTGGCGAAAGCATGCCCATGGCGAGTGCCGGAACGTTTTGCCACCGTCTCGGTGTTCGCAACATGAAAAGATATCCGCCGAAAATAGGCAAAATGGCATTTACATACATGAGAGGAACTAAATCCAGGTTTTTGGCGCAGGCGTTTTCGAGCCCCAACGCGGCGGCTTGCAGGCAAACAATGATGGTGATCGCAAAAGCGCTACGGCGGGATTGGTTGCGGCGGTGGAAACTTCCGGTGATGAGACAGGCGAGCCCCACCAAGGTAAAGCCGAGGGCAGAGAAAGGGGAAATCAGGCGCTTGTGCCTCTCGACAACAAATTTCCCGTAATCATTGGGATTGACGTCAGCTTTATTCAGGTTGAAAAGTTCCTTGAGAGTCCGTTCCCGCGCCTCCCGGTAGCGGCTTTCCGCAACGGCCTTGGGGGTATCCAACTCAAAAATATAGCGGTCGAAATAAAGGATGGACATTTGACGGGTTTTTGGGTCGACGTTTTGCCGGTTGCCGTTGAACATAATGACACGCGAGCCGTTCTTGCTCTCCATTAACGCGCCGCGCTCGGCCAAAAGGGTGAAAGGCTTGTTCTCGTTGCGCTGGTCGCGGACGAGAATACCAAGAAGTTGCCCGTCTTTGGTGCGTTCGCGTAGATAGACGGTAATACCTTTCGAGACGGTGTTGAAAGTGCCTTCCTGCAAGAGGATATGCGAAAAACTGTAACGGATATCCCATTGCAGCTCCCGGAACGTCCGGAAAGACTGCGGCAGAAGATATAAGTTGAGCAGATACCCAAACATCACCACCAGCATGGCGAGAACCAGGGCCGGTTTGGCGAGGGCGGTTTGGCTCAAGCCGGCCCCTCTCATAATCACCAACTCGCGGTCCGTGATAAGCTTTGAGTAGACGAAGATAACCACCGTGAAAATGGCGATCGGCAGGATGATCGACAGGAATTTTGGCAACAGCAAGATTGTCAAATAAATGAAGGTTCCCGTCGTCAGCCCGCGATTGACGATCATTTCCACAAAACGAAGGGACTGCATAAGCCAGATCACGCATGTCAACCCGGCGGTGATGAAAATCATTCCCACCAATAGCTGACCGAGAACGTATTTGTTGAAACCGTTCATGGTAAATATTGCCCATTACCTCATCACCCATGATGGTGTGGGAAAAAATCCCGGGAATCAAGGATGAATGGTCAGTTTCTTAAGTTATTTATTAATAAGTGACAAAAAAGCAAAAGAATGGAAAAAAAATTGAAACCATTGGCCATTATTTCTGTTATGTTCTTTTTTTGTATGTGATTTGTTTATGCTTGCTAAAAGCCTCTTTCCACCTGCCGTTAACCCCAGGCCACCGAATTTTCGTTTCATTCAATCTTGAAATCTACAGATGCCTGTCGCTTGTGGCTTGGACGGAAGCTTGTCCTTCGATGAACAGAGCAGCGAGCATTTCCGCCCGCAAAAGGTGTTGGTCGGCGAAAAACCGAGCGGTGATCACCTTCCCGCGCAGGTACCAGGCATCATCGTCGCCGGCCAACTTGGCCGTGGCACGCAAGGCGGCGCGGGCCATCAGCCAGCCGCTAGAGCGTATCGTGATTGATAAATTGCCTTTGGCGATTCTTATCAAACTGGATTTGCTCCAAGAGCCGCTTTCAGCTTCTTGAAATGCACGGATAGGGTTGGGGATTCTAATTATAGATATCATTCCGGAAGCGGCTTTGGATATAATCGCCAGCATCCGCGAGGCTAAAGGAGGGGAAGCACTGCCGGGCAGGAACACAAGAGTCCGCCGGCATAAGGTGCCGGTGAACCGTGTACAAAAAGCACAACCACATTCATATCATCGACGACAGCTCGACCATCCGCGAGAAATGGCCGGACATCAAGGTCATCGCCATCTCCGGCGGCTTCAAGGGCGGTCACAAGGAGAATGCGCTGGAGGCGGCCCGGCGAATCGGTGCCGACCTGGCTCTCGACAAGCCCTTCTCCGAGGAAGAATTGATAGCCGGCGTCGACAACATGTTCGCGGAGCGGGCGAACCCTTCGCAACTCGCCGCGACCTGACCGCTGATTGCGAAATTCATGACCGGCAGTGCCTGGGTAGCACCCGGACCGGGAACGGGAACAGGAAGGGAGTCTCAGGGCTTCAAAAGCCATCCACGACCTTGCCCGGATTCATGATGCCTTTTGG
>PBQI01000112.1 GCA_002725625.1 Rhodospirillaceae bacterium | reverse complement strand
CTATTGGATACGGCTCTGGATGATCCGGGTGGTGTTTTATAGTCGCGACAGTGTGATCTTGAAAAAAGCCATTCAGTACCATTTTGTGTTTTAATAGCCGACTATAAAAAATAGGGGGCCACAAAATGGTACAGGAAATCAAGCAAACCGTAACTTTCAATGCCTGTTCGGGGGCGGTGTCAGGTAATACGCTGGCCCTGAAAAAGTCGTTGTAGTCGGTGATAACCCGAACACCTCGCGGTGATTCAATCTGTAACGTTGCATGACCGACAAAGAACAAACGTAGAGTACCCCCCATAACATCAGTTAATTTAAGGGAGGCCCGCTGGAACAACGGTTCGTCATTTTGCACTAGTCCGGCGCCACAGGGAAAGCAATTGGGAAGCTTCTGGACCGGAGCAGATTTAATTCGCGTCGCCGCCGGAGACGTCAGCAACAAAATTACTGAAAGCGAACAATTTCCCCCCAATCAATAGGCATGTATGAAGCTTCTCGCAATCTGCTTTGCCGGGCAATCGGCGCTCGTTAGATTGGTATTCAATTTTACGCGGGTGGACTACATTTCTTTGCCGTCCAGCTGATATAGACCGTTAGGATCTTCCACTTCGACCACCCAAATATCAGGATCGTACTTTTTTTGTTTCTCGATATAGGCATCGGCGTCGGCATCATTCAACCGATTGCCGCCGCTGGCCGACTGCGACCAGGCCAACGCGCCTGATGGGTCTCTGATCTGGCTATATAGACGGCACAAGCCATCCATACTGCTCACTTTCAGCAAAACGACCCCGGCGTCGGGATCGCCTTTCTTGACCACAAAGATGGGGATATGGGCGAGCCCGCAAATCCGCGTCTGGGCCTGAATCCAAATGGACGTTTTCAGCCGGTCGATCGCCATTTCAGGCCAACGCCGTCAATTCTTGCGCCCCGTCACGCTGCAGACGCAGCATCCCCGTCACGGGTATCGGTATCGATGTCCGTTCTACCGACCAATTTTTCGTAATCGGCCCGTAAGGTTTGGGTAACGTCGCCAACAGTGAACTCCAGTTCATCGATTTTACCGACCGGCGTCACCTCAGCAGCCGTGCCCGTCACGAAAATTTCCTTGGCGTCTTTGAGTTCCTCGGGCTTGATGTACCGTTCGACCAACTCGTAGCCCCGTTCTTTCGCCAGCTCCATCACCGTCTGCCGGGTAATCCCGTTGAGGAAACAGTCAGGCGGTGGCGTATGAATTTTACCGTCCTTCATGATTAGAAAGATGTTGGCACCGGTGCCCTCGACGACATAGCCGCGCCAGTCGAGCATCAGAGCATCGTCATAGCCGGAATCCTCCGCCTCGTGCTTGGACATGGTGCAGATCATGTATAGGCCGGCCGCCTTGGCATGTACCGGGGCTGATTCCGGCGGCGGGCGACGCCAGCTTGACGTCTTGAGGCTAATCCCCTTGTTTCGTGCTTCGGGTGAGAAATAAGAAGGCCAGGGCCAGACGGCGATGGCCAGATGAATTTTTGTTTCCTGGGCGGAGACACCCATCATTTCACTACCGCGCCAGGCCACCGGGCGGACATATCCATCGACGATTCCATTGGCTTCACAAGATTCGATACAGGCGGCATCAATTTCATCAGCGCTGTAGGGGATTTTGAAACCCATGATTTTGGCGGAATTGATCAGTCGATCCGTGTGTTCACGCAATTTGAAAATATTGCTGCTATAAACCCGCTCGCCTTCGAACACGCTCGACGCATAATGGAGCGCATGGCTCAAAACGTGGAAATTGGCACTGCGCCAATCTATGAGTTCACCGTCATACCAGATCAGCCCATCGCGATCATGAAATCCTGCACTAGACATGTAATTTTCTTTCGATTGTCCCCGGTTATCGGAAATGATGTTGCGTTTGCTATCATTCCCTGGCATATATGTCAATAAGGCTGACATAAATATTTGATGAAATATCAGGAAGAATTGAAAATGGAGGCACCGCGCGGCAGCAGTGATGCCGGCAACACGGACCCGGATTACACTGAGGATGAACTACGCCTCGGCATGGAGCTTTTGCTTTGCGCCTACCGAGATTTTATCGCCGAGCCGGACGCCATTCTCAAGGAACATAATTTTGGCCGCGCCCATCACCGAGTCATTCATTTCGTCGGCCGCAATCCCAATATAACCGTCAGCGATCTTCTGACCATATTAAAGATCACCAAACAGAGTCTTTCCCGAGTCTTAAGCCAATTGATACGAGAAGGTTATATTGAGCAGAATCAAGGACAGGAGGATCGCCGACAAAGACTGCTGTCCCTGACTAAAGAAGGCGTCAGTTTGGAGCAACGGCTTTCGGCAGATCAACGGCAGAGGATCAGCGAAGCATTTTTAGCGGCCGGCCCTGAAGCCGTTGAAGGATTTCGAAATGTTCTTATCCGTATGATCAATGATCAATCCGATTTTAAGAATTTCGCGCAAATGTGGCGTCGATGTTAGGAGAAGACACCCATATCCTCGTTGTTGACGACGATCAGCGCCTCCGGGATTTGCTCAAGAAATTTTTGAGCGACAAAGGGTTTCTCGTCACAGCAGCGGAAGACGCGGCAGCGGCGCGCGCAAAAATGGCCAGCGTGGCTTTTGATCTGATCGTGCTCGATCTGATGATGCCTGGTGAAAATGGGTTGGAATTCGCCACATCGATTCGCAACAGCAAATCAATGAGCAATACCGTTCCTATTCTAATGTTGACCGCCATGGGCGAAACCGAGGCACGCATCAACGGCCTAGAGGCAGGCGCCGATGACTATTTGGTAAAGCCCTTCGAACCAAGGGAATTACTTCTCCGCATCAACAGCATTCTCCGCCGGGTTCCCCGCGACCTTGATGAACAGCCCGTAGACGCAAAAATGGGGGATATCGTATTCATTCTGGAGCGAGAGGAGCTATGGCGGGACAACAAACTTATTCGCCTGACTTCAGCCGAAGCCAGGCTGCTTAAAACCATGGCGGAGAAGCCGGGTGCTATTTTCAGCCGTGAGGATTTATCCCGGATTCTTGATCTCGGCAGTGGTGAAAGGACTATCGACGTCCAAGTAAACCGGTTGCGGCAAAAGATAGAACCCAATCCAAAAACACCGCGTTATCTCCAAACCGTGCGCGGTCAGGGTTATATCCTGCGTCCAGAATAAACCAATACGTAGATAGGAGAAAATGGCAACTTGGCATCGGTGATTAAACGATTTCTTCCCAAAAGCCTTCTCGGCAGATCGATTCTGATTATCGTTTCGCCGCTGGTCCTGCTTCAGCTTGTTTCGGCACTCGTATTTTATGAAAGCCACTGGAACAAGGTCAGCCGCCAATTGGCGCGCGGATTTTCCGGCGACATTGCCGCTATTGTCCAGCTTTTGGGCCAAAACAAATCGTCGGAAGGCCGGGCCGGCGTTTTCGATCTGGCATCCTCCAGCATGGGAATTGAGGCACGCCTGCTGGAGGGGGAAGTTCTGGCCAACGTGCCCAAAGAACAAAACGGCGGCATTATCGACCGCATGATCATCCAGTCGATGAATGAAGCGGTCAAAAAGCCCTTCAAAATCGACAGCAAATCTATCGACCGGCATGTGAAGATTTCCGTCCAATTGCCGGAAGGTGTTTTGGAAGTCGTCGCCAGCCGCAAACGCTTGTTCTCTTCGACGACCTACATATTCGTTTTGTGGATGGTCGGCACATCGATGATCCTGTTCGGCGTGGCGACTATATTCATGCGTAATCAGGTCCGCCCCATTCGAAAGCTGGCCGCCGCAGCGGACGATTTCGGTAAGGGGCGGGATACGCCTCGCTTCAAGCCAGAAGGAGCGACCGAGGTGCGCCGCGCCGCCTCGGCTTTTATTGCCATGCGCGACCGCATTCAGCGCCAGATCAACCAACGCACCGGAATGTTGTCAGGTGTTTCTCATGACCTCCGAACACCACTTACCCGGATGCGCCTGCAGATAGAAATGCTCCGCGGCGGCGGTGATCTTGAGAATTTAAAAGGCGATCTGAAAGATGACATCACGGAAATGGAACATATGCTGGAGGCCTACTTGGCCTTTGCCCGCGGTGAAGGCGATGAAAAGCCGCAATCGACTGATTTGTCCGCCATGCTCAACGATATTGTCGGCCTAGCCAAACGGAACGGTGCGGCCATTGATCTCCATTCTGAGGGCCAGATTGTTGCCCCGGTAAAACCCAATGCCTTCAAACGATGTGTAACGAATTTGGTTGAAAATGCCGACTGCTATGCTAGTCACGTGTCGGTCCGCGCTGGACAGCGCGGTGATTCTATCGAGATTACGATCGATGACGACGGGCCTGGTATTCCCGAAGAGCAACGGGACGACGCCTTCAAGCCGTTCTACCGGCTAGAAAACTCACGCAACCCAGAAACCGGTGGCGTCGGCCTCGGTCTGACCATTACCAGGGACGTTATCCGCAGTCACGGCGGCGATATTAATCTGGATGAATCACCTTCCGGCGGCTTACGAGCCAGGCTGACATTACCGCTTTAAAAAAGCTTTCCGCCTTTGGGGAAATTTCTCGCATCGCGGAACCATGTCTACCCTTATGTCGACTTTTTCAAAGTCCTGGAACTCAATAGCCATGAACAATCCGGATTAATCTGGGGGGGCTCAGGTGGATCGGGCAGTTTCGGAAAACCGCTGCCGCAAGCTCGGCTGGTCGAGAAATTGGGCTAACTTTTCCGCTCGTGTGAGACTGCGATCCAGGATGGCCATAGTTTTCGACAGATCAGCACTGTCGTCGTCGAGCCAAACGCGCAAACAACGTAGATAGAGCGCCGCCAACCCTTTGGTTTTAAGGCACCCTTTCAGACCGGTACTGGAAATACCGGCGAACTCCAGGGTCATGGCCATGGCGCGCAAGACAGAACAGGCTCCGGTTAGACTGGTCACCGGGTCACCCGGAAAACTATCCGCTAAGATTGCCTTGAGCGCAGGTTTATGGGGCTCCAAAGCATCGAATCGGGTCATGATAAATTCGAATAACTGGTCCCGTTTCGGTTCTTTTGAAGCATTAGATTTCACTGATTTTGCGACTTGGGCGTCAATCCGGCGGGCAAAAGCATCCCAAATTGCTGTCTTTGACGGATAATGTTCAACCAGAACGGCAACGGAGACCTTAGCCTGCTTGGCAATATCCATCAGGGTCAACTCCCGCCACGAGTTCTTTTCGCCGAGTTTGAGTGCGCTTTTAATAATGCGCCAGGGAATATCCGGTTTTTTGGCCATTTGTTTCGACTATTTAATTTATCTCCTGGGTATTTTACCCCCGAATCGTTATTTCCGAAAGATCAAGTCGTAAAATTGTGACATGAGGCTATTTGATAATGTCGTAATTTTTCGTGGGTTTTTAGATACGAATGTATATTATCTTACGCGAATTGTAATCGGCAGCGGATTATATCCTAAATGACTGGCAGAAACAAAAAGTGGGATAAAATGTTCGCCCACCTCAATCAGGAGGAGGAGCGCAGACTCGCCTGTCTAGCCGGCAAAGGCGACAAAGAGGCTACCGACCGCTTAGTGACCAGTCACATCAACTACGTCATTAAAATCGCCCGCGGCTATCGCCGCTCCGGCGTCCCCATGAGCGATTTGATTCAGGAAGGTATGGTCGGCTTGATGCAGGCGGTCAAACGTTTTAATCCGGACAAGGACGTCAGGCTGTCCACCTACGCCATGTGGTGGATACGGGCTTCCATTCAGGATCACGTCGTGCGTTCCTGGTCATTGGTCCGGTTGTCGACGACTTCGGCGCAAAAATCGTTGTTTCTTAATCTGCGGCGGATGACATCGGATTTACTGGAGGGTGCGGATGCACTCAGTGACGACTTGTCCAGCAAACTAGCGGAGCGTTTTGAAACCACGGCGGCGGACGTTAAAAGCCTAGCGCGCCGCATAACTCAGCGGGATCAGTCGCTGAACGCCAAAATTACCGAATACGGTAACGAAAGTTGGCTCGACCAGTTGGTGAGCGACCACCCGACACCGGAAGACAGTCTGGCTTTTGAAAGTGAAAGACGGGACATACGCGAACTGATAGCTAAAGCTCTGGCGGCCCTACCGGCCCGGGAAGAATTTATAATTCGAAGCCGCTATCTGACCGAAGCCAAGCGCACCTTTGCCGCCCTGGCGCGCGATCTCGACCTGTCGAAAGACCGGGTGCGCCAATTGGAAGTCCGCGCCTTGGCCAAGTTGCGCGATTTCTTGGAACCCATGCGGGCCCACCAGCAATCGTTATCAGAATAAATTTGCCGAATTAAAGGCTAACCAGCCAGTTCTTTCGACCGGCGCGTTGCCGCGGCAACGGCCTCCACCATCAGACTTGCCATCCCCTGATCGCCCATAAGGACATCAAGGGCGGCAACGGTTGTTCCCCCGGGGCTAGAGACATTTTCCCTGAGGGTCGTCGCTGTTTCCGGCGACTGAGTGAGCAGATCACCGGATCCCGTAATCGTCGCCCGTGCCAGGGCAGCCGATAATTCCTCGGGCAATCCGGCT
This sequence comes from Rhodospirillaceae bacterium, assembly GCA_002725625.1. Lineage (GTDB taxonomy): Bacteria > Pseudomonadota > Alphaproteobacteria > Rhodospirillales > UBA2165. Next base: position 5,103 of record PBQI01000112.1, on the reverse strand, counting down.
TCGACACCTGCTTTGGCCAAACATTCCACCAAAAGGAAAACATACGCCGGGCCCGAACCGGATACGGCGGTAACCGGATCTAGTAATGCTTCATCGTCAACCCAATGAACATCGCCGACGGCTTGCAGCAGCGCGGTGCAAGCCCGCTTGTCTTCTTCCGCGACAAGACTATTGGCAAAGGCGACGGTCACCCCGCTTCTGACCGCGGCAGGGGTATTGGGCATGGTGCGGACGATGGCAGCGTCAGACCCGAGTTTATTGGTAAAATAATCAACTGTTTTGCCAGCAGCGATGGAAAGAAAAACAGCCTGGCCGACAAAACTTTTATATTCGGGCGCAACGTCATCCATGCTTTGCGGTTTGACGGCGAACATGATGATGTTGGGAGCGAATCCATCTTCCACATCGGCAACAGTGTTATGATATGCAATACCGGCGTCAATGAATTCCTGGCCGAATTGCTGTTGTGGCTCCACCACCCGGATTTGGGAAGATGCGACGCCACGATCGAGCCAGCCGCCCAGAAGAGCGTTGCCCATTTTGCCGCAACCGACGAGAAGGATATTTAGCGCCATTAAGCCTCGCCGATGGTCTCAAGCACCGAGGCTTCCATCGCCTCCTGGGGATCTTTGCCGCCCCAAATGACAAACTGAAAAGCGGGGTAAAATTTTTCGCATTCGGAAATGGCGACCTCCAGAAGATCTTCGACCTGTTGCGGCTTGATCTGCCCAGCGCCGCGCAGCGGGAACGCATGCCGGTACATAGGCAAGCCTTCACTCTGCCAAATGCAAAAATGTCCGAGCCATAAACGATCGTTAACCAGAGCGAGCAGATTATTAATGTCCGTTTTCTTGCGGTCGGGAATGCGGATATCGAACGCGCAGGTAAAGTGAATCGCGCTGAACTCCTCCGACCAGGCAAAATGCAGACTGTAATCACACCATTTGCCGCTGTATTCCGCGGCCATTTCTTCTTCGCGCACGCGATTAGCGCGCCAACCCTGGCTTTCGACAACTTGCTCTACGATATCGATTGGCGGGACGGTGGGATAGTCCTGTAGTATATCGAGTTGCGCCATGCCCTTTAACTCCCAATGGGAAACATACTGCAGGTTTCCCAGTAACTGATATTCACACTGACGGACGGGCGTGCCCCTGACGGCATAACCCTCTACATCTTGTGGTTATTTTGCCCCCGAACCACAATAGATAGCCTGCCAGATGCTTATGAATCGCGCAAGAGGCTTCTTGCCCTAAAGGACATCTTTTTGTGGATAAATCTAATTTAAAAGGTTTTGGTTTAACTTGAATTCAGCCTATATACCCTAAATCGATCAGATCGAATGAAAAGTAGAACTTCGCAGAGGTTAATCCCGTGGCACGCATAAAAGAACTTGAGTACGGAGAAATGGCGCCAGACCAGCAAGCTCTCCACGATGAAATTTTGTCAGGACCAAGGGATACCATCGTCGGCCCCATGCATGGCTGGTTTCGAAGCCCCGAATTGGGGTCTTTGATGCAGAAACTGGGCGCCTATTGCCGCTATTATACCTCGGTACCGGCGCGATTGTCTGAACTCACCATAATTACGGTTGCACAATATTGGCGGCAAACGGTCGAATGGACAGAGCATAAGGACATCGCATTTGAAAGCGGTATCAGCCGATCGATTATCGATGCCATTGAACGTGGCGAGACGCCTAACTTCGAAAAAGCAGATGAGGAGATTGTCCATCGTCTCACCAGCGAAATTTCCGCAACTCGATATCTGTCAGACTCTACCTATCAAGAAGCCCTGGAGCAGTTTGGCGAGAAGACGCTTTTCGAGCTAACCTCAATTATCGGCTATTACACCAGTCTCGCCATTCAAATGAACTGCTTTGAAATCCAGGCCCCGGATTGCCGAGACCTGTTTTAATCGGATGCCCGTCGAATGTGATCTCTCAGATCAACGCGTTCAATGGAAATCACCGGTTTGATACCGGTGCCAAAGATGCCCGCCCGAAGGCTGTTGATTCGTATAAATTGGTAGAGATTTGATAATTCATTAGCCCCGTGAATAATATTGGCGATTTATTCGGTGCACTAAATACTGATAGCCAGAGTAAGTGCATCGCTGAAGTGAATTCAAGATGAAACAGGTTTACCAATGAATACATCGATTGGTTCAGATAAAGTACTGTTAACGAGACAACGGGCCGCTGTTCTTTACATCACTCTTAACAGGCCGAATTCAGGTAACAGTTTATCCCCGAAACTTATCGGAGAACTGCTAGAGATCTGGCAACGCCTTGGAGATGACCGAACGGTAAAGGTTGTTGTACAGAAATAACCACGAGACCAGAAATGCCGTCTCCAGAACTTTTTTCGTAGATTGGGAAATTCCATCTGTATTTGCGAGAAGTGCGTCCCTTGATACGTCTCATTACGTCACTCACCGCCTGATGAGGTGGAATGGATACAAACACATGTACATGATCCGTAGATCAAAACACCGCTGATATTCATCTTAAGGAGATTGAGATCATGAAGCTGAAGCTATCCGTCTCAAGACGGAGGATTTAAGCCAAAACATGGATATTACAAGCAGCTATGGCAAAATTCTCAAACAGAGGTTAGAAAATCCCTTTATCCTCAACAAACCAATGCACATGCTGGCGGACTGCACCGCATTCCCCTGCCCTCGGTATGAAACTTAAAAACGAGTTGGGTTGAACAACTATTTTTTCTTGGCCGCGGCTTTCTTTTTAGCCGCCGCTTTATTCTTGGCCGGATTCGCTGCCGCAGCAGGTTTGCTCCTCTTTCCGCCGCCTTCCAGCTTAGCTACGCGTTTCTCCAGCTTTTCCTGCTCCTGTCTGGCTTTGATGGCCATGGCTTTGACGGCGTCAAATTCCTCCCGCGTGACAAGGTTCATATTGTTGAGCGCCACTTCAAGACGTTGACGCACCAGGGCTTCAATTTCGTCTTTTAAGCCGGCGAAGGTTCCGGCGGCGCTATTGGCGACTTTGGCGAGATCATCGAATATTCTTCTGCGGGTCTGCATCGGTTTAACTCCAAAAATGTGATGGTTTTCATTATGCTGAATTTTCCCTCTATCGCAACGTTGACTACACTGGCAGGCACAACTTGCCTGTGTACCAATGCCACCCTATAACAAGGCAGAAGCGAAATTAAAGGCTGAGAGAATTCGATGATTTTGGTTACTGGCGCCGCCGGCTTTATCGGCTCTAATCTGATGGCCGCGCTCGACCGACGAGACGGCAAGGAAATCGCTGTTTGCGATAGGATGCGGGATGGCGACAAATGGCGCAATCTGGCCAAACGGGAAATTGCCCACATCGTTGCACCGGAAGACCTTTTTAATTTTCTGGACGATCATATCGGCGGCGTCGAACAGGTGTTTCATATGGGTGCCATATCGTCGACCACAGAACCCAACGCCGACCTGATCGTTGATGTCAATTTCCGCCTGTCAGTCCGATTGTGGCAGTGGTGCTCAGAGCAGCAGGTGCCGTTGATTTACGCCTCCTCCGCCGCCACTTATGGCGGGGGTGAACAAGGGTTCGACGACGACGGTTCCTGCGAGGCCCTGGCACAGCTGCAACCCCTCAACGCCTACGGTTGGAGCAAGAATCTGTTCGACCGCCGGGTGGCGCGTTTGATGGCCAACGGCGCCAAGGCGCCGCCCCAATGGGCCGGGCTGAAATTTTTTAACGTTTACGGCCCCAATGAGTATCACAAGGGCGACCAGCAAAGCGTGGTGCCCCAGCTCTACAGGCAGATTATCGAAGACGATATGGCACGGCTTTTTCAGTCCCACCACCCGGATTATCCCGACGGCGGCCAGAAAAGGGATTTCATCTGGGTCGGCGATTGTGTGGATGTCATGTTGTGGCTGGCCGACCATCCCGAGATCAGCGGCCTGTTCAATTGCGGCACCGGTACAGCTAGAACTTTTGGAGACCTGGCTAAAGCAGTCTTTAGCGCCCTCGGAAAAGAAGCCAGTATCCACTATGTGCCAACACCGGATAATATCCGCGACAAATACCAATATTTTACCGAAGCCAATATGAGTCGCCTGCGCGCCGCCGGCTACACGGCGGATTTTACCAGCCTGGAAGACGGCGTCACCCGCTACGTCAAAGACTATTTGAACGCCGGGGATTCATATAACTAAATATTTCCGTCCAGAGGACGTAAACAGCTCGAATTAAGATTTAAAGGGAAGAAAAATATCCAAACCAGTCAATGTGAGCGTCGATGCAGAAATACTCGATCAGATAATGCCGGCCATGCTAGGTAACGCTCGGCAATCGGTGAAGGAAGAAAATTTCTATCAGTTTGACCTCATCGTATCCGACGGGTGAAAGCACCTGATAGCTAACGGACATTTATTCCTGTCTGACGATCACAAGACAGAGATGGATGGTATGTTGAAAAATAATATGGGGTACAAAAAAATGAAGCCGGACAAAGAAGCTTTTAAAAAATTGATCGAAGATTTTGACGATGCCTTCAGCCGGGGAGACCTGGATGGGATGATGTCCTATATCGACGAGGATGCCTTCTATGACGAATATTCCGGCCTCCGCCATCATGGCAAGGCCGACATCCGCAATGCTTTTGGGCCCCAGCTCAGGGGTGATTTCGGACGCATGATATTCCACAAGGAAGATATGTTTGTCGAGGCTTTCGGACCGGGCGATGGTAAAGTCATGTATCGCTGGCTGTTGACCATCGAACAGGAAACCCGTGCCGGAGGGTGGCGGGGCATGGATGTTTATCGCTTCGAAAACGGTAAATTGAAAGAAATGCATACCTATGCCAAAACCCGCTCGCCTTTAGTGGAAAAGAAATCCGAGTCGGAACGCGTCCGCCGGGCCATTGACGAAGGCGTACTCATCGAGCTTTAAAAAAAATAGGACATTCTCCATTAAATTACTTGTAGTAATTCAGCCCCAATCTGACAGTTACCGATTTTGACGTGGCGTCTGCCAGGCTATTTTTGGTCTACAAACTTTTCCTCCCAGATTTCTTTGCCGTCCTCCGGGGTCTGCATTGGTGTTCTCCCTTCACAGACTTAGCCCTGGTGAGTACGTTCAGT
>PBQI01000111.1 GCA_002725625.1 Rhodospirillaceae bacterium | reverse complement strand
TGGTATTTCTCCATCAAGGATAGAAACAAAGTGAGCGCCGCGCTCGAGGAACGCCTGACAGAGCGCTGAACCGATGGCGCGGGTGTTGATGTTGACGTTGGTCTACGGGCCGGACACGGTCTCTACGGCCAACATGATGACCGACATCGCTCAGGGGCTGCAAGCCGCCGGCCACGAGGTGACTGTGCTGACTTCGGTTCCGCATTACAATCCCTCCGCTCAGGTGCGCGCCGACCCGAAATTCAACGCCAGTTGGACGCGGCCCATCACCGAATCGCGCGATTACGGGGTGCGCGTGCTGCGCGTGTTCATGCCCCTGAAGCGCCACAAAGTATGGGCGCGTGGGTTTGATTATCTCTTGTTTCAGTTCCTGACCACCTTGCTCGGGCTTTTTTTCGTTAAGCGGCCGGATGTCGTGTTCGTCACCTCTCCGCCAATTACGCTGGGGTTGAGTGGCATCCTTCTATCGCGGCTGCGCGGGGGCACGTTCATCTACGACGTGCGCGAGCTCTGGCCGGACGTGCCGGTGCGCATGGGCCTGTTTCGGAACCCGCTGCTGGTGCGGTTTGTGTACGCGCTGGAGGCGTTCGTCTATCGGCAGGCGGCGGCGATATCCACAATCGCGCGTAGTTTTCAACATACTCTCGTGAAGCGGGGCGTGCCGCGCGCCAAGTTGTACTTCACACCCAATTTCGTGAACATTGACTTCATCCGGCCTATGCACAGGGAGAACGAGTTCTCGCACGAGCACAACCTGAACGGCGCGTTCGTGGTGCTGTACGCGGGCAACGTCGGCCTGACGCAGGGGCTTGAGATTCTGATTGACGTGGCCGCAGACCTCTCGCCGGACGAGCAGGTTAAATTCCTCGTGGTCGGTGATGGCGCCGGCAGGGCAGGATTGGAACGCGCGGTCGTGCGCTCCGGGTTGGCCAATTTCAGGATGTTGCCTTTTCAGCCATCTCACAGGGTGAATGAGATGTATGCCGCGGCGGATGTGTGCGTCGCCCCGCTGCGGCGCGGGTTCTCGTACGATACGGTGCCCTCGAAGATTTACACCGCGATGGCTGCCGGCCGGGCGGTGGTTGCCTGCGCCGAGGCGGATTCGGAAACCGCCGTGCTGCTGCGCGAAGCCGCCGCCGGGACCTGCGTGATGCCCGAGTCGCGGGCTGCTCTGACCGAAGCCATCCGCGCACTTCGCGCCGCGCCTGAGACTGCGACCGAAATGGGCGCCGCAGGCAGAAAGTGGATTGAGAACCACTATTCTAGCGAAGCGGTAATAGGTGCTTATGACCGTGTGGTGCGGGACGTGTGATGGAAGTGCAGTGATGATGAGAATATGCCAGTGAATGCAGCGAGAGAATATCAGGCACGGCGCATCGCCTACTGGGATGCCGCTGCTCGGAAGGTGGATTCTTGGAACGGACTGGGGGGATATTATCATCGGAGACTTGAGGAAGTTTACCGGTCCCTCGTCCCGTCTGGGCAGCGTGTGACAGAAATTGGCTGTGGTTTAGGAGACTTGCTAGCAGCGGTCGAACCCGAGTTCGGAGTTGGTGTTGACTTTTCCGGGGAGATGGTCAGCCGTGCTTCGGAGCGACACCCATACCTGCGTATATTTCAGGGCGATGCACATCACTTGCCCTTTATATGCACGGGCTCTGATTTTATTCTCCTCTCCGACCTTATTAATGATCTATGGGATGTTCAGGGTGTGTTGCAGCAGGTTCGGAAACGAGCGAACCCTAACGCCAAGATCATCCTGAATTTCTACAGTAGGATGTGGGAACTTCCGCTCACGTTTGCGGCACGATTAGGTCTCAGTGCTTCTGCGCCCGGAAAGAACTGGCTCACACTAGAGGACGTTAGCAATCTGCTCAATCTAACGGGCTTTGAAGTGATCCGGAGTTGGACCGAGATAATGTGGCCTTTTTCTACCCCGTTGATAGGCGATTTGTGTAACAAATACCTTGTGCGGATGTGGCCGTTCAACATGGGAGCGTTGACTCATCTGGTGGTGGCCCGCCCGCTACCGCGCCGACATTCATCCTTCGAGCAGCCAAAAGTGTCTGTAATTGTTCCAGCACGCAATGAAGCCGGCAATATTGCCAATCTGTTTTCCCGGATGCCTGATATGGGTTTGCAGACCGAATTGGTGTTTGTGGAAGGACATTCCGAAGATGACACTTATGGCACTATCGAGCGAAACATCGCGCGACATCCACAATACTCCTGTCAATTGCTTCCCCAGACGGGCTCTGGGAAGGGTGACGCAGTTCGTTTAGGGTTCTCCAACGCATCAGGCGATATCTTGATAATCTTGGACGGCGACTTAACGGTTGCGCCGGAGGATCTGCCGCGCTTTGTTGCACCGCTGCTCTCGGGAGCGGCTCAATTCGTCAATGGAGTGCGCCTGGTTTACCCAATGGAGGGCGAAGCAATGCGCACGTGGAATATGGTTGGCAACAAGTTTTTCTCTATGATCTTCTCTTGGTTAATTGGCCAGTTCATTAAAGACACGCTGTGTGGCACCAAAGTTCTCTGGAAGAGGGACTATCTTAGGATTGCAGCCAATAGAACTTATTTTGGTGACTTTGACCCTTTTGGAGATTTTGATCTGTTGCTTGGCGCAGCTAAGTTAAACTTGAGAATACTGGATTTGCCCGTGCGCTACCGCAAGCGCACCTATGGCACGACCAACATTCAGCGCTGGAAGCATGGATTGTTGTTGCTGCGGATGGCGTTGCTGGCGGCAAGAAAGATTAAATTTGTTTAGCGTCCGTGCTCTCGGGACGGTGATCAGGAGATGGCTTGCTCACCCGCTGCTTCGGGGGGCGGACATTGATGATCCAAACACACTTCCACTGCGTGGGCAGATCATTCAGAGCAAGCTTCCGCTAAAGAAGATCTATGTTGAATGGTACCAAGCTATTGCAGCCGCTGTGCCCACCGGGAAAGGTTTGGTTGTTGAGGTTGGCTGCGGCTCTGGCTTCCTCCGTGATGTTCTTCAAAATGTTGTTGCAACGGATGTATTCCTTCATTCTGGTCTACATGTTGTACTTAATGCTACGCATCTACCCTTGGCTGACAGATCTCTGTGTGGCATTGTAATGACTAACGTGCTGCACCATCTGCAGCGACCGAGACGGTTTTTCTCGGAGGCAGCTCGCTGTGTGCGACCGGATGGGGTTGTGGTCATGGTAGAGCCGTGGACGACCGCTTGGTCACGTGTCATTTACCGGTTTGTTCACCACGAGCCATTTCAACCATGGGCAGCCAACTGGGAATCTCCATCTTCTGGTCCAATGCATGGCGCAAATCAAGCATTGCCGTGGATAATTTTCCGCAGAGATGTAGCACAGTTCGAACAACTGTACCCAGAGTGGCGTATCGAAAAGATCAAGCCCATAATGCCCTTCCGGTATCTATTATCCGGTGGAGTGTCGATGCGCAATCTAATGCCGGATTGGACCTTCTACCTGTGGTTGTGGTTGGAGGAATTGCTTGGCCCGCTGTTAGGAAGTATGGCAATGTTTGCGGTCATAATTCTGAGGAGGGTAGAACCACGCAGAGCCGCGGCACCCCCAGTTGCGGGCCGCGAGACGAACTGATGGCTTTTACCTATCCGCGGGGCAATTCGAGGATGAAGCGGCAGTGAGTTGCCTCCCAATTCCGAACCTACTGTGAATCTGGCAATTGCAGGCCAACAGAAGAATGTTGGTCGTGTGCCTGCCTGCGTGCCACTTCCGGTCCTTATCACGCTGCTCGTGGTGGCTTTTTACCTCAGGACCCACAACCTTTTGACCAGTCGTTTCTCACGATAGATGATATGTGTTATCCTGAATTTTCCTCTGATCTTTTGGATTTAGTGAGAACAGGTGGTAGAAGCGGCGTCCTGGGTCAGGGAGCGGCAAAGATCGGTTGGACACTGGCTGTGGCGGGCGGTCAGGTGGCGTTTGGGATGCGACCTTGTGTGGTACTGCGCACATGGTTGCTGTGGCTGGAGTTTCGCTTTTTCAGTCAGTTTGAAGGGGTGGCATTGCCGGCTGGGGCCGCCTTTTGGGGCTCTGGTTTGTTATCACGTGAGCGACACTGTTTGGCGCGGTAGCCTATAAAGAGAAGAGGAGCGGGACATGAAGAAAGATAAAGCAATCGGTAATTACTGGATGCTAGCAGCTATGGTTTTAGCTGTTGCTGTGGTGACATTCGTCTTTTCACGTCCTGGATACTTTAGTTGTTTTTGGCGGAATGAGGACCCTGACTTCTGCTATTCTGTCGCAGCACTGAGATTCCTTGACGGGATACCATCGGGTTTCGTGGAGCACCCCGGATACTCCCTCACACAGCTTCTTGGCTGGTTCTACAAGGCAGCGGAACAAGTGGGAATTCTGAGTGAAGCATCCTTTCTCAGTTTTGCCGCTGACCCCGACCCACTTCTACGCATTGGAGAATACGTGTCTACCGGCTGGCTGTTTAGTTCACTGGTCTATCTGTTGATCGTCTGGATGGTCTTTCACTTTGCTCGGTTACTGACGGGCTCGAATGCGATGGGCTTTGTTGCTGCCACCTTGGCCTTGTTCTCATGGTCAAATGTCCAGTTCCTGTTGACATTGAGGCCCGAAGCGCTGAGTGCTCTGTTTGCAATCGGTTCGCTGTTCTTCATGTTCAAGGCTGTACATGCTGAGCGCTTTCGCATTTTCGCAACATACTGTGTGGTCAGTAGTACGTTGGCTTTTTTCTCGCTGCTTGCGAAGCTCAACGCGCTACCCTTACTTTTCTTTCTTCCCTTGGTTTCATTGCTGAAACTTGATACTCCAATGGATCGTTTGTCAAGTAGATCAACGAAGATAGCGTTGGTGCACGCCTTTGCAGTGAACTTGTTGATGGCCCCTCTCACAATAGAGGTGATGAAAACATGGGTGTTCGTGACTATTGGGGAATACATGTTGTCAAAGGTGTTTTACCCCCTGCTTTTTCTTGCTGTTTTCGCGATTGGCTATGTCCGTCTATGGATGAGGGGAGGCATCTACGCCGGCGCCCTGCGTGGGCGAGCTCTCTTGCAAAGCGCTGTTTGTCTTCTCCTGTTCTCCCTGGGATATCAGCTGGCGGCTGGCTTGAGCCTTGTCCGCCCCAGACTGAATATCTATTTCATTGCCGTATCCGTGATTTGCCTCACTGCTGGACTGCTAACTAAGCTAGCCGTAAACTGGGCCCACAATGGTTCCCCGGGACCGAGCCGCAATCGACGCGTAAAGGTTTTATTCATGACAGCTGTTTGTCTCATCCTGTTGTCCACGGGGTATCAACTGGGTGCTGAACTGAGCCTGGTCCGTTCTTGGCCGAATTCCCATCTGATCGCCGTGGTGGCGACCCTCCTCGCCATTACGCTGTTAGTTGCGGCAGCCATGGGCTGGGGTCCAGTTGTTCATCTGTGGTCGCACCACAGTCCGCCGGAAAGAGCCTCACGTCCAGCGCCAGCCGTGTACATGATTGTTTTCGCGGTCGTGTGGGGAATTTTCTGGACACTGGCCATGGTCGGGCCCAAGTTTAATCTTCACGTCGGCCGGACGCCGACTGCCGGGGATGTTTCACTCGCATTATTCCGATTGGGTAACCTCGACCTCAACACCATGTATTTGTATAAGCCTGTGCCCGATTTGCTAGCCGATTTCCCAGCCCTAACACGCACTGTTGTTCTCCCTGTTGTCGGCCATTATCGAGCCTTCAGGTGGCCATTGCTAATTGGGGCCAGCGTAATGCTCTTGTTTTTCCGAGAAAAGCACAGACATGATACCCGCTTAGTCTTATTCTTTATGATGGTCGGTTTCGCTTTCAGCCTTTTTTCCGCCATGAAGGGTGTTTTCCTTCAACGGTATATTATCTATGAAGAGCTAGCTACAATCCTAGGGGTTTCCGTTTGTTTGGGATGTTTCGCGAGACATATACGAAGTAAGGCGACTGAAACGAGATTTGGATACAGCTCGGGCATCCTCGCTTTATCAGCCATAGTGATATTCGCAGTTCCAATTGTTGCTGGACTCCAGAAGTTAGGGCAGATCCATGACGGGCTTGGGTGTGGTTCGCTCCAAGACCCGTCAAACACCGACGCTTGTATCTGCAATACGTATTATGCCCAAAATACGGGTATGATGCCCTTGGTGGAACAGCACTATGGGGCTCCATGTCAAGGCGCGGTCAATGTGCGTGTTGACCAGGGATTAGCACAGGAATGGAGGTGGTGGCAAATCGGCGACCTTGGTCCGTGACTTGTCCGGGGGATTCGACGCCGGGTGTTCAGGTCGACCTTGAAGCGTGTGGCGTGTCCGTTCTTACCCCGTGGGTCCTGATGGAATTAGTTGTTCGCGTGGCGCGGTTGCTGAGTGTCCCAAAGTCACAGATGGCCAGTCCGTTCGGCATTCTGTATGCTGATCTATACGCTGAGGTGTCGGAAACCATGCTGGCTGCCGGCTATCAGGCCGGATATGGATCCTTTCTACTTTCGCGGTTACTTGTAAATGTGAGTGTAGGCGCTGTTAGAGTCGACAAGTTACTGTACTTTCTAAACGTACCATTGGAGTTCGAAGGACGGCTGTTTGTGTTTGGCATGTTGGTGGGATTAATAATTGTGAAGGTGTATCTTGTTGCAAAGAAATTGACAGTTATGGCGAGAGTATTGTCGGCTGCACTCTTATGTTGCGTGATTCGGATCATGTACACGGCAGCAGAGTTTGGTGACCAACCACGTTGTGTTGATGGCTGTGTTGTTGTAGCGATCCTGCTCGCAGCGGCAACCCTTGGAGAGCTTTTACAGCAAGGGTCGGCTCGATTGCTGCGGCTCCGATGGCACCGGATTCTTCCGCTATCTGTATGTACCGTTGTATTAAGTGCAGGTGCGTTACGTGCTTGGGCGCGCATTAACATGTCCACTGGATATGAGGCCGTGTGGTCCTATTTGGCCGAGCAGCGGAGTGCTACCGCCGCCTCTTCCATGGCCCGCCGGGGGATGACTACTTTCATGGAACCGGTGTGAGGCTGGCAAGCACGGAAGATTTAGTGCAGCTTTCAAATAGACCGGAACACGCGGTTGTCGGACTGAAAAATGGTCAAACTGCGCCCGCCCTGCAAGGTTACACGGTAGTCGAGATTATACCCCTGCGCGTGCCAACATCGTCCGACATGTCTCCACCTGGTAGCGCCAGATTCATATGATTCCACACGTTGCCCAAGTAGTACGGAAATGTAGTGACCGGAAAAAATGTCAAAAACTTGTCAACGATTGTTAGTCAGTGCACTCTTGACTCTAGCCGGGCTCTTGTTCGCCATGCTGATATTGGAAGGGGCACTAAGAGTTTTCCCGCCAGATTGGCTGCGGCAGCGGATGAGAGAAATAAACGCCGGTCAGCAGGTATTCTTTGACAGCGACGAAGGGTGGCCATTGGAATGCTCCGATACCGGTTGCTTGCGCTTCACCCCGGGAAGCAAATTCCGGGTGATCACTCGCGAATACAACCACTCGGTGGCGATTGACGAGCACGGCGCTCGTGCCACGAGCGTCCCAATTTCCGGTGAGGGGCCGGTCGTTCCCTTTCTGGGAGATTCTTTCACGTTCGGCATCGGAGTTGAGGATACTGAGACCTTTGTCAGTCTGCTGGATTCCGGGTCTGCTGCCGATTATCTTAACCTCGGTATTTCAGGGAATTCACTTCCGCAGCAAATTGACATCGTTAACAAACGGCACCGAGAACTCGGCTCGCCATCGCTGTACGTGTTCGTCTTCTTCGTCGGCAATGATTTCCAGAATCTGGTTGAGAGCCACAGTGGCGCGGATATCGAGGTATCTGCGTCGGGCGAGGGCTCGACGGCAGACCGGTACCGTACCCTGAATTCACGCTTGAGTTGGCTCTCAAGAACGAACGAATACGTTCTCAACCATTCGGCGCTCAGGCGGCTTTATCTGCTTCAGTGGGCGCGTCACAAGGTGTTGCTGTTGGTAAACAGGGCCAACGCTGATTTGATGGACCCTGTGTTTCTCATTATGAGAACAGGCAGATCGTACCTCCCTGGCGCTCGGCAGTACTTTGAGCAGGAACTACGCCGGCTGGAGGACACTGCGCGGAAACTGGACTTCGATTTCGCGTTCGTCATTTTGCCCGACCGGCATCAGATAAACTCAGGTCTACTTGAGGCGAAAAGCGCGTACTATGGCCTTTCGACGGAAACGATTGATCCCACTCTCCCCAACAGGGCGTTGGCGGCCGCATTTGATGCTCACGCCGTCTCCTACATTGACATCACTGATTGCCTTGCCAGCAGCGCGGAAGTTCAAGCCCTTTATTATTCGCGTGATAACCATTTCACCGCGCAGGGGCATCGTGCGGCTGCGGAGTGCATGTCTTCCGGGATGGAGGAGATTGTCCGCGCGACACTTTCTCTTTCCAATTGAGCGGTTGGTCTATTCGCTAGAATGCTGCCTGCAATTATCACTGTCGCCGCGCTGCTCGTAAGTTTCTTCGGCGTGGGCAAGATGAGAGACTGGGCTGCCGAGCGCGGGCTACTCGCCGTTCCAGGGGAGCGCAGCTCGCACCGGGTGGCGACCCCCACCGGCGGTGGTGTGGTCATCGTCGTCGTGACAATAGCCGGTGTGGTGTGCGCATGGCTGCTCCGCCCTGACTGGAACCTTCCCGGCCTGCTGGCCTTCCTGATTGCGGCCGCACTCGTGGCGGCGGTGGGCTGGCTGGATGACATGCACGCGCTGCCGGCCGACCTGCGCTTCGGAGTGCAGGCTGTGGCGGCGCTGGCGATCATTCTCCGGGTAGGGGCTTTTGAGCGCATCGCCCTGTTCGGATCGGGCAACTTGTTCCTCGGGTGGTTTGGGTACCCTTTGACCTTCCTCTGGGTGGTCGGACTGATTAACGCTTTCAATTTTATGGACGGAATCGATGGAAACGCGGCCGGCATTGGGGCGGTGGCGGGCGCGATGTGGGCACTGGTGTCCTGGCGGCTGGGCCAGCCGCTGCTGGCCACGCTCGGATTGTTGCTGCTTGCGGCATGCCTTGGATTCCTCGGGCATAACTGGCAACCGGCGCGCATTTTCATGGGCGACGTGGGCAGCACTTTCCTCGGTGTGACATTCGCGGTAATGCCGCTGCTGGCGCTGCAGCGTTCGGGGGACTCGCGCCTGCCGGTGGTGGGAGCGCTGCTGCTGGCGCCCTGCATCTGGGATGCGACTTACACATTCCTGGGACGGCTGCTGCGCGGCAAACCCGCATTTCAAGCGCATCGTACATATCTATATCAGCGCCTCGCGAGCAGCGGATATCCGCACTGGGCCGGCGCTGGATTTTACCTGCTGCTGACACTGGCAACGGGCCTGTGTGGCTGGTTATACATGACGGCGGGCGGCAGGTGGGGCTGGCAGCTCTTGGTTCCGGTCGTTTTTCTGCTGGCTGTCCAGGTGGCGGTTGTGCGCTTTGCTGAACGCGGGCGGTCAGCATGATAACCGAAGCACTGGAACGGATCCTGAGCGGAAAGACCGTGCTGATCACCGGTGGTGGCGGCACCATCGGGTCCGAGATTTGCCGCCAGGTGGCCGAGCGGAAACCGGCGCGGATCGTGTGCCTCGGCCGGCGGGAAGAAAAGTTGATCGCGGCGCGGGATGAGTTGCGGGCGCGGGCTCCGGATGTTGACGTGGCAACTGAGGTCTGCGATGTGCGTGAGCGTGGCCGGCTTGCGTCTGTTTTTTTCATGCACCGTCCTACCATCGTTTTTCACGCAGCAGCCAAGAAAGATATACGCGATGCAGAAGCCCATCCGGCGGAGGCAGTGATGGTGAATGTGCAGGGAACAGTCAACGTGGTGGACTTGGCCCTGGCCAACGATAGCGAGAAGCTCCTTTTCACATCCTCTACCAAAGCCTTCCAGCCGGTGAGCGTGATGGGGGC
>PBQI01000110.1 GCA_002725625.1 Rhodospirillaceae bacterium | reverse complement strand
TGGCTGGGGGTGTCATTCCGCGGGCAACCGCACCGTCAAGCTGGCACCAACGATATTGGCGGCGGCGTCCTTCCGGTTTTTGGCGGTGATCATGCCACCGTGGGTTTCGACAATCTGCTTGCAGATACTTAAACCCAAGCCTGAGTGAGTGCCGAATTTCTCGCCTTCGGGGCGATCGCGGTAGAAGCGTTCGAAAATGGTTTCTTCCTTGCCTTTGGGGATGCCGGGACCTTCATCGTCGATGATCACTTCAATCCAGCCATCCTTGGCACGGGCCTTTATCGAGATGGTACCGCCAGACCGGCTGAAGGACGCGGCATTGGCGATGAGGTTTTCGAATACCTGGGCGAGACGTCTTTCCATGCCATTGATCTTCAGGTCTCCTTGTTGGTCGATAAGAAGGAGAGGCTTGTAGGCGCGCCCGGTGGTGGCTTCTTGGACATCAAGGAGAGTCGAAAGCATCCGGGCCAAGTCGACCGGCCCCATTTCCGCCCTCGACAATTCCGCATCCAGGCGCGAGGCGTCGGAGATGTCGCTGATCAGCCGATCCAGACGGCGCACGTCCTCTTTGATGATGCTCATCAGCTGGCGTTGCTCTTCAGCGTTTTTGATCCGGACAGCGGTGTCGACGGCGCTTTGCAAGGAGGTAAGCGGATTCTTGATCTCGTGAACGACATCGGCGGCGAAGCATTCGATGGCGTCCATGCGTTGCCATAGCGCCTCGGTCATGTCGCGCAGGCTGGCGGCAAGGTTTCCGATCTCGTCGGCGCGGCCGTCAAAATCGGGGATCACGTCTTGCCGGTTGTGGCTGTGGCGAATCTGCTCGGCGGCGGCGGCCAGGCGGTGCAGAGGCCTGGCAATGGTTCCCGAAAGATAGACCGACAGCAGCACGGTCACGGCCAGGGCGACGGTGAAAACCTTAAGGATGTCCATGCGCACTTCGAACAGGGCGGCATCGATATCGCCGCTCCCCTTGGACAACATCATGGCGCCCAAAACCTGCTTGTAGCGTTGCACCGGCACGGCGACACTAAGGACCATGCCGCCGGCGCCGGTTTGACGCGTCGCGTTCCCGGATTCGCCGGCAAGCGCCCTCGACACTTCCTCGTAATCATTGGCCTTTTGCCGGGCGCTCTCGTGGTAAATGGGGCTGCTGTTACCGTTAGACAGCGATTGTGTCAGTCGGTCATAGACGTCCAGCAGAGTTGTCAAGATTCCGCCGCCGCCGGCATCGGGCGGGGGCAAGTCCTCGATTTGGACCATGCCGCCACGGCCGAGCAACAGCCGCGAGTCGGCGATCAGCACGCCGCCTGAATCGAACAGACGCGCCCGGGTGCCGGCGCCGGTGGATTTGACCAGCCGACGCACCATCTGATGGACAACGTTCTTGACAAAACGCTGGCTGACGCCACCGCCGGCATCGGCATCGTTCGCATCGCCGGTATCAACAGCGCTTTCTCCCAAGGCGGCGGCGAGCATCAAGGCTTGAACCTTGAGCGCCTCGAGTTCGGCGGCGATCAAGGTTCGCCGGTATTCACCCAGAAAAAGAATCCCGCCCACCAGGATAGCCAAAGCCAACACGTTGATGGCAAGAATGCGCCGGGTGATCGGCGAGATGGCGGGTTGGTCGTGTGGGTGCTTCATTTTAGCGGCGGGGGTCATACCAAGGATCGATGATAATGACCCATGGAGACGGCTTCCAAAGGCTTTCGGCTAGGAGTGCGCGACGTGGCGATGCGGCACATCGTCAGAACTTTTCGACGCCCTCCGACGGGGCGCCGAGGCGATCTCTATGGGTCATTATCATCGATCCTTGGTATCACACTCCTCGGTAACGATAACCGACACCGTAAAGAGTTTCGATCTCGCCGAACTCGGGGTCCAATTCCTTGAACTTCCTGCGCAGGCGTTTGATGTGGCTGTCGATGGTGCGGTCATCGACGTAGATATGTTCACCATAAGCCTGATTAATCAACTGGTCGCGGTTCTTGACGTGGCCGGGCCGCTTGGCCAGGGATTGAAGGAGAAGGAACTCGGTGACCGTCAGGTTGATTGCCTTGCCGCGCCAAGTGCACAGATGCCTGTCAGGGTCGAGCACCAGATTGCCACGGCGGAGCATGTTTTTGCCATCACCATGGCTGGCCGCCTTGATGTCGCGGCGACGCAGCACGGCGCGGATGCGTTCAATCAACAGGCGTTGTGAAAAGGGCTTCTTGATGTAATCGTCGGCACCCATGCGCAGGCCCAGCATTTCATCGACCTCTTCGTCCTTGGAGGTGAGAAAAATTACCGACAGATCTTCTTTCCGACGTAACCTGCTCAACAACTCCATGCCGTCCAGGCGCGGCATTTTAATGTCGAGGACGGCCAGGTCCACGGGCGAGCGGCTCATGCCCTCAAGCGCTTCCACGCCGTCGGCGTAGGTCTGGACCTTGAACCCCTCGGCCTCCAAGGCCATGGAAACCGACGCCAGGATATTGCGGTCGTCATCCACCAAAGCGATGGTATGGGGCATGAATTCATCCTCCTGCCTAGGGAAACCCCGATATGGCTAAGTGCCTATCCGAATAACTGGCGGCGATTGTGGCGAAATTATAGCCTTTCCTGGAAAAATTCTGGGAACGTTTCTTGACGGGCAAGTGGGAAATGTTGAGAGTACCGGTGGCCTATCCGGCGGCCGCCAATTCCCGGCAACATCTTGTTTTCGGCGAAAATTCACCATGAGCCATGAACAAAGCCCCCACTCAACCATCAACGGCAGTTTTCAGGAGTAAGGAATGACCGCATCCGGCGAGGACTTTACCAATAACGCCAAACTACTGGCTTGGGTTGACGAGGCCGCGGGCCTCTGCAAGCCCGACCGCATTCATTGGTGCGACGGCTCGCAAGAAGAGTATGACCGTCTTTGCCAGGAAATGGTGGAGTCCGGCACCTTCATCAAGCTGAACGAGCAAAAACGGCCGCAGTCATACCTGGCTCGCTCCGACCCCGGCGACGTGGCGCGGGTCGAGGACCGCACCTTCATCTGTTCGGAAAAGGCAGAAGACGCCGGACCGACCAACAACTGGGCCGAGCCGGCCGATATGAAGCGCACTCTGAAGGGGCTATTCGACGGTTGCATGCGTGGCCGCACCCTCTATGTCTGCCCATTCAGCATGGGGCCGTTGGGCTCGCCGATATCCCACATCGGCGTGCAGATCACCGATTCCGCTTATGCCGCTGTCAACATGCGGATCATGACCCGGATGGGCAAAAAAGTTCTGGAGGTTTTGGGCGACGGCGACTTTGTCCGTTGTCTGCATTCAATCGGCGCGCCGTTGCAACCGGGACAAAAGGATGTTCCTTGGCCCTGCAATAAGAACAAGTACATCGTCCATTTTCCCGAGCAGCGCGCAATCTGGTCGTTCGGCAGCGGCTACGGCGGCAACGCACTTTTGGGTAAGAAATGTTTTGCCCTTCGTATCGCCTCGGCGATGGCGAGGGACGAAGGCTGGATGGCCGAGCATATGCTGGTTCTCGGGCTTGAATCGCCCGACGGCGAGAAAACGTACATCGCCGCCGCTTTTCCTAGCGCTTGCGGCAAAACCAACCTTGCAATGCTGATTCCCCCGGCCGGTTTCGACGGCTGGAAAGTGTCTACCGTTGGCGACGACATCGCTTGGATCAAACCGGGTGCCGACGGGCGGCTATATGCCATCAACCCGGAAGCCGGCTATTTCGGGGTCGCTCCAGGCACCTCCATGACCTCCAATCCAACGGCCCTTCGGACCCTGACCAGGAATTGCCTTTACACCAACGTCGCGTTAACCGATGACGGCGACGTCTGGTGGGAAGGCCTGGACGGCGACCCGCCGGCACATGCCATCGACTGGCGGGGAGACGATTGGACTCCCGAGAGCGATGGCCTGGCGGCACATCCCAATTCCCGCTTCACGGCGCCGGCCGGCCAGTGCCCGAGCATTGATCCGGCCTGGGAAGACCCGCAAGGGGTGCCGATCAGCGCCTTTATCTTCGGTGGCCGCTTGAGTACCACCTTTCCCCTTGCCTTCCAGTCCTTCGACTGGCGGCACGGGGTTTACCTGGCGGCGACCATGGGCTCCGAGGCAACGGCGGCGGCCGTCGGCCAGGCGGCGATCCGCCGCGATCCGATGGCGATGCTGCCGTTCTGCGGCTACAACATGGCCGATTACTGGCGCCACTGGCTGGAGATGGGAAGCCTCATTACCCAGCCACCGCTGATTTTCCGGGTCAACTGGTTCCGCAAAAATGAAAACGGCAAGTTCATATGGCCTGGCTTTGGCGAGAACATGCGGGTTCTGAAATGGATCGTCGATTGCGTTCACAACCGCGCCCGGCGCGTCGAAAGCCCTTTCGGCTTCATGCCTCGCCACCAAGACCTCAACTGGCGGGGTCTCGACTACGATGCCAAGACCTTCTATCACCTGATGACCGTGGACCGGCAAGCGGGCATGGCCGAGGCCGATGACCAGAAGAAACTGTTCGAGCGTTTCGGCTCCCGCCTGCCCAAGGAATTGGAGGTTCAGCGCCAGCGTCTGATCGAACGCCTCGACCGGGCGCCGGCGGTGTGGGAACTGGAACGCCAATAACCTCCGCCCTGGCCGGCAATACTCCATAAGCCGGTCGCCAGCGATTCAAGTAGTGGTTTCCTCCGGCTGTAACTCAAGCTCCTCTTTCGTCGGTGCCGATCCGGCGATGCTGCGGCACGTCCTGTAGATGCGGTCCATGTGATCGATGGTCTCGCGTTCCCGGGTATAGGTTTTCAGCCGATTTGGCGCGTCCGCAGTCAGGCGCTCAATTTCATGCTTGGCCGTTTCCAACGCCAAGGCATCGATCTCTCCTTTTCTGCTTCTCACCCGCTTGATGGCATCGATGTCCTCGTTTGACACGATCTCGACGGTGTCCAGGAGGGCGGCGGCAACCTGCTGATGGTATTGATTGATGATTTTCATGGTGGGATCGCTGACGACGATGTTTTCGTTAATCCGCTGAGTGCCCACCGACACCATGTTGGTTTCCATTATATCGCCGACATTTTCCAAACGATCCACCGTTTGCAAGAGATACATGAGTTCCTCGGCCTGTTCGGCCGAGAGGTTGGTCATGCTCAACTTGCCTAGGAAGAGAACAATCTGGCCATGCAAGACGTCCACCTCATCGTCTATTTCGACGATTTCTTGCAGATCCTCCTTGCTGCCATTCAGAACCGCCGGCAGAACCTTGTCGAACATCTCGATGACCCGCTTGCCAAGCCGGCCGATCTCGAGCCGGCACCGGCCGAGCGCCAGCGGAGGGGTGGAAATGAGCGCTTCGTCCAGATACCTGGGTTTGAAATGAACCGGCAGTTCTTCAGCCTCTTCAGGCTTGTCGGCGACCACCCATTCACAAAAACGGGCGAACAGGGTGGTCGCCGGCAAGAAGAGAAAGGCGATGCCGACGTTGAACAGGGTATGGGCGTTGGCGACTTGGCGCGGCGTCTCTTTGGCCAACCTTTCCATGCCGGTCAGTTCCGGGTAGGCCGGGGAGATCCACCGGCAAAACTCGGCCAGATAGGGGATGAAGAAAAAGATAAGGGCGACGCCGACGATCTTAAAGGTGACATGGGCGACGGCGACGCGCACCGCCTCACGGGGCTTGCCGATGGAGGCTAGGCCGGCGGTGGCGCAAGTGCCGATGTTGGCGCCAAGCGCTAGCGCGATGCCGCCCTCAAGGGAGATCAGGCCCTGTTGGGCGAGCACGATGACAACGCCCATGGTTGCCGAGGATGACTGGATCAGCGCCGTGAAAATGGTGGCGATCAAAATGCCGACCAAGGGATTGGCAACGTCCTGCATCAATTGGATGAACGGCTGGTAAGACCGCAACGGCTTCATGGCATCGCTCATGATGGCCAAGCCGAAGAAAATCATCCCCAGACCCATGGTCAAGACGCCATACTGTTTGATCTTCTCACTGCGGCCAACGAACATCATGACGAAGCCGATGGTGACCAGCAAAAGGGCGTATTTCTTCACTGGGAAGGCGACGATCTGGGCGGTGATGGTGGTGCCTATATCGGCCCCCAAGATGACCCCGATGGCCTGGGACAAGGACATCAGGCCGGCGGTGACGAATCCGACCAGCATCACCGTCGTCACCGACGAGGACTGGATAACCGCGGTGACGCCGGCCCCGGTGACGAGCCCGGCAACCCGGTTATTGGTGAGCTTGCCAAGGATACCCCTCATGCGGTCACCCGCCACCGCTTTCAGAGCCTCGGACATCTGGTCCATGCCAAAAAGAAAAAGGGCCAATCCACCGAATACCCGCATGCCCATGATCCCCCATGGTATCTCCTTTCCAGCGACGGGCAGAGCGGCAAGAACCGGCGTCACGGCCAGACACAAAACGGCCGCCGTGACCAAGCATAACGTAATCCTGGTATTCCCGCCTAAACTGCTAAACTTGATGCTCATATGGATGCCATTTTCTGTTGTTACAGTTTGCCTAATCCTCATTGTTTTCCCTTGTCGCCTTGACGATGGTTACCGGAATTTTAGCCATCCGTACAACCTGTTCGGCCTTGGATCCAACGAGCAGATGGGCCAGCCCCGAGCGCCCCTGGCTGCCCATGACGATCATACGCGCATTCACCTTGTCGGCGGCCTTGAGGACACGCGTTACCGGCAAGCCTGTCACCAGCTGCGTCTTCAGGTTTTTCAAAGACTTGTTGTGGGGATTGGCGTCGCTCCTTTCCTTCAGGAATTTA
The DNA here is from genome assembly GCA_002725625.1 of Rhodospirillaceae bacterium. Classification (GTDB taxonomy): domain Bacteria; phylum Pseudomonadota; class Alphaproteobacteria; order Rhodospirillales; family UBA2165. Next base: position 325 of record PBQI01000110.1, on the reverse strand, counting down.
CGCATCATTTTCTCGGCCACGTCTTCCATCGGACGCATCTTGTCCTTAATGTCATGCCGGTAATAACCGGGCGCCTCAGCAGGTTCATGAACCACGTGAAAGAGCACGATCGGCGCGCCAAAAGCGGTTGCTGCCTCGCAAGCCCAGGTAAAGGCGGCCTTTGAGTCGTCGGAAAAATCCACTGCGACGAGAATAGGGCGGTCCTTGGCGGCCACTTCCTTACTGTCCTGATCTTTCGTACTTTTCTTATCTTTATCGTCTTTCTTATCTTTTTCTTTGTCCACCATTTCCTCCTATTCGAGCGACGCGCGCGTGGGGGGGGGGG
>PBQI01000109.1 GCA_002725625.1 Rhodospirillaceae bacterium | reverse complement strand
GAAAATATTTGAGCGCCAAAAATGACAAAAAAGAGCATTGCCGAGGTGCGAACTGATTGAAGCAGAGATTCCTGAAATGCCGCAAAGGATAACAAGCGCCGGCCAAGCGCGAACAACAGCGCGCCAACTGCGCCGATGGCGCCGGCTTCAACGGGTGTGACAAAGCCGACGTAAATGCCTCCCAGCACAAACAAAAATAAAGCCAAAACCCCCCAGACTTTATTTAGTGAGCGAAACCGTTCTACCAAATCAACGCGTTCACCCCGGGGGCCGAGTTCCGGTTTCAGACGGGTCATGACATCGATGACAACGAAATAAGTGAAGATTGAAATGAGGCCAGGTACGATACCGGCAATGAACAGCTTGCCGATATCTGAATTGGTCAGGATGCCGTAGAAAACCAGCAAGACACTGGGCGGGATGAGAATGCCCAAAGTGCCGCCCGCGGCAATGGCACCGGTCGACAGGCCGTCATCATACCTATAGCGGCGCATACTCGGCATCGCGACGGAGGCCATCGTTGTTGTCGTCACAATGGAGGAGCCGCAAACCGCGGCAAAGCCGCCACATGCAGCGACGGTAGCCTTGGCGAGACCGCCCGGACGATGTCCAATCCAGGCATTGGCGGTATCGTAAAGGTCCTCGGAAAGTTTTGATCGATAGACCAAATTTCCCATCAGGAGAAAGAGCGGCAATAAAGCGAAGCCATAGGACATCGAGGCATCAAAAATCAATGTTCCAGCCAGCGAGGCTGATGCCTCCAATCCACGAAGATAGGCAAAGCCGATAAATCCAGTTAGGAACATGGCGACGCCGAGATGGATACCGGCAAAGGCCAAACCGAGAAGTATAGCAAATCCTATTAGGCCGGCTTCCATTGTCTGGGTTATTCCTGAGTGTCTTCGGTCTGAGAACGTGTTCGGTTTGAATGGCCGGTTCCGGCGCCGGCCAAATCACGGAACAAGTGATTGAGAAATACCAAGATGGTTAAAAAACACATCGCCGCCATCAGAAAAGCAATAGGTGCTTGTTCAATTTCGAAATCTTCAGTCGTCATGAAGTCTTCGGCTAGGCCAATTCCATGAAAAAGCAGGAGATAGGAAAATAGAATGAAAGTCAGTGCGGCGACGGCGTTAACGATGATTTGCTGCAGTCTTCTGCCTTTTGGTCCAAGCACTCCGCTCGCGAGATCGACAACCAAATGTTCCCGGGATGCCGTGACGAGGGGCATGCCCAAATAAATCATGACGCCCATCGACAAAGTAATCATTTCATGAGCGCCCAGCAACGGGGCGGCAAAGAAATATCTGCCAATGACATCAATGCAGGTAACAATCACCATCACACATAATAGTACATTTGCCGCGGCACCAAAAAATTTGCCAAGTCTTGGAATTAATTTTTGACGTTTCGGTGTATTCCAATGCTGGTCATTAAAATTTGACAATGGCGTTACTTGCCTCCTTCAAGCTTGGCCAATTCTCTGCGGTAAAAAGCGACAGCTGCCTTGCCATCGATCCCAAGCTTTGCCGCGTCAGCGATCCATTTGGGTTCGATAGCGGACCAGCGTATACTTAAATCCTGCAGAGCCTTTGCGGGCAGTGGAATTTCAATAATTCCTGCAGCTTTTGCCTTGATAACCGCAGCCTTTTCGTTCTTATCCCAACCGGCGGAATAATCACCGAATTTTTCGCCAGAGATACGCATGATTGCCTCGCGTTGGCTGGCAACAAGTCCGTCAAATTTCTTTTTATTGATCACCAGAAAAATGGATGTGTTGCCGACGCCTCCCGGCACCGGGGTCGCAAATTTCACGAATTTAACCAGCCTGAATTCGAGGATGCCGCCAAAATTACTGAACGTACCGTCAACGACACCTCTGGAAAATTGTTCGTAAGCAAACGGCAATGGAATGGTAACAACGGCTGAGCCCATTAATTTAGCCGGTTGTACGAGAGAACCAACTGCCAAAACTTTCAGGGATCTAAAACCCCTGATTGATTTGATCACTTTTTTGGAATTGAAAATTAGTGTCGGCGGCGGGCTGACAAGACCAACGAGTTTAACCCCTTTATATTCAGATGGTTTGGCAAACTTTTGCACCGTCCGCCAAGCGGCAATTGAAGCTGCGCGTGAGGAGCGGGCTGAAAACGGCAGTTCGGAAACCCGGGCGGTAACGGTTTTCCTGCGGGTAAAATGATGAATGCCCATGCCGGCATCAGCAACGCCCGTCACGACCATACGAAGTTGACGATTGATTGGTGCCAGTGAGGAGGCGCTGAATTTGATTTTGATCGCGCCGTGTGTCGATTTCGCGACGGCCTCAGACCATGGCCTGACAATTTTGGTAAACATCGACGTGGTGCGCGGCAAATATAGATTGAACAGTAATTCGTTGGTGGTGCGAGCAGGGCCCACTTGTTTTTTTACTTGGCCGGAGGTTGCTGTTTTTGGGCAGTCAACTCCCTGGAAAAATCCCAGGATTTCTTTGCCGTCTAAATTTCCGGACTTGTCGCAATCCATGGTATCGAAATTTCCCACCAGAGGACCCGCTGCTTCACTGCGCTCGATACGATTGTTTTTATTAGCATCGCGCATTTTTGCGAGCGGTGGCAGCTCGGGATCTGCTGCTTGTGATATTGTTGCAGCACTGAAAATAACAAACAATCCTAATCCCAATAACGAAACTATTTTTGATAAATATCGCATAACCTTATCCCACATAGGCAACAAGAATGCCGGACGCCCGATCAAAGCCAAGGGTGATAATCGTTTCGTCGGATGGCAGTAAGCCAGCTTCCGCCGTTACTTCCATATCATTAATCATACCAATTTTATTGAAATTTTTCAGCGGCAGATCGGAGCGTAGAACCGGTACAGCGTGATAACCAATTTGACAGCAAGAATCCGGTGGATGATCTACAATCGCAATCACTGCATCGGTCAGCTGTTTGCGGATTTCGGTTATCGCCGGCAGTGCGTTCTCCTTAACGGATAAGCGCCGGCCGAATTCAAGATCAGGCATTGTCCTACCTCCTCAGTCGTGCTGTTTTCTAGTCTCGATCTCATCCTTGCTCATGCCGGTTGGATTATCTCCAAAAGCCGGACCCGCGGGAAGGTCGGGTATTTCAGCACCGTTTTTATGAATATAAGCCTCTTTACCGTTAACAATCAAATGAGCGCGCAGCGGTGTCTTGTTTCGTACAACATCGGAAGCATAACAGCCGTCTTCAGCGTGTTTGAGCAACTCAACTAATTTATCTCTAGGTTCATCCGATTTGATTTCAATATTGAATATCATACCCAAAGCCGCCTGATCCAAATCGGCGATATTGAACTTGCGCCGGTTATCCCAGAGCACAATCGCTTCTACTTCCAAGTCAGTGAAATGAATTTCCAGAAAAGCGGCACTTTGAGTAATATGACTGGTCAAGCAGGCCGCTGCTCCAGCAGCAAAATACGCCATCGGAGAAGGTGCCAGACCTTCACCACCGCGCGCAACCGGTTCATCGATTTGAAAAGAGTGACCCTCAGCAGTGGCCTCGAACAGACGTTCTTTGACAACTCTAACTATTGCCTTAGGCGCACCGACGGCAGGCTGATCTGGATGTTCCTGCATCCGTGCAGCCGCCTTTTCGAAAATGTTTTTGACTTTGGGCCAGTTAATTTGGACATTTTCAGCCATTATTTGCCTCCCTAAAATTATTATATTTTGTAGTTATTCTAAAGAATTTTATTTGCCTTGACAATATTAGACTAGGCAAATAAAATTCTTTTATGACGAAAAAATCGATGATTGCGAGGGAAAATAAACTCTTGGGGGATGATGTCACCGAGTTTTATCGGGGTGACGCGACCGCGCTTGGCGATCACGAATCGGTCGGCTATTTGATCAAGCTGGCCAACCAAATAGTCCTGCGAAATATTGATGCCCAGTTGCAAACCTATGGGCTGACCGCTCCACAAGGCATACTTCTTTTAGTAATTTCTAAGGGCCATGCCGATACGGTGGTGGGGTGCGCCCGCGAGATCGGCGTCGACACAGGTGCCATGACCCGTATGCTAGATCGGCTCGAGACGAAAGGGTTTGTTGAGCGCAGTCGCAGCGAAGGTGATCGCCGTGTCGTCAATGTCGAACTCACTAAGGCGGGCCATGAAGTCGCCAAACTCATTCCCCAAAACATTTGCCAAGTACTGAACCAGCATTTACGCGGGTTCAGCGAACAGGAGTTCGATATATTTAAAGATTTGCTACGCCGGTTCCTAGCTAATGGCGAATTCTCGTCAACGAAGTAACCGGACCACAATAAAAAATGGAGGTGCGTTATGGATGCAAAAACCAAAGAGAAGGACTTTACCCAGGGATCATTGACCGGAATATCAGCTAAAATTAAGGATGACGACTATAAACGGCTCATCCCAAAAGAACGTTTCACCAGTGAAGAATGGCTGCAGAAGGAATATGAGCTATTGTGGTCACGGGTGTGGCAATGGGCGTGCCGTGAAGAGGAGATTCCCAATAACGGTGATTTTTACGAGTACAAAATCGGCGACGAGTCGATTGTCATCGTGCGATCAGAAGCAGGTAATCTCAATGCCTTTCATAATGTTTGCATGCACCGCGGTGTTCGTCTTGTTGAAGGCGAGAACTGGTGGGGCGGTCGGGGTACGCTCAATAATTTCCGAGATATGTTCAAAGGCAAGCTGAGATGTGTCTACCACGGCTGGGCCTGGGACTTGGATGGCGAGATTTGTCACCTGCCGGGAGCCAAGGATTTCGCTCCGGAACGTATTGAGAAGCATGAGATATGTCTCCGCCCGGTGCGCTGCGAAACCTGGGAAGGTTTCGTCTTTATCAATATGGACATGGATGCCGAACCTGTGCTCCAATATCTTGAGCCGGGTCCCGAGAAATTGGCGCACTTCAAAATCAGTGAGATGCGTCTTAAGCACCACTTCACCACCGTTCTGCCGACCAATTGGAAATACGGTGTCGAACAATACCAAGAAGGCTATCACGTATGGGCCACCCATGTGATGGACCTAAACGATGTTGGCTCCTTTGCTACGGATCCTGGCGGTCGACGCGCTGGCGCAATGTTTGGCCAAGGTAAAAAAGGGCCAGGCAAAGATGGTTTTCCCGAATATGGCAAGCCGACCATAAAGCACACACCACCTGATCCGGATTCAATCGGTGCGGTTACGGTTGGCGAGCAATTTGAGCGGCATACTAATTTTTGGGAGCCCGATTCAGAGATCCAGACGGGTTTGCCGAAAGGCATCAAAATCGGTGAACTCAGTGATAAGAAAATCAAAAAACCTCGGGATTGGGTGCGTACAGCCATGGAAAATATGGTCAGCCAGGGCCGCCTCGCGGATTATGAGCTCGACTATTTCAATGGCCTCAGCGATGACGATATCCCGTGGGATATGATGGGTCCGGAATTTATGCGGAAGAACCGCCGGGATGCCTGTGCTGCTATCGGCATTGATCTGTCAGATCTTGACGATCATGAATTGTACGGCTTTCCAACCGAATTTCGGTTTTTCCCGAATATGCTTGGTCCAGTTGCCGGCAACACCTACGGCTTGTTCCGCTCACGGCCACACGGCGACAATCCGAATGAAGCGATTTGGGATGTCTATTTCATGTTCCGTTACCCCAAAGGTGGGGAGCCGGAAGTCAATTATGAGACCGTCGAATGGGATGACTATCCGACCGACCGCATGCCGGCAACATTTCTGCAAGATTGGCGTATTACACCGCTTTTCCAGAAAGGTTTGCACTCGAAAGTGCTGCCCGGCTGCCGGTTCAATAAGCAAGAGGGGAATGCCTTACACACGCACCTCATGCTGGATAAAATTATCGGCCGGTATTTCGAAGACTGACCAAGGGGATTTTAATTCCCTAAAGTCCGCATCATAAGACCCCAAAAACGCTTTCCCGGCAGGGATGACTGGGTTCGCCTAGAACTCAAGAATTCCCAGCCGATAAGGTCGCATTCTGAGCGAGTGGGATAGTAGAGACGATACGCGGAAATGATCAAAGTACGAGTAAAATCAATCGACGATGAGGCGAAGGACATCAAGACCTTTGAGCTTGTCGATACTTCAGGCTCAGATTTACCGCCGTTTACAGCGGGTGCATATATTGATGTCAATTTGCCGGGCGGTTTGATGCGGCAGTATTCGCTGTGCAACGATCCAGCTGAAACTGATCGCTATTTGCTGGCTGTTTACCGCGATGCGGCAGGGCGAGGGGGTTCTATCGCGTTTCATGATAAGGTGGCGGTTGGCGATACCCTGGAAATCTCCGAGCCGAAAAATAACTTTCCTCTCGATCAACGGGCCATGCATTACACTTTGATTGCGGGCGGTATTGGCGTGGCGCCGTTGTTGGCAATGGCGCACAAACTTCGCTCGCTGAGCAAAGAATTCGATTTTCATATTTGTGTCAGATCAGTTGATCAACTGCCTTTCAAACAGGAGCTTGAAGAACTGGTTGAACCGAGCCGGCTGTACTTTTATATCACAAATGGTGATCCGTCCCGCCGCCTCGATGTAAAAACGTTACTTGCTGAACCTATATCTGCCGGGCAGGTCTATTGCTGTGGGCCTGAGGGACTGATTAAAGCTGTCAGCGCGGCAACCACTTCCTGGCCAATTCGTACGGTAAGGTTCGAGCACTTCAAACCCGAAGAATTGGACGGTACTGATGAACCATTTAGTGTAAAGATTGCGAGTACCGGTCAGGTTATCAAGGTAGGGCCCAAGGAAACTATTCTTACCGCCCTTTGGAGAGCGGGAATAGAAAAGGAATTCAGCTGCGAGTTAGGTATTTGTGGGGTCTGCCGCACATCGTTTAGTGAGGGTGAAGCCATTCACCGGGATGTCAATGTGCTTTCACTAAAAGAGCGTGAGAAAGAAATGACGATATGTATCTCGCGTTGCAAATCACCGCTACTGACAATCGATATCTGATTGGGAGGATATTATTTAAGTGGCATCCAATGAGTTGCCAGCCGTTTTCAAAAGGCTTGATCTCAGCGAAGAGCCTTTCATATAGGAGAGTCGGAATATTTTAATTCTCGTCCCATCCGTACCACTTCATCTGTTAACCATGGTGTTCCCGTCTCATCCCAGCTCCTTTTGATAGGCTACGAAGAACCGGTGTCTTGCCCCCCTATAACTGATCCGGTTTTGTTATAAAAACGAGTCTAGTTGGGAGGGTTTGATGACCCGGAAGGGATTGGGGTTTTTCATTCCAAAACATTATGAAAATGCTAGGACACCGTCAAAATAGATTTTAATCTGACAGTGCCGCTCTGACAGTTTACACCACCTCAAAGCCCTCAAACTGAGGTGGCCCTAAATAGATGTCCTTTCGGCTGGCACCGGTTTTAGAGTGGGCTTTACGAAATGCGTCAGAAGTTGTCCAATCCTTAAAGTGGCTCTCGCTTTCCCAGACCGTATGTGAAGCAAATAACGTATGGTCTTTGGCCTCAGGGCCGCGCAACAGGTGAAACTCGATAAAGCCAGGGACCTCATCCAGATGGGTATCCCGCTCCGCCCAAATACGCTCAAACTCAGCTTCTTCACCTTTGACAATACGGAAGCGGTTCATTGCGATATACATATTAATTGTACTCCAACCAATATTTGATTCTTCAGCTCCAACCGTTGAGAATTGATCTCCGTTGAAATGTTGGGTTGTAGCCTTGCTATAATTTTGTCAATTCGTCTTTCAGATTCTCAATACGTTTTTTATTCACACCTTTGTCACTATATCCCACGCGTGATCCTGATCTAACGTGTATTATTCCTGCACCTTCATCCATTCGGATTTCCAAGTCATCTATAAACCCAAACAATCTAGATTTGAATGTGGCCGATAGGTAACTACCTTTTACAGCGCCAACGCTGCCGCCAAGGTCGGTGATGACTTTATTGATCATTTCCAAAATATCACCTGGAAAACTTACGGATAGAGAAATAGGGGGCACGTAATGCTCGGTATCCGCTTTATCCTCACTAGAGATGCAATTGGGAGTGTTGGGACAAGGGGCAAGCTTACCGTCCACTAATCCGATTGGCTGGCCTGTCCGAGATAGGTGCCCAAGTACCGTGAAGGTTAAAACAACTGCAACACCGAAACCGACGATGACCCATAGAGCAACCATAGTTTTCCTTTTCATTCTCAGATTTCCCCAACTAATAGTTTTCAAATGCGGCATTTCTATGTGCCTAGCGTTGAAAACGATTTGAGCCAGTTTGAAAGGTGAGTTTCATTCGGCTAAAGGTACGTTACCTAATCAGGCAGCAATTACATAAAATTAAGCTTCGTCTCTTTATGCTTGATCAATCCGACGAGCGTCTCATTGACCGGCGCATTTAGGTCTGTTTTTTTCGCTTCGCGTGGAATGGCGGCGTTTATAAAGTCTATTTCACTTCTACGGCCGGATTCATGATCCAAAAGCACCGACGGCTTGGCGTTAAATACGCGCCTGGCAAACGCCTGGATATGCTCGATAGGGTCATCAACGGAAATTTCGATACCTAGGGCACGAGCCACATTCCAGGCCTCTATTGCCGCCGCGCGGCTAACTGGCCCAACTTCCTCGCTCTCCATTACTTCGCCAACGGTCAGATCGGTCAATGCGCAAGGTGCGCTGTAAGCAACATTGCAGATCAGTTTCTCCCATTGCATGGCGATCACGTTTTCAACGGCTTCGGCGTTAAAGCCCGCGTCGCGCCAGATGTCCGATATCTGTTCGGCTTTTTCAAATTCGAGTGAATTGAAGGGGCCCATTTTAATCGCTTCCATTCCATTATGATGGGCGTGACCAGGGCCCGTCAGCGATGCACCGAACGCGGCGGCAATTCCAACAATGAGGCGGTATTCTCCAATGGTATCGGCGACAAGATCAGCCGCACCTAGGCCGTTTTGGATGGTCAATACAATAGTTTTTTCTGATAAAATCGGTGCGCAGGATGCAGCAGCATTTGCGGCTTGCGCCGATTTCACGGCAATTATCAGCAGGTCAACGGGGATCCCTTCTGGTTTAAGCATCGCCTCAACCCTGACCGTTCTGTCGCCGCTTGCCCCTTCAACACGCAGGCCATCGGAGTTTATTTTCTCTACATGCGCCGACCAAGTATCAACCACGATGACATTATTGCCGGCGTCAGCAAGTAAGCCGGCGTATACCGACCCCATGGCACCACATCCAACTATTCCAATCCGCATCTTTTATTTCCCTCAAATAAAACCCGCATTTAGTCTGCTAAAGCTGCTAAATGCGGTGCCAGTTCCTCTTTTTGTTCTAGACCAAACCCCGGGGCATCGCTTGGGGAGACTTTTCCATTTGAAATTTTGCACTGTGGCGGATAGCCGCCAAAAGGTTGAAATACGCCTGGATAGGCCTCACAACCGCCTAGTTCCAGGCCGGTGACAATTTGTAGATTTATGAGATGTCCGCCGTGGGGATAGGCCTGCCCGCGCTCATGGCCTTTGGATTCAAGCACCTCAATTATTTTACTATATTCGGTTAAACCGTAGCTCAACCCGGCATCCATCTGGAAAATATCAAGCCCCGGTCGCATGCCACCATACTGAATGAGATTTGCCGCATCCTGCATGCTGAAGAGATTTTCCCCGGTTGCGATCGAGCCGCTATAGAGCTTCGTTAATTCAGCATTCAACGCGAAATCGAGAGGATCCCCAAATTCCTCATACCATCGTAAATTAAGTGATTCCAATTCAACAGCGTATGCTTTGGCTGTTGCAAGAGAAAATCGCCCATTGGCATCAACAGCCAAATTTTTTCCTTCTCCCAAGACGTTCAAAGCCGCCTCGACCCGTAACATATCCTCCGCCATGGAAACTCCGCCGATCTTCATTTTGCAGGCGGTAAAACCGATATCGAGATACTCCTTGAATTCTTCGGAGAGTGCCTGGGCAGCTTCACCTGGATAATAATAACCGCCGGCAGCGTAGACCGGAACGGATTCGGATTTGAGCGTGCGGTTAAAAGCCCGCGCAATTGTGATATAAGCCGGCTCATCCTGGAGTTTTGCATTGAGGTCCCAAATGGCCAGTTCCAATGCCGCCGCCGCCGAAGCTCGGTCCCCGTGACCACCGGGTTTTTCGTTTTGCATGGCACAATCAATGATTTTTGCCGGATCAAACTGTTGATCTGAAACGTCGAGAACAGCTTCCGGCGGAGCGGACAAAATGCGCGGGATCATACGGCTCTTAAGTATGCCCGATTGGGCAAAACGTCCGATGGAATTGAAGGCATAGCCAATGACAGGCTTGCCGTTTCTCAGGACATCCGTTTCGACGGCAACAAGAGAGACAGTATGTTCGTCAAAACTGACGACGGCATTTGAAATACTGCCACTTAAATTTACCTGTGTTTCTTTGATCTTTTTGATCCGCACGGACTATGGAGCCCCCTGCTTAAAACGACCCTGACCTATTGAGCGAACGAACAGAATATCAGTTTTAGCTAGTTATTTGAATTTTTATGCACCCAGTCGGCATGTCTCGGCGCCCGTTTTGTTGCAGTCCATTCCTCCAGCATCGGTTTGGCAGCGTCTGCCAAATCTTTTGTCATCTTGTCGTTTGTCGTATCGACAAGATACTCCAAACGATGTCCGTTGGGATCGAAGAAGTAAATTGATTGGCAGATCGTATGATCAGTAGGCCCCAAATATTCAATTCCGTTGGCCTCTAGTTGGGCCTTCTTTTTGTTCAGCGTTGCTATATCGCCAACGTTAAAGGCGATATGTTGAACCCACTCAGGGGTGTTTTCGTCACGACCCATGGGGTCGGCACCGGGTAATTCGAAAAACGCTAAAAAACTACCGTCTTCAAGTTGAAAAAAGATATGCATATAGGGATCATCTTCCCCGGTGGTCGGTTGTTTGTCCTCGGCTACGGCCATGGTGTAGGGAAGGCCAACAATATTAGTGTAGAAGTCTGCCGTCTCTTTTGCATCTTTGCATCTATAAGCTACGTGATGAAACGATTTTACGTCCATTGCGAATTCCTTTTCTCCATTTCGCACCATTACCTGCGCCATAAAATCCCTAATTCGAAGAATAGAATATTTACCAACATATTAATAATGAATAGAAAATATACGATTCATTCTAAGAAGTAATATCAGAACTATTGGCAGCATAGTTTGTCCAGCAAACCGGGCCATTAACCGGTATCCGGCGATTATTCAATCAGGCCTTTCTCCCTCACCCATTTGACTACATGGGTCACGGCTTCCGATAGTTTTTCAGGCTGATCTTTGTAGTAATGTGTCGCGCCATCGATTACATGCATGGTTTTGTCCGGGCTGGCAGATGCCTCAAAAATTTTTTGGGTGTGGCTAGGCGGAGTCGCATCATCAGCTTCGTTCTGGACCAGGAGCAAAGGTGTATCAACTTTGGCGGCGCAGGCGATGCCATCGGCATTTGATTTTTCCGACCATTGGGACAACCAGGCCCTCAGCGTGCTAAATCGGGCAATACCAACGGGACCGACATTGACGGTTTCGGGTTCGCCAAGATAGCACCAATCGACACGACGGCCATTTGGCTCGAGCGTAACATCAAAGTGCCTTGGATCAGCCATGGTGCGATGCGTGATAAAGGGCCGCTCCAGTTCCAATCCGCCCTTTTCCTTCAATGTATCCAAGGTTTTTTCAACCCGGGCGGTGATTTTATGGATGCGCTCAATTTGGGCGGCTCTGAATCGATCGACCCAATGCGCTACGTAAGGAGGTTTGTTCTGGTTTTCTGGATTGTAAATGTCGAGTTCCGCGTCCCTTTTGTCCGGATTGTTTTCATCAAGCACCGATGGGTCAATCCATTCAGAAAGAATTTTCGCTCTCCCGATATGGGCGGCGATAAAGACGACCAGGTCTGCCGGAATCAATCCGGCTGTCGTCAAATCCATTGGGTCACCGGCTGGCGTACGGGTAATTGTCGGGTTTAAGGCTTGCGACTGATAAAACAGTGTTAGCGATCCGCCGCCGCTCCACCCCATCAGAACGACATGTTTGTACCCGAGTTCTTCCTTGGCATAGCGGATATAAGCACCGAGATCGACAACAACTTTTTCCATGATTAGAGCGGTGTCGTTTTTGGCATAGCGGCTGCCACAACTCATTACATGGCAGCCCGCAGCCGCCAATCCGGCCGGAAAAGGCATTAAGTTGAGAGTCGTCGCCGGGTGCATGAACACGAAAAAT
>PBQI01000108.1 GCA_002725625.1 Rhodospirillaceae bacterium | reverse complement strand
TTGCAGGCATCGCACTGCCCCTACCGGGCGCCTTGGCTGGCGATGCATTCTATGACGCTTGTGTCAGCTGCTTTCGCTGCGCTGATGCCTGTCCAAATGGATGCGTTAAATTCCACGGACTATCCGCTGGGCTCGACAAAGCATTTACTCCCTACATCAAAGCGCGTGAGCGTGGCTGTATTCTCTGCGGCGAGTGCACAAAAGCTTGCCCAACCGGTGCACTTCAACCCTTCGACGTATCGCGAGAAGGTTGGCGCGCCGGTGTGAAGATGGGGCGGGCCCGGGTCAACAAAGACATGTGTTACAGCTTCAACGGACGTACTTGTGGAGCCTGTTACCAAGCGTGTCCGCTGGCGGGAGAGGCTATGAAGATAGGCGTCTTCGAGACGCCCCATGTCGTCACCGATGCCTGCGTGGGGTGTGGGCTCTGTGAGCAAGCATGCCTTCACCTTCCACAGGCCATTCGCGTCTTACCAGTGGTTGGGTAGCCATGAACGAGCGCAAGAGATGGTCGGGGTGGCTGCGTCGTTGCTTCCAAGTAGGCGTTGTCTTTTTCATGGCCTACACTGCTATGAGCAGCATCTGGCGCAACTACAAGGTAGCGCACAATCAAGCACGACTCGTCACACTGATGAAGGGTGACTTTTGGGGCACCCTCTATCAGCTCAATGAAGACTTTCTTTCACTCATCGGTAAACCCTTTGAGGCAAGCCTTTCGTTTCTTGGATTTCCGTGGAGTGCAAGGGTGTTAGGGGTTGAGGTTGCTGATCCTATCATGGCCGCAGCACACGTGGTCAGCACGGGGGAGCTCGCGACGGGTCTCATCTTAGCTGTGGCGGTATCTCTAGGGCTCACCCTAATCTTTGGAAAATTCTTCTGCAGTCACCTCTGCCCGATGCGCCTGCTCTTTGAGCTCGGACAGCTCGTCCGTCGCGGGTTGGAGAGTTTTAACATTAAGCTGCCTATGTTTCGAAGTGACGTGAGACTCGGTGGCTGGGTGTTGATAGGTGGTCTCGTCGCCACCGCGCTCTCTGGTACGGCTGTTTGGCTCATCATCCTTCCCTATGCCAATATTGGTGCATCTATTTTTCTCCTGGCCACGGCTGCCACGACTTCCGGATTAATTTTCGTATCGGCCACCTGGCTTCTCATCGATACACTCGTTGCACCTGGTTTCTTTTGCCACAACCTCTGCCCAACTGCTTTTGTACTCGAGCAGATTGCTCGCTTCTCGTTTTGGAGAGTTCGAGCCACTTCCGGCATTGATTGTCCTGGTACTTGCTCTGCTTGCACCAGTGTGTGCCCTTACCACTTGTCGGTGAGGGGCGCCGCAAAGAACCCCGCCTGTGACAACTGTGGCGCGTGCGTCAGCGTATGCCCAACTAAACGGATTGAGAGAAGTATGAGATTGCCGATTATCTCGACTTTGTTGCTGGCTTTCATTCCCTGCTGGTCTCAGCCAGCATTTGCGCACCACAACAAGGGTCTGCCACATTACGGCTACTTCGAAAACTATCCTCAGGTTCCAACCGAAGAGTACATCATCATTGACGACCACTGGGAGCTGGGCGCCACGGTCTTCAATTTTCAGGGGATGCAGCGCGAGAACTCTGACACCCCAAATGACGTCAAGATCTATCTGTATCTCTATGACCTCGATGCAGAGAAAAATTATGTAGGGCCGGCCGAGTTTGAAATCCGGCTCGATGGACAAACTGTGTCCCGGTTTTCACGGTCTTCTGTGGATGAGGAAACTGTCTATTCATCACGAGAGACCCTACCCGAGTCGGGTGAATACGAGATCGTCGTCGTGTTCAAAGACAGAAGGCTAACGCTTCCATTCTATGTCGATATCAGCACTGGAGAGTTCAACCCGTGGATTCTGCTAGGCATTGCGTTTCCCGTTCTTCTCGTCATCGGTCTAGCTCTGCGTGGGACAAAGAGGAAACGGAGAAGACGGCGCACAGGGTCGGTCGCTCGGGCGAGCCAGATAACGAGGCTGATGTTGCTCGGAGGTGTACTGATGCTTCCATACGGGGCAGCAAGAGCTGACGGTGACTCCGGAGCCCGCGCGGTGGTCGTTGAACACGCGGAGCATGGCGAGACCTGTCAGTACTGCGGGATGACGAACTGCCCGATGGACCATTCAGCAGCCATCACTGATAAAGCCAATCACGCCGGTGATGGTGTGACGTGTCAGTACTGCGGCATGGTCAATTGCACAATGGCGCACTTTGAGACGAATGACGGTGGATCGGTGATGGTGATGGGAGGAATCCCACTATGGCTATTTCTCTTCGGTATAGGAGGGGTGATAGTGTTTTCCTTCCTTGCGACCGAGTGGTTTGCATTCAAAGACGACTATGGCTTCAAGATTGATTTGAGCAAAAACAAGACTGTCTATCGCATTCTGAAGAACAGATGGGTTCAGGTAGTTCCGCAGCTAATTACCATGGGGGCGTTGGTCTTCCTCATTTATGCAGGACTCTTTGGAAGCAGAGTAGCCAATATTACTCCCATTGCCGTTTGGACTATCTGGTGGGCTGCGCTCATCTTTGGAGTTCTCTTCTTTGGGTCGTTGTGGTGTTTTGTCTGTCCTTGGGATGGCGTTGCTAATCTCGTTTCCCGGCTCAGTTTCTCTAAAAAGACCGAAGGGATCTCTCTAGGTTTCGAGTTCCCTGAGTCGCTGAAAAACATGTACCCTGCGATTGCACTCTTTACCCTGCTGACCTGGCTCGAACTAGGCTATGGAGTCACGACCAACCCTCGCTCCACAGCCTACATGGCACTCGCAATGACGGCGGCGGCTGTGATGGCCGCGCTCGTATGGAAAGGTAAACGTTTTTGTGCACACTTTTGTCCTGTGGGCCGGATCTGCGGGATGTACAGTAACTTCTCACCCGTTGAGATACGCTCCAGAAAGCCCGCTACCTGCGCTGCTTGTAAGACCGAAGATTGCCTCAACGGCAATCGAGATGGCTATCCGTGTCCAACGGGGCTTTCGCTCAAGACTGTCGACAACGCGACCATGTGTATCGCTTGTACTGAGTGTTTTAAGAGCTGTGACAAGAACAACGTGGCTATCAACGTGCGACCGTTCGCGCAGGACCTCGAGAACATCACATCACCCAAGCTCGATGAGGCGTGGATGGCCATCATGCTCTTAGCGCTCACGCTCTTTCATGGACTCTCGATGACTCCGACTTGGGAAAGTTTCGAGCCTGGCAGCATGAGTATCCTAAAATGGATGGCCGTTACCTTTGGCACGCCTAAGATTGTGAATTTTTCCGTCGGCATGGCCGTGGTGGTCGCTACGCCGGTTGGGCTTTACTGGCTGTGCTGTGCTTTGTCTGCCCGTTGGGCCGCAGGGGGTGTTACAACCAAAACACTCTTTGTCCACTATGCCTATTCGCTTCTTCCCGTTGCACTCTTTTATCACTTAGCTCACAACTTGATGCATTTGCTGATGGAGGGTGGTGAGATTATTCCCCGGCTGAGCGATCCCATGGGAAGTGGTGCCAACTGGCTGGGTACACGTGACGTGCACATCGGCTCGCTCATTTCAGAATCGAACCTCTGGTATGCGCAGGTCACTTTGATCTTGATTGGGCATGTCTATGGTATCGTGGTGGCACATCGCATCGGTCACAAGCTCTATCCGGATCGTCGCAAGGCGACGCGCAGCTTGGCCACGATGCCTGTGATGATGATTCTCATCTCAGTGACCGGTTTGTGGTTGATGCACATGGATATGAATATGCGAATGGGAAGAATGTAGTGTCGACCTCTGCCGATAAAGACCCACAGGAAGTGGAAGCCAAAGCCAAGGCGAGTGAGGCTCCAGTGATGAGCCGACGAAAGTGGATGAGCGGCCTGGTGCCGAGCGCAGTCAACGCGGTGGCTGGTGCAGTAGAGCGCACGCTAGAGAAGGCAGCGCCCCCTAGGCGCAGGCCACCAGGGGCAGTTGCAGAGCCTCTCTTTCTTACGTCCTGTTCACGATGTGGGGATTGCGCCACGGCATGTCCACAAGGTGCAATCTATATTTTTCTCGAG
This sequence comes from Rhodospirillaceae bacterium, assembly GCA_002725625.1. Classification (GTDB taxonomy): domain Bacteria; phylum Pseudomonadota; class Alphaproteobacteria; order Rhodospirillales; family UBA2165. Next base: position 6,201 of record PBQI01000108.1, on the reverse strand, counting down.
GACTCAGGCCTGTTGGCAGGCACACCGGTATTGAATCCGGATCTGCGAGCATGCGCCATGTGCGATGGGTTTCCCTGCGCAGCAGCGTGTAAAGAGCAGGCACTGGAGGTTCCACGAGAGAGCACGTGGCCCTTGGGCAAGGTGCGAATTCGAGAGGACCTTTGTATAGCCTTCAAGGGACCCGAGTGTGGCGCCTGTGTAGGGCTCTGTCCTGGTGAACTCGAAGCCATCAGCTTGGTGCGATGGAAGCCGCAGCTCGATCAAGAGCGCTGCGTGGGCTGTGGGATCTGTATTCAAGAATGCCCCGTGATGCCCAAAGCCATCGTGCTCGAACCCCTTTGACTCCACTGCTCTTGGCTATTGAAGTTCACCGGGGCCATCTTTGATGGCTGTGCTCACTTTCTCGCTCGAGGGTGGAGCTTTCTCACTACAAGAAGTACCCAAGAAAATGTCCTTGGATAAACTCGAAACAGTATCGCCAGTGGTAGCAAGATACATGTGAGTCAGTAGAAAGATGGACAGCAAATAACCCATTGAAAGATGAGCAAGCGCGACTGGCCAGAGCCCTGAGTTGCCGAGTACGTGATCTGGAACGAGAATGGGCGCTAAGAGAATCAAGCCAGTGATGAGTGCGCCAGGTATCAGCAGATACATGGCCATAGCATAAGATAATTTTTGGAGAGGGTTGAACTTCTCTTTTGGGCTCGGCTCAAATGGGGGCGGGTCCCCAACAAACATTCCCTTGAGATAGTAGCGCATCTGACAGATGGAATCTGAGAGGAAATTATGGGCTGAAAGACGGTAGAATCGGATATTGCCACTGAGAGCATTGGTGATCCCAAAGACGATCCAAAGAACGCCAGTGATGATGCCAAGGATATTGTGGGCCTCGACGGCTGTTTCAAACGGAATGAGCACCAAGTCCACATCTGAGTAGTGCATGCTCAGACCGGTAGCCAGAAGACCAAAGATGGCGAGCGCCTGTGCCGTGTGCCAATAACGTAGCCACTTGGGCCTGAGCTCACCGTTCATCGGAATTCTCCAGTATCTTGTTTCTGTAAACCCAGTAGCGGGCGCAGCTATGGGCGCCGATAACTAGGAAGAGAATGAAGAGGCCTAAGAAGCTCAGAGCATCGAGAACGATAGTCCTTCGAGAGCCAATCACATAGACGTTCTCCCTAACACTCTGGCGCGCATTTTCGTTTGCAATGTCGTGTGTCTCGTCGGAAGGAATCCAGTAGTTTGCTTTCAACACCGCTGAATCTTGGGTGTGGCAAGCTTTGCAGTCAAAGAGCGCCTCGTTGACCAAAAGAACATTGTGACGGGTATTCCCGTCGAGTGGGGTATGGCAGATGACGCACTTGAGCTTTCGAAAATGAGCCATCGCGTCTGGGAATCTTCCATGGGTCGTGTGGCTGTCCGGAAGGTCATCGTACCCTGGGAGGCGCTGGTCTAAACGCCCATGGCATGTGAGGCAGATATGATTGCTGACATCCACACGCTCTAGAGCTGTCTTAGACTTGCGAACGAGTTGAAAACGGTGGGGGTCGTGACAGTCATGACAGTCGAGGCGACCAACTTTACCTTGGTCGTGGGCGCTCTTGCGGATCTCTTTTTCTCTTCTATCCAGCTCGAGCCTGGGTAGGGGCGCCTCCTTTCGGTGACAATCCACACACAAGAAACGTGGAAACGAGACTGGACCATGGTGTGGAAGCTTGGCGTAACCGTAGTTATGGCATTGAACGCAATCCACTCCACCGTGGGCCGAGCGGTCGTAGGCTTCTTGGGCAATGCCGATGGATTTCTCCACTCCGCTTATCGGGTCTGTGCTCGTGAGATCGGGGACTGAGTGACATCCTTGGCAGTCGGCCACTTCTTCGGCACCGGTATCATCTCGATTTTGTGCCCACAGGTTGTCGACGTGAGTCGACAACAAAACAATGAGCAAGACCTGGAGCATTGATAGCATATTCATGTGATGCCGAAGTGAATGGGGAATCGCCAAGGGTCAGTACGTCACAGGCCGGTCGAGCTATGGTTCGTTGATAGTGATCCTTTCGCGCTGCAGCTATACGACCGGGCAAAAATAGCGTGTTCACACTACCATTCAAGGTATGCCTATATTGTAACATAGACAGCGATAGAGTTCATCGTTGTGTGTCCTATTTTGGCAAAGAAATTCGGATGTGATGCGGCTGTGAATCGACTACTTTGACCCGCGAGTACCTGCGATGCACGGCCCCTTTCGATAGTCATGCGCAATGGTATGCGATGCTTTGATGCTCGCAGTGAGAAGGGCCCTGTTAGTGCGCGCAGAGGCCTCTGGGGAGGCAACCGAACGCGTGTGTCGAGAGTGACTTTGCAGGTAGAGAGTGGAGACGAAGGCGTCTCAGACGAGCCTTCAGTGTGCCACTGTGCCCTAGAGCGGATTGGTGATGAGTTAGTGACTCCAAAACATGAGGGCTAGATGGAGAGTGGTACGAACGAGCGACATTGGTATTGGCTCGATGTGGCGTGTGTGCGAGCTTGCTCGCGCGAAAGCTCTGCCCCAGGAGCCAAAGGAAGGTACCAAGGCGTTACCATTTTGGAACGAGCGGCAAGTTTCTTTCCACCCCGCTTGACGAGTGTTACCGTTCCGAAGCATTGAGGGCTTGGATCCCGACGAAGTATCGAAAATGAGACACTCCGTTATGCTAACCCCAGCTGGAAATCGCATAGGGCACCAGGGCCAGTGTGGCTGATGGTTTGCCGTACATGTCTTTACAAGTTGGCACTCGACAGTCAGTAGGCCCAGGGCTAGGCTATCATGTACTCGGTACTTCTGATGCGGTGGGCTGACCTCAGGGGCCGCTCGAAACCGAGCCATGGGGAACTCAAGGAAACTCTCTATCGCGGAGTTCGCCGGGGGTGGGTGGGATTACACACCCATATGACGCAATGACTGCGCTGGAAGTGAACGGGGGACGCGTGCCGGCATCTAGATATATGAACCTGCTCAGCAAAGATGACTTCGACAAACTCAAGGCTCCACTCGAGGTTTTGGGTGAATGTAGAGAGCTGGTGTTGGATGATTGGTGGGCGAGCTATGTGGAGCATTTTGGTGATGCACGCGCCATGTCGCATCCTATCTTTGTCGACATCCATGGTCGCGATATCGGTACTCTCGTGACGACCCTCGGGTGTGGAAATTTCGAGGGGTTCGAAAAGGGTATTCGCGCAATCGGAACAGACCTCGCTCAGCGCTCAGTACCGTTTGCAGAGGTCGTCGCTTCCCTTCATCTCTTCGAAGAAGTTGCGGCGAAGTTTTTCGCCCGGCTTCCTTTTCAGAGCCGGGGTATCGAGATGACCTTTGACAAGCTGAGTCACTGCCGGATGATTTTACTTGCAGAGTCTTACTTCAATGAGAGGCAAGCGGACCTCTTCACACGGGTCCAGAGCCTCGAGAGTGAAGCTGAAAGACTGGCAGATCGTCCCTCTAGCCGAGTCACCTTCCGCGGCATGGTGGGTAAGAGCAAAGGGATGCGTGAAATCTATCGACGTGTAACCGCCACCGCACACGGCAACGCTACCGTAGTGATTGTAGGGGAGAGTGGTACCGGTAAGGAACTCGTGGCCCGGGCGGTCCATGAATGCAGCGGTCGCGCTGATGGGCCGTTCGTGCCCGTCAATTGTGCAGCGCTTCCAGCCCATCTCATCGAGAGTGAACTCTTTGGACACAAGAAGGGTGCTTACACCGGGGCTGGTGTGGATTACGCTGGTCTCATTCGTGCAGCTAGTGGTGGTACACTCTTTTTGGACGAAGTCACCGAGATGCCTCTCGCCGCGCAAGCTAAGCTGCTGCGGGTGATAGAAGAGCGCTCAGTTAGACCCGTAGGGTCGGTTCGAGAGATCCCGGTAGATATCCGTTTTGTCGCGTCGACCAACCGTGACCCATTAAAAGCAGTTGAGGCGGGTTTCTTGAGGCGCGATTTGTGGCACAGGCTCAACGTCCACTGGATAACCCTGCCTCCCTTGCGGGAGAGATTAGGTGATATACCTCTGCTCTGCGACTACTTCATCGACCTTGGGGCAAAGCGTGACCTGTCGCGGGCCAAACCCATCGAGTCTGACGTGGTTGAGTTACTGAGTCAGTATATTTGGCCCGGTAATGTTAGGGAGCTTCGCAATTGTATCGAGCATGTTCTATCGGTCACCCGTGGATCGACTATCTCGTCGAGTAGTCTTCCCAAGCACATCTTAGAGACAGTGAAGATGCAGGTTGAAGGGGCCGGTGAGGGTAGTCGGGTCTCTATCCCGACAATGGCGGAGGCCGAGTGTGACCTCATTAAACGCGCCCTGAGCGCGACGGCCGGCAATAAGGTCCAGGCTGCAAGAATCTTAAAGGTCTCGCGCCATCGGCTCTACGACAAAATGCGTAAGTTTGAGATCACGATCTAAGCCCCTGAAGTCAGAATCATTCTAGTATCACTCGTCGTCGTCCTCGAGACGCGTGGGCTACTGGTTTGTGCATGTGAGTGTTCCCTTTTGGTGCACTGTGCCAAATTGGAACACCCACGTAAACTGTTGCTGCCGCCCGACCTGCGCCGATGATGTTCCCTATTGGGACAGTTTTAGTCATAGAGCGGCCTCTCTTCAATTTTGCCGTCCTGCTGAAAAACGTCACGGAACTCATAGGTTAAGGGCATTTGGAGTGCTGGCACGGGACCTGCACAGAAAAGAACCGCGAGAGAATCGATTTATGTCTAGTTATGAGGAGGGTTTGATGAGCCAGCGATTCCCTATTCCCCGTTATCCAACGGGTTGGTTCCAAGTGCTGTGGTCCGACGAGCTCGAGGTTGAACAGGTCCAGCCGCTGACGGCTTTTGGACGAGAGCTGGTGTTGTTCCGGACGGAGGCTGGAGAAGCCAAAGTCCTCGATGCGCACTGTCCACACATGGGAGCTCACTTGGGCCACAATGGAGTCGTAGAGGGTGACTCGGTCAAGTGTCCATTTCATGCCTGGAAATTCGATGGAGGCGGTAAATGCACCGACATTCCATATGCCAATAAGATTCCGCCCAAGGGATCATCGATGCGTGCCTGGCATGTTGAAGAGAAGGATGGTCTCATTTTGCTCTGGCACGATATTGATGGCAATCCGCCGGCGTGGACGATTCCTGAGCTTCCCGAGCTAGGCAATGACGAGTGGTCAGAACCCGTAAAGAAGAAATGGAAGTTTCGCTCTCATAACCAAGAGATGGGCGAGAATGTCGTCGACATTGCGCACTTTAAATATCTGCATGGAATGACCCAGGTGCCGCCAGCGGTTGTGGAGGGCCGTGAGCATATCTTCCATATGGAAACGCCCACCTTCATGGAGAGTAAGCGGGGCGAAATGGAAGGGACGCTCGTCTCAGACTCTTATGGCTTTGGGGTTACCGCAAATAGATTTACCGGCTTCGTAGACACGCTTTGTGTTGGCTGCGTCACAGCAGTGGATGATGAGTATGTCGAGGTGCGTTTCACCTTTTCAGTGAAGAAGGTAGAAAACGCCGATATTACCCACGGTATTGGCATGGCCTTTGTAGCCGAGATTGGTCGGCAGCTCGAACAAGATATTCCGGTGTGGGAAAACAAGGTCTATCTTGATCGACCTGCTCTGTGTGAAGGTGATGGCCCGTTCATGGCCTATCGGAAATGGGGTTCGCAGTTTTTTCCCGATTGGTATCGCAAGCGATCAGCCGAGCTGTGGCACGCGCAAGAGCGCAGTCGCCCAGAGTATCGACCGCCGGAACCGGAAGAGCCTGGCCTTCGAGTGGTTGTGGACTACGACCGCTGTGAAGCCAATGCACTCTGCATGGATGAATGTCCCGAAGTGTTTCGTGTCGAAGCGGACGAGACACTCACTGTGATTAGTGAGCGGCCAAATGAGTCGCTACACCCCAAGTTAGTCATAGGCGCGAACCGATGTCCTCGCGCGGCTATCAAATTGGTTCAGGAGGGTTGAACGATGTCTACAGCAGCACAGGCGGCAAGTGGAGATGCCAAACCTCTCATCAATGTGTATGACCCAGTTATTTATCAAGCTGGTGTACCGCATGATGACTTTACTTGGCTTAGGGAGAATGCACCCGTCTATTTCCACGAGGAACCGAATGGGAGTGGATTTTGGGCGTTGACGAAGTATGACGATGTCGTCCGTGTTTCGGCAGATCCGAAGAC
>PBQI01000107.1 GCA_002725625.1 Rhodospirillaceae bacterium | reverse complement strand
CACCAGGGCTAAGTCTGTGAAGGGAGAACACCAATGCAGACCCCGGAGGACGGCAAAGAAATCTGGGAGGAAAAATTTGTAGACCAAAAACAGCCTGGCAGACGCCACGTCAAAATCGGTAACTGTCAGATTGGGGCTGAATTACTACATATAACCGCCGGTAAATCCATGTTCCTCGCAAAAACGCTTAAATATCCGATTCACCGTATGGCATTGCTTCCAATCTCAATGAATTATTCAACGGCTCGTTTAATCGATCAGTGATCTCAAATTTATATATAAATAAATTACGGACGATACAGGCGCGGCCCTATTGATCAACTCTATGCTCGTAGTGTCTCAGTTCCGAACATATGCGGATTTCATAGCGGGAGAATATCTTCTCGCGACCTTCTTTCATGGCCTTTTGATGCCGCGGGTCCATGGTCCATGCCTTTAATGCCTCTTCATCGTCCCAGAGTGAAACAGTATTAACCCGTCCATCGCCAGATACATGGGCGTAGCTCTCTTTACCTCTGAAGCCCGGCATCTCCTCAACAACAGGCAATAACGCCGCAAGCCATTTTTGTTGTTCGTCTTCCATGCCCGGTAAGACTTCAAATTCAATAAGGCAGATAATCATTGATTGCTTCCTAATTGGACTGCAAGTTAAAATTCTCTGCAGTCCGTATATAAAAAAGCCACGCTTCACAAGGTATACGCCTAGCAAACAAGACAATACCCCCGCGTTAGCTTAAAACGGCTCCTCGCCAACGATATTCACCCGATGCATAAGCCGTTGTTCGGCGTAATCGAAAAGGGCGTAATGCAGGCTCAAGCGATTATCCCAAATGGCGAAATCATTTGCTTGCCACTTGTGCCGGTATTGGAATTCGGGCGTGCGCAAATGGTCAAACAGGTAGTCTAAAAGATAGCGACTTTCCCGCCGGTCCATATCTTTGATGAAACTGGTCATGGATTCGTTGACGAATAATCCCGCTTTGCCGGTTTCCGGATGGGTGCGGACTACGGGATGTAAAGCCGGTGTATACTTGGCTTTTTGTTCTCGTTGGAAAACCTGGAAATCCTTTTCCCATAAACTTGGCCGCACATGTTCGCCGTAAGGTTGATAATTGTCATGGTAGGCGAATAAACCATTGATATGAGTTTTCATTCTGTCCGAAAGCGCCTCATAGGCGGCGATTGTATTTACCCAAATAGTGTCGCCGCCTTCGGAAGGAATTTTCCGCGCGTAGAGCGCTGTTCCCATAGTTGGCCTCTCCATCCCGGCAAAATCTGTATGCCACAAATCAACAGTTACATGGGGCGGATTATCTGAATCGGATTCGAGTATATCGACTTCAAGGTGATCCTTATGTTTTTCAAATCCGGATTTTTCATTTGGTTGAATGTCACCAAAACGACGAGCAAATACTACATGTTGAGATTCCGTCAATTGTTGATCGCGAAAGATGATAACTATTCGATCTAATAAAGCCCTATGGATTTCTTCGAACTGATGGTTCGTTAACTCTTGGGACAAATCCACATCTTCAATTATTGCGCCGCAAGCTGGCGTCATTTCTTGTACTTGAATAGCTTCATAGGGCATCGAATATTCTTGTCCGTCATCAAATTAATTGGGGCTCTGGTGCAGTTTTCCTAACAGAGGATCGGGTTCAGCTTGGTTTAATATTAAGCAGCTTGGCGTTGGTGGATCAAGCGCCGGTTTTTGATAGTAAGTTTTTTGATCTTTTCTCTCCTTTCAATGATAGCGGTGTGACGCCCGAAGTAGGCGTCGGTGGGTGTAATGTTTCCAATACTCTCATGGTAGCGTTTATTGTTGTAATAATCGACGAAGTCACCGATTTGGTTTCCAAGGTCACCCGGTAGAAAGTAGTTCTCCAACAATACCCGGTTCTTCAGTGTTTGGTGCCAGCGCTCGATCTTGCCCTGGGTCTGGGGGTGATACGGTGCTCTGCGGACATGATCCATGCCTTGGTCATCGAGCCACTGGGCCAGATCGCCGTAGATATAGAATGAGCCGTTATCACTGAGCAACCTCAGACTATAGACGACATGCTTACGTTGGGCATGGGTGTCCTGAATGCAAATTGGACACTCTAAGTACCAATAGATCTCACAAGTTTGATGACTTCATGATTGCAGCAAAGGAAGTCCAGGGAGATCGATATGGCTACTCATTTATTAGAAAAAGAGGAAGAGCATGGACTACTTGTCTCTGATGAGAACGGTAAAGTCAGTATCCTATGCAGGCGACACGGTAACTTCAAAATGCGCCCATCAAGTCATTTATATTCGCCACGGTGACCATCTGGTGCGGGATCCGGCGAGTCGGCAAAGCTCAGAGCCAAGGAAAAAATACTGACAATTCTTAGATTCAAGCTAATCTTTGTCTTTGGTTCAAGCGACCATAACTCTTGTATGATCTTAAATTGATCCGCAAGCGCGGCTACGGTTACCGTAAGCCAGGTTTCGTTAGCGCAACCAAGAAAAACAGGATTCTATCCGGTCTACTTCAGGCAATTGCCGGCCCGATTCTTGTCGAGGACAAGGTCGCTGCCTGAATCAATATGTTGTGGCCCAGAAGCACTTCACCCATTGTTGATTACCGAAACTTGAATAAATTGAATCCATTTCCCTTTTTTTCGAATTTAAAAACGTATATCAAGTGTCGGACACAATTCATGACATATGGTCCCAACATTCCTGGTATTTGGGCAAAAAAGGTAAATGGCTGGGTAGAAATCGGCTATAATTGGCCTAATTGAAATACCGGAGCGTCGCCAACTTGTTTCCTAAACTGCAATATTTCCTCATTCGGCGGACCGGTGTAGCCGTGAAAAAACAGTGGGTTGATTGGACGTCGCTGAAACTATTTCATCCCAATGCCCGTTTGCATTTTGGCAATTGGCTGCCGTCGGGCGCCTACAAGGAAATCTTTGTCCAGCATAGCTACCGGCCTCCTGTACCATTGGGCGAGGGTGCGCGTATTATCGACGGCGGCGCCAATATCGGTTTATCCTCTCTATATTTTTTGGCAAATTTTCCAACGGCGAGAATTGAGGCCTATGAGGCTAGTCCGGCAGCGTTTGAATTACTGCAACAGACCATCCGATCTTTAAAATTAGATCCGGCGCGCTATACATTGATCAACAAGGCGCTTCACATCAGCGATGACACAATTAACTTTTTTGTTCTTCCCCATACGGCTTCGGCGCTCAACGCGTCAATATCCGGGCGGGATTCTTTGGATCAACTCGGTGAGCAGATCGAAGTGGCGGCCGTCGATTTCAGAAAAATTTTAGAAAAGCCCATCGACTTCCTGAAATTGGATGTAGAGGGCCACGAATATGAACTTCTCGACCTGCCGGAAATATCTCCATCGACGATAAGATCCATGGCCGTAGAGTTTCACGATCTGCAGCAGAATAGAGATGAATTCGTCAGTTTGGTAAGCCGATTCCGCGATCAAGGTTACCGGGTGGAATCGGTCGAGGGAAATGAGATTTCTCTTTTGGACGATAAATTGTTTTGTGACGAAATAATTATAAAAATATTTGTCTCGTAATTTTTATAAGAATAGTCCTATAGTTTTTGTCCGTGAAACCTATTAAAGGCTAGTTAGATATTGCCAAACACCAATCAACATCCCGGCAATGAAGCTTGGCTTTTTGATACTTTAGTTCGACTGGAAGACAGCGGCGTTTTAGTTTATTTTTTGCCGCCATATCGGTCTGCTAATACCCGCTGGTGCCACCGTGATTGACGAGGGTGTCTGGCCTTTGATTAAAACCCACTACGAGATCACTGACGATAATTTTGATGTCACCCTGGCGTCCCACGATTTATTGCGCTTTCAGCCCTTAACAAATCGATCAACGGTTTTTTCAGAAACGAAATTAGCGTGCTCCCGATATCGGCTGACCGCCTAGGCTGCGGCGGTCAATGGCGACGGCTTTGATGAGGGCGAAAACGGTCTTGTCTTCAGATAATTCGAGATCGGTGAAGGACTTCCGCGTGATCCTTGCGATCAAAGGTGCGCCGATATCCATCAGGATATCGATTTGCGAACCGCCGTCGTCTCTGATCTCGGTGATCGCGCCTTCGAATACATTCAATATGCTGGTGCCTTCTGGGCGGGCCAGCATCAAGGACACATCGCGGGCTCGTACATGGGCGCGCAATGGCGTTCCCGCCGGCAGATTTACTCCGGTTACCCGGAACGTTCCCCCGCCAAATGCCAGTTCGCCGATATCGAAGACATCGTCATAGCGTGAAAATGTGGTTGATAAGACCGCACCGGTATCGAATCGCCCGGTTAGGGGATGCAGATCGAGGCGGCTCATAATTTCCTCGACGCCGCCGGTCGCTGCGATCCGCCCGTTGGACAGAAGGACCATTTTATCAGCCAAGTGGATGACCTCTTCAATGGCATGACTGACGTAAATGACCATCATACCGATTTCGTCCCGCAAGCGTTCGATGAATGGCAGGATTTCATTGCGTCTCTGCACGTCGATAGACGCCAATGGTTCATCCATTAACAGCAGGCGTGGATTGGACAGCAGGGCGCGTCCGATGGCGATTCTTTGCTTCTCGCCGCCGGAAAGGTTTTTGGGACGACGATCCAGCAGGGAAGCGATCCCCAGAAGATCTACAACCCGGTCAAAGCTCATTTCTTCATTGGATGAACCGCCGCCTGAAGAACTTCCGGTCATGCCATAGGTTAGATTGGCCCGTACGTTCATATGAGGGAACAGACGGCTATCCTGGAAGATGTAGCCCATGCGTCTTTTTTCCGCCGGCAGGTTGATCCCCTTTTTGGCGTCGAACAGCACGTCTTTGCCGATGGAAATATACCCGCAGTCGGGTGACACCAACCCGGCAACCATGTTGATTAGTGACGACTTTCCGGCACCGGATTTACCAAACAGGCCAGTAATCGAATTGCCATCGGCTTCAAACTCGGCATCCAACCGAAAATCCCCGAGGCGGTGGCTGAGTTTGACCTTCAGCATGATGTCAATCCCCTAGTCGGCGTCGAATGCGCCGCGCGAGTATTTCCGAAAACATCAAGGCGAGCAGGGCCAAAATAACTGACAAGACAACAAGGCGGATGACGCCTGCCTCATCGCCGGGTGTTTCAACCAACGAGTATATTGCCAATGGCAACGTGCGGGTTTCACCCGGGATGTTGGAAACAAAGGTGACCGTCGCGCCAAACTCCCCAAGGCTGCGGGCGAAAGACAGGATGACACCGGCTAGGATACCTGGTGAAATTAGCGGCAGGGTGATGGTAAAAAACACCCGCCAGGGCGAAGCGCCGAGGGTTCGGGCCGCCGCTTCCAGCCCTTGGTCAACGGCCTCCAGAGAAAGTCGAATGGCCCGGACCATCAAAGGAAAAGCCATAACCGCGGCCGCGATGGCGGCACCTTTCCAGTTGAAAGCTACGGTTATGCCGAACATCGAATGCAAAAACTGACCGACCGGTCCTTGGCGGCCCAAGGTGATCAACAGCAAATAACCAACCACCACGGGCGGTAAAACCAGTGGTAAATGGACGATGCCGTTCAGTAGCGTTTGACCATAAAACCTACAACGCACCAGCATCCAGGCGATGAGGACACCGAAGGGCAGGCTGACCAAAACGCTCCAAAAGGCTACTTTAAGGCTCAGCGCCAGAGCTTCCGTTTCCAACGGGGTAGGGGCGAACATCGTTCTATTTCACCAAAAAACCGTGCCGAGTGAAAATACTTTTAGCCATGGGTCCCGACAACTGATCATAAAATTGCCGGGCCGTTGCCAAGGCCGATTTGGAAATAACCGTTGAATCGTGGTGTTTGATAAGTGCGGACGGATAGACAATCGGGTCATGACTGGCATTTGGAAAGCTATAAACCTGCCGGACTTTGGCATTCATGTGAGCGTCTGTGGCATAGACTATTCCGCCGGATGATTCGCCGCGTTCAACCAAGGCTAGGGCAGCCCTGACATTGGCCATCGGCGCCAATCGGTCCTTGACCATTGTCCACAAGGTGAGGAACTTTAGAGCCTGGACGCCGTAAATTCCGGCCGGAACGTGAGCGGGATCAGCAATCGCTAGTCGCCGGTCTGATAACAATAAATTTAAATTTTGCGGTGTTAGCGCAGTGATCGTAGGGGCCGCGGAAGGCGTGATAAGGACGAGACGATTGGAAAAAAGATCACGTCGGCTGCCCGGTAGGAGCAAGTTTTGATCTACCAGATAGCCCATCCATTTCTGATTTGCCGACAGATAGATGGCGGCTGGTGCGCCCTGGGAAATTTGGCGAGCCAAAGTTGAACTAGCGGCAAAGGCGGTGCGAATGCGATCGCCGGTTCGGGCGTTGTATTGATCGGCGAATTCCTGCAGGGGAGCGGTAAGACTGGAGGCAGCGAAGATCAAGACGTTCTCCGCCTTAGCCGGTGTTTTCACAGTCGAAATCAATGCCAAAAGGCAGCCGACCAAGAATATAATTCTGCGGATCGCAGTCATTTTCTGTCGTACAGATCGTCAGGGTCTATTTCGACATTGGCGATATCTTGAATTTCCCCGTTGCGTACAGCTCGGAAAAAGCAGTTTCGTCGGCCGGTATGGCAGGCCAATCCCGTTTGATCGACTTGCAATAGAAGCGTATCGCTGTCGCAATCCCAGCGGAATTCTTTTAGGGCCTGGACCTGTCCTGAACTTTCGCCTTTGCGCCATAATTTTCCCCGGGAACGGGACCAATAGACCACCTGACCTTCAGACAATGTCGCGGCGATGGCCTCCCGGTTCATCCAGGCCATCATCAATACTTCGCCATTATCGAATTGCTGGGCGATCGCAGGGACCAGCCCATCTTGATTGAAGGTCAATTCCGCCAAGACCTCTTCGGCGATCGAAGTGCTCATTAAACTGCCAATCATTATCCTGTTTCACGCAAGTAATCGGCTTTAAGTCTTTGCCTGTCAATAATCTTATCTGCTGCCTTTGAACCCTCAATTCAGAACTTTGGATAACGGCACTTACGTTGCTGTTACTATTTGTATCGATGTTCAACGGGACCGCGGTGATAATCTGCAGCTAATATCAAAACGGGTTGCTAAGGCGCATCAAGAAGTGAGAGAAAGCCCACAAAACAAAGCCGCAATGACGACTTTATTCTGAAAAAGCGTTTTCAGGGTTTACGCAAACATCCCGCAATTGCTCGCGTCATACGGCGCATCAGATGGAAATAAGCTTCGGGTCCGGTTGGCGCCAGAGTACCGAGCGGGTCGAGCTCAGCCAAATGAATCCCAGTGGTTGTGGTAATTGTTTTTAAGGATTGTGAACTGAATTGCGGTTCTGAGAAAAGGCACCTCACGCCGTTCTTTTTTATCTTCCGTCTGGTTTGATGAATTCCCCGAGCGCCCGGACGCCGGTCGGCGCTCACCACGACGGCGCCCTGTGAATTTAATTGATAACGCTTTTCGAAATAGCGATAAGCGTCATGATATACCATGAACGGGGTGGTCCTGACAGACGCCAATTGTGACCGGACTTTCCCATCAAGTTCACTCAACTTTGATTGCAACGATTTACCATTGGATACATAGAGGTGCCGGTTTGCAGGATTGAGCCCACTGAGACGCTGAACTATCTCCTCGACAATAGTTATCGCATTACCGATATCGAGCCATAAATGGGGGTCTAATTCAGAACTTGAATGATCGTGATCAGAACTCTTCAGCAGTTTTAACCCCTTAAGCCGAATGAGCTCAACAATTTTTCTTCTGTCCTTGATTGACTTAATGGGCCGTTGCAGCGTCGTTTCAAGAGCGTGGCCGACCCAGACTACCAAATCGGCGTCATGGAGGGCGCGGGCCTGCGAAGGCTTCAAACTGAACTGATGGGGAGAAGCGTTTCCCTTAATCAGCAATAACGGGAGATCTACACCTTTCATGACGCTACTAATCAAGGAATGAATTGGCTTAATCGATGCCACGACCAGAGGTGATTTGGCGACCGCCGCGGATCCCGAAATCAGAACCAGCCATAATGTCAAAGTAGTCGCTAGAGGCGATATCATGAAGTGCATGGGGCAAAGGGCTTTTCTTTTTCAGATATTGTTATATTATAACATACCATTTTATTTAGGTATCAGATGCGTAAAAAGACTACAACGAAAAATACGGTTAAAGCCAATCGTAATTGGCGTGGCTCCCACGACCACAATGCTTGCGTCGTCGATGCTTTGTCGACGGCATCATCACTCTGCGACAAAAGGCGGGTTCGGCTTACGGCTTTAAGACGGCGCGTGCTTGAATTGATCTGGTCCAGTCACAAACCCATCGGCGCCTACGCCTTACTTGATATTCTTAAAAGCGAACACAGCAGCGCTCAGCCGCCAACGGTTTACCGGGCTCTCGATTTTCTGAAAGAGCAAGGACTGGTGCATCGGATTGAAAGCTTAAATGCCTTTATCGGCTGTACCGAACCGTACCATAGCCATAGCGGCATGTTTTTCATTTGTGACCATTGCGGTGATGCGGTTGAAATGGAGGGTGCCGGTATCGACGCGGCCATGCAGAATACAGCCGAAGCCCGCGGGTTCCAAATTCAAACAAGAACCATTGAAGCGTCGGGTTTATGCCCTGGCTGCCAAATGGCCTGAGCACCGGGCGCAATCGAATGGCAGAAAAATTTCTAGTGGAAGCCAAGGGTGTCAGCGTTACGATTGGCGGCAAATCGATTATTCAAGCGATCGATTTATCGGTTTCAAAAGGGGAGATCGTAACTCTCATCGGTCCCAACGGGGCTGGAAAAACAACCTTGATAAAAGCGGTCCTCGGGTTGCGGGCTATCCAGCAAGGAGAGGTAAAACTAAAACCTAAATTGAATATCGGCTATATGCCTCAGCGCCTTTCGGTTGATCTAAATATGCCCATGACGGTACGCCGGTTTGTCGGGTTGGCTGGTCGGGTCGGATCGGGAAAACGGCAGGCGGTCCTGCAGGAGGTTGGAATTCAGCAAATCATTGATTCTTCCATACATTATATTTCCGGCGGTGAAATGCAGCGCGTCCTATTGGCACGGGCCTTGCTGCGCGATCCTGATCTGCTGGTCTTGGACGAACCGGCCCAAGCTGTTGATGTCGTAGGGCAGGCCGATCTCTATCAGCTTATTTCGCGCATTCGCGATGATCGGGGATGCGGCGTCCTGATGGTTTCCCATGATTTGCATCTGGTGATGTCATCGGCGGATAATGTTATCTGCATCAACAATCATCTGTGTTGCCATGGCCATCCCGAGGCCGTCAGCCGCGATCCCAGCTATGTGGAACTGTTCGGCGAACAGGTGGCTCAGAACCTGGCGCTTTATCACCATCATCATGATCACACCCACGCGGTCGATGGCCATGTTGTTCTTCAAGGCGACGGGACCATGAACTCCGAAGAGAAGCGTGACCATGGATGATTTTATTTTCCGCGCTATGATAGCTGGGTTTGGCGTAGCCGCGGTCACCGGACCGCTGGGTTCATTTATAGTCTGGCGCCGCATGTCGTTCTTTGGCGATACCTTAGCGCATTCAGCGCTGCTGGGTGTCACTTTGGGGCTTTTACTGGGTGCTAATCTGATCGTCGGCATAGCGGCAGTTTGCATATTAGTGGCAGTTGCCATTGTATTGCTGCAGCAACACAACCGGTTGGGCGGCGACGCTATCTTGGGCATCCTGTCGCATGGCACGCTGGCGTTGGGATTGGTCGTTGTATCTTTCCTCGACAATGTGCGGTTTGACCTAATGGCCATTTTATTCGGTGACATCCTATCGGTTACCAATGACGAAATCTTTTGGATTATAGCGGTGTCCGCCGTCAGTTTTTTGATTCTCGTGTTGATCTGGCGGCAATTGCTGTCGATCACCATTCACGAAGATTTGGCCCGTGCCGAAGGCTTGCCGGTGATACGTGTGAATCTGCTGTTTATGGTTCTAGTCGCCTTGGTGGTCGCTGCGGCGATGAAGGTTGTCGGGGTTCTGCTGGTGGCTGCCATGCTGATCATACCGGCTTCCGCGGCCCGCCACTTTGCCCGCACACCTGAACAGATGGCCTTCATGGCGGCCATAGCCGGCGCTGTAGCCGTCGTCGGCGGTCTGGCTGGCTCCTTAGCGTTCGATACGCCGGCAGGGCCATCGATTGTTGTCGTTGCATTGATCGTCTTTGTGGTCAGTCAGGCTGTTCCGGACGTCAGCCGGCAGCCGTAAGGCGCTTAACGCCGGCAGCCAAATCCTCAATCAAATCATCCGGATCTTCGAGCCCGGCGTGGAAACGGACGCAGCGCCCGTTGTCGTGCCACTCGGTGACAGTGCGGGTGGCATTGGTCGGTAGCACCAGGCTTTCAAAGCCACCCCAACTGCCGCCAAGGGCAAACAGTTCCAAACCATCCACCAAAGCAGCCATGCCGGCCGGCGAACACTTTTTGAAGACAACGCTGAACAAGCCTGATGATCCGGTAAAGTCACGTTGCCATATTTTATGGCCGGGGCAATCGGGAAGGGCGGGGTGCAGCACCCGGTCGACTTCCGGCCGACCTTTAAACCATTCAGCCAGTTGGAGCCCGGTTTTCTGGTGACGAGCCAGCCGCGCGGACAGCGTTCGCATTCCGCGAAGCCCCAGATAAGCATCATCGGGCGCAGCGTTATTTCCCAGCACCCGCGCGGTATCAATGACGGTTTCCGTATCTTTTTCCATGAAGGTGACGGTTCCCAGCATGGCGTCCGAATGGGCTACGTAATATTTAGTCGCTGCCTGTACTGAGACGTCGACACCGTGATCGAAGGGTTTGAAATAGTAGCCGGCGCTCCAGGTGTTATCCATCACCACCTTGACCCCATGCTTGTGGACGGTGTCGGTGATGGCAGGTATGTCCTGAATTTCAAAAGTATGCGAGCCAGGAGATTCGACATAGATGGTATTCGTGTTGGGGCGGATCAAATCTTCGATGCCGGCGCCGATCAGGGGATCGTAATAGGTGGTTTCAACACCGAAGCGTTTGAGGAAATCTTCACACAGGCGCCGGGTCGGACCGTAAGCGTTGTCGCAAACCAGGACGTGATCGCCGGTGCCGACAAAAGCCAGCATGGCGACGCTGATAGCGGCCAGACCGGACCCGACGGCGACAGTTCTATCACCACCTTCTATCGTCGCAACAGCCTCCTGGAAATCTCTGGCCGTCGGCGTGCCGTGACGGCCATAGAGAAAATTATTAATCGGATCGGCGCGTTTTTCCTCGAAATCCTTCATGGTCGGGTAGGAAACCGTTGAAGCGTGGTAGATCGCTGGATTGACGATACCGTGATTTTTCTCTGGGTGACTGCCCGCATGCACCAGTTTTGTGTCTCTTTTTGTTGGGTGTTTCATTTTCTATACTTTATCGTTGAGCCGATCGAAACCGCGCTCCAGGTCGGCGATCAGATCATCTGGGTCTTCTTGCCCGGCATGCAGTCGCAGGGCCGGACCGGCGGCGTTCCATTTGGTTGCGCTACGAGAGCCTCTGGGATCGAACGGAATGATCAGGCTTTCAAAGCCACCCCAACTGTAGCCGAGGGCAAAGAGATCCATGCCGTCGAGCATGGCGTTGACTCTTTCCCGGCTGTAATTCCTCAGGATTATGCTAAACAAGCCGGAGGCACCGGTGAAATCACGCTGCCAGATTTCATGACCGGGACACTGGGAAAAGGCCGGGTGCAGAATGGTGTCGACTTCGGGTCGGGCCGCGAGCCAGTTAGCCAGCTTCATGGCGTTTTCCTGATGACGTTCCAGACGAACGCTTAAAGTTCGCATGCCTCGGAGGCCCAGATAGCAATTGTCCGGCTCACCCCCATGCCCCATGAGGCCCGCCGCAGTTTTAACAGTCAACCAGTCTTCTTCTGATTTAGCCGTTATGTGACCCAGCATAACATCGGCGTGGCCGGCCAGATATTTGGTTGTCGCCTGAATTGAAATATCGACACCCACTTCGAAGGGTTTGAGGTAAAAGCCGGCGCTCCAGGTATTATCGAGCATGACTTTGATATCTTGATTGCAGGCGGCTTCTGAGATCGCCGGCAGATCCTGGACTTCAAAGGTCAGCGAGCCCGGGGATTCGGTGAAAATCACCTTGGTTTCGGGCCTGATGATATCGCCTATGGCGCCGCCGACTAGGGGATCGTAGTAGGTGGTCTCTATGCCGCAGCGGTTCAAGATGTTGTCGCAGAATTTCCGCGTTGGCCCATAGGCGCTGTCAACCATCAAAAGGTGATCGCCTGCCTTCAAATAGGCCATCAAGGCGACGGCGATGGCCGCTAGACCTGAAGCTACCGTAACCGATCGGTATCCGCCTTCCAGTTCTGCAATGGCTTCTTCGTAAGCGAAGGTCGTTGGGGTTCCATAAAGGCCGTAGAAAACGGTATCGAAGCGGTTGGCCTCTGCCTCGTTCATAGCGTCAACGGTCGGGAAGGTTACCGTCGATGCACGGTACACAGGTGGGTTCATAACGCCCTGCTGTTCTTCAGGCCGCGAACCCGTGTGAACGATCTGAGTATCGGGACGGTGTTTGGAGTTCATAGCGGCTAATTACGCGCGGGTTTCAATGGACGTATCGTCGCGGCTGCCCCATTCGGACCATGAGCCGTCATAGATGGCGGCCCGGGTGAAACCGAGCAGATACAGCGCCATTACCAAGGGCGCTGCCGTGACGCCGGAACCACAACTGGAAATGACCGATTTTTCAGGATCAATTCCTGCGGTCTCGATGACGGCCTGAAGTTCATTGGCCGGACGCATCATCATGTAGTGGGTCGTGTTCAGAAGTTCCTGGAAAGGCAGGTTGAGGCTGCCCGGGATGTGGCCCGGTTTAACGTTCGGCCTGGGATCCGGTTCGGAGCCGTCGAAACGACCGGCGGAGCGGGCGTCGATAAGCTGTTCCGCGCCGCTTTCCACGTTGGCCTTTATTTGATCGACCGTGCGCAGCAAGCTGTCGTCTAATTTGGCGAAGAAGTGCTTTTCCACGATTTCGGGCACCTTGTTTTCGACGTCTCTGCCTCCCGCCAGCCATTTCTCGAGGCCGCCGTTTAAGACGGACACCCGATCATGGCCAAAAAGGCGCAGCATCCACCAGGCCCGCATGGCGGCAGCGCAACCGCCATTGATATCATAGGCGATGACGTGATGTTCGCTGCCGATGCCCAAACTGCGCATACGGCTCGAGAATTTTGCCGCGCTCGGCACCATATGGGGCAGGTCGGATTCAGAATCGCAGATGTCATCGATATCAAAGAACACGGCGCCCGGTATATGGCTGTCCGCAAATTCCTCTTTAGCGTTGCGGTTCGCCGCTGGCATGTGGAAGCTGGCATCGACAATGGCGATATCGGAAGCACCCAGATTTTCCGCCAGCCATTCTGTAGAAACGAGTGCTTCTGGATGCGTGTATTCCATGATGATTATTCCCTTTGTTTTAGGCGAGCCAGTCAGGGTAGGGCAGGCCTTTTTCTTTCAGAAACCCTACATTGAAGAGACGGCTTTGATAGCGTGTTCCCGAATCTGCCAGAATCGTCACAATGGTGTGGCCCGGCCCCATTTCCTTGGCCAGCCGGATGGCGCCAGCGACATTGACGCCGCTGGACGTTCCCACGCAGAGCCCTTCATATTTGAGCAAATCAAAAATAACTGGCAGTGCTTCTTCGTCCGGAATAAAATAGGTAGCGTCGATGGGCGCGCCCACCAGATTGTCGGTTTCCCGCCCTTGCCCAATCCCCTCGGTGATGGATGTTCCCTCGGCTTTCAGCTCGCCATTTTTGTAAAAATTAAAAAGTGCTGAGCCGGGCGGGTCGGAAAGCACGACTTTAACGTCCGCGTTGCGTTCTTTCAGGGCCATGCCAACACCGGCAATGGTGCCGCCCGTGCCGACGGCGCAGGTGAAGGCATCGATTTTACCATCCAACTGATCCCAAATCTCGGGACCCGTGCCGAGACGGTGGGCGTCACGGTTGGCCGTGTTGTCGAACTGATTGGCCCAGATGGCGCCATGAGGGTGGGTTTCCGCCATCTCTTTGGCGATGGCTCCGGATACATGAACATAGTTGCCGGGGTCCTTGTACGGTACGGCGGCCACTTCCCTGAGGTCGGCGCCGGCCAGTCTCAGCATATCCTTTTTCTCATCCGTTTGGGTCTCAGGAATGACAATGATTGTACGGTAGCTGCTGGCGCATCCCACCAGGGCGAGGCCGAAACCAGTATTGCCGGCCGTACCTTCTACGATAATACCGCCAGGCTTAAGCAGGCCTTTTTCTTCGGCATCCTTGACAATGTATAGCGCTGCCCGATCCTTGATCGAACCGCCCGGATTGAGGAATTCGGCTTTGCCATAGATATCGCAGCCGGTATTTTCTGACGCTTCACGCAGTTTGATCAAAGGAGTGTTGCCGATGGTGTCTCTGAAACCGTCACGGAGGTTCATGGTAGCTCGCTTTTATTGTTCTGTTGTCTAGGTTGCCGGAAGAATTCTAATCGTTCTACAAAGATTGAGATTAGCCGGGCAATAGCAGCCAATCAAGCATTCCACACGTCAGAAAAGCGAAGTCACGAATTATTGTCTGCCGATTCTACCGACCAGGCCAAGCGCCATTTTTCCCGTAAATTTTTATGATGCAATTTCAGCCATTGTAAGGCGATAATGGTCATTCCATTGGCAATTTCTCCGCGATCCAGCATGGCGAATGCCTCCGCGGCGGTAACGGTGAAGACGCGGATATATTCACCTTCGTGGGCGATGCCGTGCAGACCGCCGGCTCCCTCGGCATCAACCTGTCCACAATACAATCGAATAGATTCTGACGTGCATCCCGGGCTGGAGAGATAGTGGTGAATGGGCTCCAGTTCGTGAATCTCCAGTCCTGCTTCCTCGTGTACTTCCCGGTGTGCGGTATCTTCCGGCAAATGACCCGTTTCAACAACGCCGGCGACGCATTCAATTTGCCAGGGTGAAAAATCATGGGCGGTGTAGCCGCCAATACGGAATTGCTCGAGAAGTACAACTTTGTCACGGTCGGCATCGTAGGGCAGGACAGCAACGGCATGGCCGCGTTCCAGTACTTCACGCGATATTTCGGCGCTCCACCCTTGGTCGAACACCTTGTGGGTCAGCTTGTAAACGTCGATGCGCACATAACCACGGTAGGGCGTACTGCATTGGGCGACTTTAATTTCATCTTCGCTCATAGGGTTACTATAGCCGCTTTGTCGGCTAGGTGGAGGGGAAAAATTCTCCAACCAATTACGTATAGCCACCCATAAAGGTAATTTTGTTCTGCGTGATATTTTACAAAAAGCCATCGAGGTCGTTACCGAGGAAGAGCTTTCAATAATTCATAAACGCTGGATCGGTGCACTTACCACGAATGATCAGGCCAGCCGATCCTCGGACATTTCTCCTCCCATGACGGCGTGTCGGTCCTGCCGCCTTAATTTGATAAGAATGAACTAAAACAGAATAAATCGAGTATCTTACCCTGGCAGCGCGACTAATATTGCTTTAAATTAGTTACCTAAATCCAGGTGCTCAAGGGACGACTTAAATATGTTTGAATTTGCCGGGGAATATGAACCCGCTGTTAATTGGTTATTTCTCGCCGCAACGGCCGTCATCGCATTCAAAGGAATTTCCACCAAAAATCCGGACGGAAAAGCAGACTTCGTCCATCTTCTATTCGGCTGCATCGCCGCGGTATTTTTTATGCTGGTGCTGTTCCAGGATGTGTTGGGGATCGTCCAGTTTTAAGGTTTGTACATTCGTTGCTTGGCGTCAATTTCTGGTACTTTTAGAAGGCGTTCCCCAGGGGGTAGCTGCAGCTGCTTATGGATATAGATCGCCCGATCTCGAATAGTTGAAGGCTTGGACGTGCCGTAAAGAATCTTATCGAACAGGCTCGGGCCATCCAGAATTCCCTGGTCGGTTTTAAGCGCCATCACATAATCATCGAAGGCGGCTTTATAATTTTCCTGCCGGTCCTTTACGATACCGCGGTTGGCGTAGGCAGCTGCCAAGGCACCGCGTCCGGTAGTGTCGTCGGGCTCCAGGTTTTTTTCCAGGAATTTTATCAGATGGGTTAGTTCTGAATTCGCCTCCTTGTTTTTTCCCATTTGAATAAAAGCCAGGGCGCGCCCCATAACGGCGCCGCGATGATTGGGTTGCTCTTCGAGTGCTTTATTAAAGGCAATAATCGCTTCATCGTATTTTTTATCACCCAGGCGAATGTCGCCTTCGCGGGTGTAATAATCACCCGGTTCTTCATTGAGGAACACTGTCGTGCCGGTCCAGATAGTAAACATCACCAACGTTCCGATGGCGCAAAGGATGATAAAGCGTTTCAGTACGCGTCGATTCATTGGGGCACCGAGAATAGTTGTGCGGTGTAAAAATAGGCAAATACCAAACAAAGTAGAATAGAGGTCATGCCCGCGCGCTTTTTGAGCACCAGTTTTTGTTCATTGTCGGTCGATCCATCGCGTTTTTCGGCCCGTCGAATGGACAGGGACCAGATCAATTGGCGCACGGGTAAAAACAGCACTAGACCCAATACAATCGCCCAGGCAATTTGAAAATCGGCAGTGAAATACGCGGCCATAAAACTCCTCTCTATTCCTACTTTTTACTATTGAATTTGGAAAAGAAAAAGGGGGAAGAGACGAGCTCTTCCCCCAGAGTACTAGATTTATAGATTTATTTATTCGCTGGCCTGGGGAGCCACGGCCTGGGGAGCCACGTCGCCGATGTCTTCCACCAACGCTTCGACTTCCTTATCAGGCACGGTCGACATTTCCATCTTGAACGCGAGGAACCACATCATGGCTACGCCAAGCAGCCAGAATAGGATCTGCCATGCCCAGATGGACGGAATGCCGAAGGTCCAGGCATCGACGCCCGCATTCGGCGCACCGAATACGTCGTTACCGATAACGGCGCCAGGGCCGACACCAAAGAACAACCACCCAAGGGCGGCAGCCCATGCCCAAGGAACGAGTCCTTTTTTCTCAGGCGACAGGCTGGCATGCTCACGCAGGAAGTTGTGATACTTCATGCGATGAGAGCGAGATCCTCCGTCCTGCGTCATAGCGGAGATCGGAATACAAACAAGGAGGTTGAAAATAATGCCCCAACCAGCTGAATGTATGGTCCACGGCCAACGACCCCATGGCAGCGCGCCACCGGTGAGTTTCTGGCCAATGGTTTCCGTAAAGATCACAGCCAATAAGCCGGCTGCCAAACCCCAGGTTGCACCCTGACGGGTGATCCACGGGAACCAGGTCACAGCAGCCAGTGACGGCCACATCTGGAAACCGAAGGCTACAGCCAGACCGCCTAACAGAACCAGAGCATCGCGGGAGAAGGTAGCCACTAACAAAGCCGATACGACGATGAAGGCAACACCAATCCGGCCCCACATTTTCTGTTCATCATGGGAAGCAGACGGGTTCAAGAACCGCTTATACAAATCACGTGTCAGCATACCGCCGGCAGTCGACATATAGGCCGCGCCGGTGGATTGCATCGCTGCCAGAGCACAGACGGCCAGGAGACCGACGAGCCACGGAGCAGTATCCGAGATCGTGTTGATGTAGTGCGGTACAATGGAATCCGGCTTTTTGGCAATTCCGGCAGATAGTATTGTCGAAATATTTATACCTGCTTCGGTCACTGCCGGGTTGGCGCCCAGAAGATGAGCACCCATGCCCTGGAAGGCCGTAAAGAAGAACAGGATCAAACCAATACCAAAGGACGACGCCCAAACTTGCTGCATCGCAAATGGTTTCGGATCTTTGTTGCCAAAAGCCCACATGGAGAACGCCGGAGCAGATTGAATGCCCATGAGCGCAAACATGTAGGTGAGAACCATAATGCCGGTCCAGAGACCACCAACGGGCGTTTCTTTACCTAAGCCAGCGGTAAACTGAATAACACCAGGAATAGCGAAGTAGGCATTATAGTCGCCGCCGCCATATCCTTTGGTTGTTCCCCATTTACCAACGCCGGAAGCACCCAGTTTAGCAAAGCCGGCATTCAAGGCATCAAAGCCACCGGCAGCATTCAAAGCAATAAAGCCGACGATGATAATACCAGCCGCCAACAAGACACATTGTAGCGTATCCACGTAGGCCACAGCGCGTAGGCCGCCGGTGCCGACATAGATAAGCACGACCAGCGACAGGACCCACATACCAACATTCTCGGAAATGAGTTTGTCGGTCAAAACGTTGAACAAGAAGCCGGAGGCTCCCAGTTGCACGCCGAGGTACGGGATCGAAAACAGCAACGCCACAAGCACGGTGAGAATCCGGATGCCATCACCTTGGAAGTAATCCGAAAGCATTTCACCCGGTGTGACATAACCGAACCGCTTGCCGAGCATCCACTGGCGTTTCAAAAACATAACGCCGGTAAATGGAATTGTTATCGTATAGAAAGACGCATAGGCATATTGGAACCCGTCACGATAGACGAGACCCGGATGTCCCATAAAAGTCCAACCCGAAAACGATGTTGCCGTCGCCGCAAGGACGAACACCCACATCGATATTTGCCGACCGGCGATAAAGTAATCACCCGCCGTCTTTGCCATTCGCGCACATTTTACGCCCCAGAAAATACAATAGGCCCAATAAAGCACGACGAAGGTAAAGAGCCACATTACTTTTGCACTCACCTTAAAACCCTCCTAATTGTGAAGCACTCCAACCGGATCATCCCTGTAAAAATAACCCGATCAAACACGATATAAGTTCACAAAGTGGGTTCAGGGGTCAATGAACTATTGTTGTTTAGGGGGTTTTCTTGTAAATATTCGACATCTTTGGAATGTAAAGTTGTAAATTTGAAAATTTACGAAAGGTCTTTAGGGATGGCGCGAAGACCGCGGCTAGGGGCAAAAATCCGCAGATTGCGGGGGGAACGGAACATGACGCAAACGCAACTTGCGCAGCGGCTCATGATTTCAGCGAGCTATTTAAATCTCATAGAACACAATCAAAGATCTGTCACAGTACCGCTTTTGTTCAAATTGGGCGAAGTGCTCGATATCGATTTACAAGCTCTTTCGCAGGATGACGAATCGCAAGTTTTAGCTGAATTAATGGAGATTTTGAGTGATCCATTGTTCACCGCCGATGAGGCTTCGAGTGATTTAACCCGTGAGGATCTCAATGAGTTGGTCGCCCAATCACCGGTTGCCAGCCAGACGATATTAAAAGTCTATCGCGCCTACCAAAAAGCGCGCGACGATATTCAGTATCTTGGCGAACGTTTGTCAGAAGATTCCCTTTATTCGGCTTCGGCCCATGAATTACGGACGGTTCTGACATCGATCCGTTCGTTTGCAGAAATTCTCCACGACAATACAAACATTCCCGAAGAAGATCGTCAAAAATTTCTTGGCATTATGGTGAAGGAGAGCGAAGGGCTCTCGCAAAATATCGATACCTTGATGAGTTTCGTTTCCGCTGAAGGGGTCAACCGTTCGGTCGGTACGCGCCCGCCGTTGGATGAAGTGAACGATTTTCTGCAAAGCCACCGCAACTATTTCGATGAACTGGAAAAGGCTGCTGACGATTTGGTGGAAATTGCTAATTTTGGCCGTTTTGACCGGTTACAGAAGCTTATTCACTACGCCTCGCACGAACACAATCTAACGGTGGAGATCGGCAACGACAAAGATTTGTGTGGCAAGCTTGTTCACTTTGACAGTCGACAGCCTATGTTAAGTTTGTCCAATAGTTTACCCAGAAACTCTTTGATTTTTCAGATTGCCCAATCTATCGGCCGCATTTACTGCGCCGAGATTATCGTTCGGTTGGTGAAGGATGCGCCCCTGACCAGCGCCGCTTCCCGTGATATGTGCTGCGATACTTTGGCCCGTTATTTCGCCGGCGCTGTCTTGCTGCCCTATGATGAATTCCTCGAGGCGGCGCAAGAAGTGCGTTATGACCTTGAGCAACTGCAAAACAGGTTTGCTTCCAGTTTCGAGCAAGTCTGCCATCGCTTAGCGACGCTCAACAAGGCGGGTGCAGAAGCGATTCCGTTCCATTTTCTCCGGGTTGATATCGCTGGGAATATTTCCAAGCGCTACGACGGATCGGGCATTAAAATTCCGCGATATGGCGGCGTTTGTCCGCGGTGGAATGTCCACCATGCCTTTCTGAAGCCGGAATCAACGAACGTTCAGCTGCTCCGCATGACCGATGGCGCTACCTTTCTCAGTATTTCCCGTGCTTTAGTGAAGGCGGGTCTAGGGCACAATTTGCCGCGCAGCCACTATGCCGTGGCTATCGGCTGCGATGCCTCGCATGCGTCTCAAATGGTTTATGCAGAAGGCCTGGATATCAATGAACCGAGCCTCATTGTTCCGGCAGGTACAAGTTGCCGCACCTGCGAACGTTTAGATTGCGGGCAACGAGCTTTTCAGTCGATTCTCCATTCCTCCCGTATTGATGAGGATACTGGACAAGACAATTTGGACCTAAAATAGTAGTGGCTGCCGATTCAGAGTTTGGTTGAGAGTTACCAAAAAAGTTGCGGGGCACCTGGTTTCCCATAATCGGTGCCCCGCATCATTTGAGGGATTATCAATCGTTAGCTCGTCGCAATACCGATCAGGACCATCAAAACCAATACCGAAACAGCAATGATCCAAGGTTTATCTTTTATGACTTCAACCATGTAGGCGCTCCTACTGTTAATATTCCTTGGACCAATTTCCGAAGAATGATTGTAAATATCATACTATTTTCAAAAATACTAAATAAGTTTTTGATAAATAAGGTAATTATGATTATGATTTACAGGTATATTTCGTAATATTGTAAATCATGTAAAATATTGATAGTTGTCCAGGCTGGCCGGGGAGGAATTCAAACCGGGCAATGACATTCTCATCGCAAAAGGATAGACTAAAGAAAAACAAAGCCGGGGTGGCTATAAATTGAGGTTTCACCCACTGCTATCGGTGAAAGTTTGAATGGGATAACGAGGCCGGTATGACTGTGTCGGTACTAATTGTCGAAGACGAACCCAATATCGTTCTGTCTCTGGAATTTCTCATGGAGAACGCGGGTTATGAGGTTCGCGTCGCCCGCGACGGGCGTTCGGCGCTCGAGGAAGTCACATCGAATCCACCAAATATCATTTTGTTGGATGTCATGCTCCCAGATCAGGATGGTTTCTCGGTATGTGAATTGATCCGCACGAATCCTGATTTGCAAAACGTCAGGATTTTGATGTTGACCGCCAAGGGGCGTGATACGGACCGTGAGAAAGGATTGGCTCTTGGTGCCGATGCCTATATCACGAAGCCGTTTTCAACCAGGGACCTGGTGGAAAAAGTGAAAATAATGGCAAGCGGGCTTGCCGTAAACTGATGCGGCTTCACAAAAGAAGCGATGAATAAATCGAGCAAATATACCGAACGTTTCGTAGCCTTGGTCATCTTGGCGGCATTGCTTTTTAATCCTCCGATCTTGTCCATATTCAGCACTTCTCATTTCGTGTTCGGCATACCGCTGCTGTATTTCTATCTATTTGTCGTTTGGGGCCTGATTATATTTGTCAACGCAATGATTACGAGTAAATTATCCCGCGAGGACAAAAGTGAGGGTGATTCAAATCAGGCGAAGGCTGATGAATAGTAAGCGGCATATCAGACTAGGTGTCGTTATATGTTGAGCGGTGGTTTTATCATATTTGCTTCCTTCGGCTACATCGCCTTGCTGTTTGCCATTGCCTATTACGGCGACAAACGGGCCGACGCCGGTCGTGGGATCATCAATAATCCCTATATATATACGCTCTCAATTGCCGTCTACACGACGACTTGGACCTTTTATGGCAGTGTCGGGCGGGCGGCATCCAAGGGCGTTGAGTTCCTGACTATTTACCTGGGACCGACGTTGGCCTTTGCCGCTTGGTGGTTTGTGCTGGCGAAAATTCTACGCATCGCAAAAGACAACCGGATCACGTCAATAGCCGATTTCATTGCTTCCCGCTACGGAAAGAGTTCCGCCCTAGGTGGTTTGGTGACAGTCATTGCGGTAATCGGGATCACCCCGTACATATCATTACAGCTCAAAGCCCTGGCTACCAGTTTGACAGTGTTGCTTGAGTACCCCGAGATTGTTATGCCCAAAGAGATTGGCGGCCAACCGGCGGTCTCTTTCGCCGCCTTCATCATCGCCGTGTTGCTGGCGATATTTGCTATCTTGTTTGGCACCCGGCATCTTGATCCTAACGAGCACCATGAGGGTGTGGTGGCGGCGATAGCATTCGAATCCATCGTTAAGCTGGTCGCCTTTGTCGCCGTCGGACTGTTTGTTACCTACGGCCTCTATGATGGATTTGGCGCGCTTTTCGCCGAAGCCAGTAAAAACGAAAATCTGCGGAAGCTGTTTACAGTCAGTTCTTCATCAAACTACGGTCAATGGATTACGCTGATTATATTGTCCATGGCGGCGATTCTTTTTCTGCCCCGCCAGTTTCATATCACGGTGGTCGAAAATGTTGACGAGGACCACCTTAAGAAAGCGGTCTGGCTATTTCCCCTCTACCTACTGCTCATCAATATCTTTGTGCTGCCGATTGCTTTAGGCGGTCTGCTGCAGTTTTCCGAAGGCAAGGTGGATCCAGATTATTTTGTCCTGACACTGCCGATGCTGACCCACAACGAAGGACTGGCGTTGCTCGCCTATATTGGTGGCTTGTCGGCAGCTACGGGGATGGCAATCATATCCGCTATCGCGCTCAGCACCATGGTCTGCAACGATTTGCTTATGCCGGCCTTGCTGCGAATGAAATGGTTGAAGATTCACGAGCGTGGTGATTCGACGGGGCTAGTATTGAATCTCCGCCGGTTCAGCTGTGTTTTGATAATGGCCCTGAGTTACGGCTACTTTATTTTTATCGGTGAATCCTACACTTTGGTAACCATTGGCTTACTGTCGTTTTCAGCGGCCGCCCAGTTTGCGCCACCCATACTTGGTGGTATTTTTTGGAAAGGCGCAACAGCCCGAGGCGCCTATATGGGATTGTTTTTGGGTTTTTTGATGTGGACCTATACCTTGCTGCTGCCATCTTTTGCACTGTCCGGTTGGCTGCCGGAAAGTTTTATTAACGACGGTCCGCTCGGTATTGAATTACTCCGGCCCTATGAACTTATGGGTCTTACGGGATTCGATGTGCTGTCGCATTCGTTATTCTGGAGCATGCTGATCAATATTGGCACCTATATTGGGGTGTCCTTATTCAGTTCCCAGTCTGCACTTGAGCGAGTTCAAGCGACGCTGTTTGTCGATGTTGAACGGTCTTCACGGGCCATTGGCCGGTCCCTGGTTTGGCAGGGGTCGGCTGAAGTTACTGATCTTAGGGATTTACTTAACCGTTTTGTCGGCAAGAAGAGAACGGCAAATGCCTTCGCAGCACACGCTCGGGTGCGGGGCCTGGATCTGGAAGACTTGATGGCGGTTGATGCCGAATTTGTCGGATTCGCCGAGAGACTTCTCGCCGGCGCTGTGGGGTCCGCCTCGGCCAGTGTCTTGGTATCCTCGATCGTCAAGGGAGAAATTGTTAGTCTTGATGAAGTGTTGAAAATTCTTGATGAGACTTCCGAAGTCATCGAGTACAGCCATCAGCTGGAGCAAAAATCACGAGAGCTGGAGACAGCAACTTCAGAGTTGCGGGCTGCCAATGACCAATTGAATCAGTTGGACCGGCTTAAAGATGATTTTCTGTCTACCATAAGTCACGAACTGCGCACGCCGTTGACATCAATCCGGTCTTTTGGAGAAATCCTATTCGATAAACCTGAGATTGATCTGTCTCAGAGGAAACAGTTCCTCAGCGTTATTGTCAGTGAAAGCGAGCGCCTGACCCGGCTCATCAATCAAATTCTTGATCTGGCAAAAATGGAAGCCGGCAACATGGATTGGGAAATGAGCGAAGTTGATGTCGGCGAAGTGATCAAAGAAGGCGTCGCGGCCGCCAGCGGCCTAATGCCGGAAAAAAATGTCGATTTGGATTTATCGTTGCCTGAAGAAATACTCAAAGTGTACGCTGACCGGGACCGGCTTATCCAAGTAATAGTCAACTTACTGTCCAATGCGGTGAAGTTCTGTGACGGAACGAATGCCCATATCCAAATTTCCGCCAATTCGGGCGACGAAGGTGTGCTGGTAAGCGTCCGCGACAACGGGCCAGGGGTGCCGGCTGGGTCGGAAAAAATAATTTTCGAGAAATTCCAGCAGGCCGGCCGCGCCCTGGCCGGCAAGCCCAAAGGAACCGGCCTGGGGCTGCCCATCAGCCGTCAGATTGTCGAGCATTTCGGTGGCCGCATCTGGTTTGAAGCCGGGCGTCCCAGTGGTTCCAATTTTCTCTTCACGCTTCCCCTTAACTAGGTCCTAACGGTTGCCGAATAGGCGTGGGGTCGCTCGGAAACTTCGGGACGTCGGCAAACAGTATTTGCTAGGTAAAGATCGAAATGATCAGGCATCCTGACAATACGCAATATGGAAGAGTATCCGTCAACTCTAGAGCAGTTTTCCTAACAGAGGATCTGGCTTACCTTGGTTTAATATTAAGCAGCTTGGCAGCGATGGTTTGGCAGCCGGTGAGCGGTATGATCAGCAGAATGGCTAGAAGCGATAAACGCATGGATATTTCCCCCGTGGCGTGTATGGTAGCATGATGGTTCGGCTGGTCCATATTTTTGTTTTCCTGCTCTTGGCGGGGCCAGTATTCGCCCACGGCGGGGGCCTCAATAAAGAAGGCTGCCATAACAATCGCAAGACCGGCGACTATCATTGTCATCGGTGGTCGAAAGTATCGCCCAAAAAGCAGAATAAACAACAAACCCTCACCGGCATCCCCAAAATCATTGACGGCGATACCATCAGGATCGGCAACACCCGCATCCGGCTTCACGGTATCGACGCGCCTGAGGCTAAGCAGACCTGTAATGCTAGCGGCAAAGAGTGGCGCTGTGGTTGGGAGGCGACCAACGCACTGGCCAATGTAGTCGGTGAGCATTGGGTGACTTGCTCAAGGCGCGATACGGACCGCTATGGGCGAGTTGTGGCAGTTTGTCGGGCCGGTCCTATTGATTTTGGTACCTGGATGGTCGGGAACGGCTGGGCGGTCGCGTACCAAAGGTATTCACGGGATTATGTGCGGGATGAAGATGAGGCGCGGAAGGCAGGTCGAGGTATGTGGCGGGGTGAATTTATGATGCCGTGGATGTGGCGGCGAAAAAATATGTGACCCAACCAAGCAGCGCTTGACGTAAGATTACTTTGAGCCATTGATGGTGCATGAGCTATTCCGCCACCAGTATTTCGCCTAAAATTCGTGGCATTCTGTTAATGCTTTCCGGCACACTGTTTCTCACTGCTATGGTAGCAATAGTTCGCTACCTATCGTCTGATTTGCATCCCTTCGTCATCGCATTTTTCAGAAATTTGATGGGCTTGGTGATGCTCTTGCCGTTACTACTTCGCACCGGATTCGGTTCTTTACGGACAGAAAATTTGGGTGGCATGGCGTTGCGCAGTGTTTTTCACACGGGCGGTATGCTGCTTTTCTTTTTGGCACTCACATTGATGCCCTTAGCAGAACTGTCTTCATTGACTTTTACCTCACCACTTTTTTCCTGTTTATTTGCAGTGCTACTGCTAAAAGAAAAAATAGGGATCAACCGTTCCGTTGGATTGATTATTGGATTTTCTGGTGTCCTTATCATTTTGCGACCAGGTTCCGATCTCATTGGTATTGGGGCAGTTTATGCAATATTGTCTTCAATCAGCTGGGCGGGAGCGGTAGTTGTTATAAAAAATCTGTCTCGCACGAACTCGACAGTCACGATAACCATCTACGGCTTGTTTTTTCTTGTTCTGTTTACCTTGCTTCCCGCGATGATTTTCTGGCGTTGGCCTTCACCAGAACAATATCTTTGGCTGGTTGCCTTGGCATTAGCAGGTACAGTTGGGCAACTACTGTTTACAGAGGCTATGAAAGTGGCTGACGTTACTTTGGTCATGCCGTTTGACTTCTCCAGAATACTTTGGGCGAGCTTATTCGGTGTCATGTTCTTTGCGGAAACGCCAAGAATTTGGACGTTTGTCGGCGGTGGTGTGATACTCGCCGGGGCTACATACGTTGCATATCGAGAACGCTCATTGAATACTTCTTCAATTTAGGGGGGGGGAGTTGGTTAATGCTTTGCTCTCACGCACACCGGTCCAGCGGCAAGGCCACTTGAACCGCACAGGAAGCCGACCCGCATCTCGTACATCTAAGCCGCTTCTTTAGCGCCGGGACCGGATAATCGCCGCCATGCCGCTCGACCAGGGCATCCATATCCAATTCAACAGTGTGGGCGCAATGATCGCAGATCGCCAAGAGACGGTAGTTGTTTGTGATGACGTTGGCGAGGGTGGCGGACATGGGACTATTAAACACCGCTTAATATTTTAAAGTCAATCATCCGACTTAAGCGGCAATGAAACCGGCAATATTGGAGCATAACAAAAAATAACTTGGTGCGACCAGCCAAAAAACCCGTAAGTAATTTACTTTCCGGGTTAATTTTTGGTTGCGGGGTGACGGACAGTTCTGGTTTTTAACTTCTTGGTCCAGAAAATGATGTTATATAGCCTAGGTAAAATGTGAAGTTAATGAAAAGACCTTGAACAAGATAGAAGCAATCTCTTGAAAAATCTTACAGTAATTCTAGTCACTAGTCTTTTTGTGATTAGTTCGCCGGCATTTGCAGACACGCCGAAGGTGCTTGGATGGCGTGACCTCGTGCCAAAATTGGAGCCGCTTAATAATCCACTGAGAAAGCTTGAAATAAAACTCAGGCTAGATATCGAAAATCTTGCCTT
>PBQI01000106.1 GCA_002725625.1 Rhodospirillaceae bacterium | reverse complement strand
CCTGTTCTCGGTCGCCTGCTTGGCGCTGGCGTAACGCGAGAATTTATCCAACAGGGACAGGGAACCGTCAAAGACGGCTTCATAAAGTTTTTCCGAATCGGCGGCGCGGAATTCTGGTGAGCGAGCCCTTAAATCCATCAAGGCCCGAACAGTCAGCCGCGCCCACGCGTCGCTGTCTTCGGGGAATGGTGCATTGTAGCGGCGTGTGCCGATATAGCTGGATTGCAGCAAAATCTCATCCGCATATTCTTCAATGCGTAACGACGGCTCAATGGTGGACAACCCCCTCAGTCCCTCCAAAGCCAGATCGCGGACGGAGACGTTCTCTATAAAGCGTTGAGAAATCTGGCGGTACCCAGTTTCCAATGTATCCTGGGCCAACGCAACGGGAAACTCGGATCGCGACGCTTGTCTGTCCGGGACCGCACAGGCCGTCAGGGAGGCGATAAGAAATACCGCAGCTGCCTTCTGAGCAAGCTTTATGCATCGTTTTGTGATCACGGGGCGATTTTCCTATATTTTTGCGGAGGCGTCTAACATTTAAGATTTGAAGCTCAATGCGAAGCGATAATTTCGAAAATCAACGATCCCGTTAACGGATTGGCATCAGCTAGCAAAACGTCTACCGGGTCTCCAAATGTAAATCGAAGACCGTTGCGGGTGCCTTTAAGCTGTAGCCTTTTTTCGTTGAAATGGTATCTGTCGGACGGCAGGGAACGAACGGGAACTAGACCATCGACAGACAGTTTTTCCAAGGTCACAAAGACGCCGAAGCGGGTGACACCTGATATCTTGCCGGTAAATGTCTCACCGACCTTGGCGACGAGGTAGGCGGCGGCATAGCGGTCGACGACTTCCCGTTCTGCGGCGACGGCACGCCGCTCC
Source organism: Rhodospirillaceae bacterium (assembly GCA_002725625.1). Lineage (GTDB taxonomy): Bacteria > Pseudomonadota > Alphaproteobacteria > Rhodospirillales > UBA2165. Next base: position 32,228 of record PBQI01000106.1, on the reverse strand, counting down.
GTAGTGGAAATATGCTCCGCAATTTGGCTTATTTCCAAGGCTTGAGTTTCCAGTCCGCCGGCACCTAAATCAAGAGCTTTGATCAGGGCTCGATGGACGATTAGATCCGAATAGCGCCGAATCGGAGACGTGAAATGACAATAATTCCGGAGCGCAAGACCGAAATGGCCATCATCGGTATCGCTATAGATCGCTTGGGATTGACTGCGCAGAACCATTTGACCAACGACCTCCGAAAGATTCTGCTTTTCCGCCAATTTAAGGATTTGTGTGAAATTCCGGGGCAACAGAACTTGACCTTTGGCAAGTGACAAATTTGTGCTGCGCAGAAAAGTCCTGAAACTTTCAAGATTCTTCGCCGGCGGTTCGTCGTGGACGCGGTATATGGCGGGCAATCCTGCTTTGCCTAAAGTTTCCGCGGCGGCGATGTTCGCGGTTATCATGAACTCTTCTATCAACCGATGACTGTCCACCCGCTGCCGGTTAGCGATTTCTTCAACATTGCCGTTTTCGTCCAAAAGGATTTTCTTTTCCGGCAGGTCAAGATCCAGCGGTTGACGTTCATCCCGGCTGCGGCACAGGCTTTTGTAGGCCTCATAGAGAGGGTTGATGACGTCCGACATTAGTGGTTTCGTTACACTGTCTGGGCTGCCGTCCCTGGCCGCCTGAATCTGTTCATAGGTCAACCGTGCCCGGGATCGCATCAGCGCTCGTTCAAAGCGATGGCGCAGCAAACTACCGCCGGCGTCGATCCAGAGACGGACGGCTAGGCAAGGATGGTCCTCTTCCGGTTTCAATGAACACCAGCCGTTGGACAGCACTTCCGGCAGCATGGGAACAACCTGATCAGGAAAATATATCGAATTTCCCCGTTCATAAGCATCCCGGTCAAGAGCGTCGCCCGGGCGCACATACCAGGCCACATCGGCAATAGCGACTATCAGCTGCCAACCGCCCGGATTGGCAGGGTCGTTGTCGGTTTCAGCGAATACGGCATCATCTAAATCCCGTGCGTCAGCGCCGTCGATGGTGACCAGCGGGATGTCACGCAAATCGGTGCGGTTTTCTAGCGGTGCGCCTTCCGCCGCCGCCGCTTGGGCCAACGCGTGTTCCGAAAACAGGAATGGAATCTCGTGGCTGTGGAGCGCAATTCGGGTGAAGGACTGGCTGGCCAGTAAAGCATCACCCTCAGTGTTCAGTTTCTCTATAATCTTGGCTCTGGTCCGGCCCCGCCTTTTTTTAGCTAATATTTCAGCCACCACCAGATCACCGGGATTCGCCCCGCCCGTGTCCTGCGGGCGGACTTCGAAATCATACCTGTACCGGCGGTCCGTCGGTTCCAATCGACCGCCTCTGCGGTAAATGCCGATGACGGTCCTGGGCCCACGATAGCCCCCCCCGCCTATCCGTTTAATAACGGCAGCTTCGTAGGATTCTTCGTCGATGACTGTCAGCCGGACCAGTGCCCGGTCGCCCACACCCATGGCCGGCAGGGCCGCTGCGGAATTAGTAGCAGGCCGATGGCGGTTTCGATTTTCGGGCTTTAGGTAAATAAGTGGCGGTTCGTCGTCATTTCCGTCCCGCCAGTTCAAGGGCTTGGCCACGACATCGCCGTCTTCATCCGTCCCCGTTACTTCAACGACCGCCACCGGTGGTAATCGGTCCGCCAAAGCGTACCGCTTGCCTTTTCCTTTCCGAATTCGGCCGCTACCCACAATCTTTTGAAGAGCGTCTTTCAAGGGCGCTCGTTCCTTCGGGCGGAGGCCGAATTCGATCATGATATTGCGGAGGGCAACGCCGTCATCGTGATCACCGATAAACTCAATCAATTGCTGTTTGGTGGGGAAAGGGGCTGGTTTTCTGCCGGATTTCTTCAAGAGTCGTCGCCGGTCGTGCCCGCACTCTTAACGGCAACTTTCTTTTTGGCACCAGCTTTCTTTTTGCCGCCGCCCTTGGCAGACTTGGCGTCGATCCACTCCACGGCTTGTTCCAGCGTTGGCGTCTTCTCTTTCATATCCTTAGGCAAGGTTGCCATGGTTTTGCCGTGGCGGACGTAGGGACCCCAGCGGCCATGGCGCAGGGTAATCATTTTTTTGTCTTTGGGGTGCAAGCCGATTTCCACCGGCGCCGGCTTTTTCGGTGCGTCCGCCAAAAGCGCAATGGCGCGGTTGAGGCCGACGCTCAGCACATTGTCTTCTTTTAAAGACACATAGGTGCCGCCCAGCCGGAGGAACGGACCGAACCGGCCGATGCCGGCGTGGATCATTTCACCGGTTTCCGGATAAATTCCAACATCCCGTGGCAGGGACAACAGCCCCAGCGCTGTCTCCAGATCAATTTCTTCCGGGTTCATTTCCCGGGTGAGCGATGCCCGCTTGGGTTTCTTTTTGCTCTCGGCCTCACCCAGCTGAATGTAGAAGCCGTACGGACCCCGCCGTAAGGTAACACCCAACGCCGTCGCCGGATCGATGCCAAGTTCCTTTGGCCCATTGTCAGTGATCGAGGAAGCTTCTTCGCCATTGCTGACAGCCAGCGGTCTGGTGTGCTTGCAATTGGGATAATTGGAACAACCGATAAAGGCGCCATAGCGGCCAAGCTTCAGGCTCAGTTCTCCGTCATCGCAGGTTGGACATTTGCGCGGATTACCATTGCCGGTGTCGCGGAAAAAATGCGGCCCCAAAATTTCATTTAAATTGTCGAGGACTTCCCGAATCCTTAGATCGTTGGTGCCTTCAACCGCTATCGAAAAATTAGACCAGAAATCCCGCAGGACGGTTTTCCAATTGATTCGGCCGCCGGATATGTCATCTAGTTTACCTTCCAGATCGGCCGTGAAATTATATTCCACGTATTGGGTGAAAAAGCTCGATAGGAAAGCGGTTACCAATCGGCCTCGGTCTTCCGGTATAAAGCGGCGCTTCTCGAGCTGAACATAGTTGCGTTCCTGCAGGACTGACAGGATGGAAGCATAGGTCGACGGTCTGCCGATGCCGAGTTCTTCCAGTTTCTTGACCAGGCTTGCTTCCGAAAAACGGCCCGGCGGCTGGGTGAAGTGCTGTTCCGGCGTTACCGCATTGCGGTCAAGGTTCTCGCCTTCGTTCAGCGGCGGTAGAATTCGTTCCTTGTCATCTTCGCCTTTGCCGTCACGTGATTCATCTTTTCCTTCTTGATAGAGCTTGAAAAAGCCGTCGAAAGCGATGACCGAACCGGTGGCGCGCAGGGTTACGGCATTGTCAGTTTGACCGGCGCCTGTCGGGCGGAGATCGGCAGCAACCTGATTGAGAACTGCCGATTCCATTTGGCTGGCGGCTGTCCGGTTCCAGATCAACTCGTAGAGTCTACGCTGATCGTCATCAAGGCCGCCCAATTGGCGTGGAAGCCGCTTTATATCGGTGGGACGGATGGCTTCGTGGGCTTCCTGAGCATTTTTCGCCTTGGATTTATAAATTCTCGGGCTGCCCGGTAGATAGTTTGATCCATAGGTGGTACCAACATGATCACGAATGGCTGAGATAGCTTCATTGGCTATCTGAACGCCATCTGTTCTCATATAGGTGATGAGGCCCACAGTTTCACCGTCGATGTTGATGCCTTCATAAAGCCGCTGCGCCGTTCGCATGGTCTTGTTGGCGCTGAAATGAAGTTTGCGGGCAGCTTCCTGCTGCAGGGTTGAAGTAGTAAAGGGCGCTGGTGGATTGCGGCGTGACTGCTTTTTCTCGATTTTAGAAACGGCAAAATTCGCCGCCTCGATTCTGGCGACAGCGTTACCGCTGGCCTGTTCGCTGCCCAGGGCCATTTTATCGAGTTTTTTGCCGTCCAAATGGGTGAGCTGAGCCGTGACGTTTGCACCGGCGCTGTTTTTGAACTGAGCCTTAACCGACCAATATTCTACGGCGTTAAAGTTTTCGATCTCGGTTTCCCGTTCGCAGATCAGCCTGAGGGCGACCGACTGCACGCGGCCCGCCGACCGGCTGCCGGGCAATTTACGCCAGAGAACCGGTGAAAGGGTGAAACCCACCAGATAATCCAGGGCGCGGCGGGCCAGATAAGCGTCGATCAATTCCATGTCCAGATTACGGGGATGCTGAAAGGCGTCGAGAATCGCGGATTTGGTTATTTCGTTGAAGACAACCCGTTTAACTTCGACGCCGTCCAGAAGGTTTTTTTCGTTGAGAACTTCCTGCACGTGCCAGGATATGGCTTCGCCCTCACGGTCTGGGTCAGTCGCCAGAAACAGGTGGTCGGCTTTTTTTACAGCTGCGGCAATTTCCTTGATCTGCTTGTGGGATCGTTCGCCCACTTCCCATTTCATATCGAAATCGGCATCCGGCAAAACAGATCCCTCCTTGGAAGGAAGATCGCGAATATGGCCATAGCTGGCCAGAACCGTAAAATCCGTTCCCAGGTATTTGTTTATGGTTTTCGCCTTTGCCGGCGACTCAACAATAACGACGTTGGACATTCTATCGATTCAAAACCCATCTACTAGGGTCAGCCAATAATTGAAACTGATTGCCAGGATGACGTTCTAACTGACCTGCTAATTCGATTTCAAGCAGTACCGTCGATACCACAGCAGGGGACATTTGGCACCGGCGAATGATTTCGTCAACACTAACTGGTGAAACATTCAACATTTTTTTTACGGTGCTACGGTTGGTGTCGATCTCTGAGGAGGATGGTTGTACAAAGTTTTTATTTTTAATTTCAATAGGTTGATGCTCCGAAATGAAGTTTGTGAATTGGCCGTTAAGGGTTTGAATTATTTCTTCGGGAGATTCTGTCAAATGGGCGCCTTGGCGAATTAGGTCGTTGGCACCCTTGGAACAGACCTTGATTCTTTTTGCGCCGTCGCGCCACGCCAAAGCGGGTAACAAAGCCAAAGCAGCCTTAGCCGTGCCGAATTGCTCCAGCAATTTGTAAACGGTGATTGGTCCAAGCCGCTCACTCCGGATCAAGTTCAGCCAATCCTTACGTTCATCATCAGTCAGTTTAACCATCAGTCATTTGCCCGCGTGCTCTATTGTTGTTTTTATTCAATGCGGGGTATGCGTGGCCAGAAGGGCGTTTGGCTATCGTGGGCAAAAGAATTAAATTATTTTCAGTCGGATTTATTGCCGCCGATTTTGCTTTCTTCGCCCTTCAATAGACGCCGGATATTTTCATGATGGCGAATGAACGAAAATACCGCGAGGAGCGTCGCCAGCACCGCGACTTTTTCACCGGACAAAAACCAGCCGTAAAAGGGTGAAGCGGCAAGGGCCAGCAGAGCTGATAGGGAGGAATAGCGGAAAACCGCGGCAACAACGAGCCAGGTGGTGCAGGCGGCCAAACCCATCGGCCAGGCGATGGCGCTGAGAACACCGAGAGTGGTTGCCACGCCCTTGCCGCCCTGAAATTTAAGCCAAACGGGAAAATTGTGGCCAATTACGCTGCACAGGCCGGCGACAATGGCGAGGTCCAGATTCCACCGCAGGGCAACCAAGACAGCAAAGGCGCCTTTGCCCGCATCCAACATCAACGTGACAGCGGCAAGCCCCTTGTTGCCGGTCCGGAGAACATTGGTGGCGCCAACATTGCCCGATCCAATATCTCTGATATCGCCCAAACCGGCAATTTTCGTTAGCACCAGACCGAAGGGAATTGATCCTAGCATATAGGACAAAAAAGCCGTAACTAAATGGGCCTGGGAGACCATACCAAGTTGCTGTTCGGGCACGATCAGTCTTTCTGCCGGTAAACGGAGCGCCCGTCAATTATTGTCCTCAGGACTTTGCCCTGGACGGGCCTACCGTCGAAAGGTGTGTTTTTGGCTTTGCTGGAAAGATCATTGTCCTTGACCTGCCAACCGGCACCGGGATCGATGATGGTCAAATCGGCGGCGGCGCCTTTCGCCAATCGTCCGGCCGGCAATCCCAGGAGATTGGCAGGCGCAGAAGTCACTTTCGCCAGTACTTCGATTAAAGACATTTGACCGTTGTGGTAGAGGTCAAGTGAAACGGCAAGCAGCGTTTCCAAGCCCACCCCGCCGAAAGCCGCCTGCATGAAAGGCAGCCGTTTGCTGTCTTCATCATGGGGCGCATGATCCGAGGCGATGGCATCGATGGTGCCGTCCTTTATCCCTTCAACCACAGCCAGACGATCATCTTCCGAACGCAGAGGCGGCGATAACTTGGCGTAGGTGCGGTATTCGCCTACCGATGTTTCGTTGAGGGCAAAATAGGGTGGCGCCGTGTCGCAGGTAATTTGCAACCCCCTGGCCTTTGCCTGGCGGATCGCCTCTATTGCTACACCAGTGGAAACGTGACCGAAATGCAACCTGCCGCCGGTCATTTCCACCAACCGTATATCCCGTTCCACCATTATTATTTCGGCTGCGGGTGGAATGCCCGGAAGTCCCAGCCTGGTTGCCAATTCGCCTGAATTCATACCGCCCGACGATGCCAAAGTCGGTTCTTCCGGGTGTTGAATAATCAGCAATCCAAAAGTTTTGGCATAGGACAAAGCCCGTCTCATCACATTGGCGTTGGCGATTGCCCTGTCGCCATCGGTAAAACCCATGGCGCCCGCCTGGGCCAGGATACCCATTTCCGTCAACTCCTTGCCTTCAAGTTCTTCGGTTGCGGCCGCGTAGGGATAAATTTTTGACAGGCCTATCTTGCGAGCTCGACGGGCAACAAATTCAACTTGGGACATGCCGGAAATCACCGGCTTGGTATTGGGCAGGCAGACCAAGGTGGTGACACCGCCCGCCGTGGCCGAGCGACCCGCCGATTCAATGGTGCCTTTATTTTCCTGACCGGGCTCCCGTATTTGCACCCTGATATCCACCAATCCGGGAATTAGGCACTTGCCTGCGCAGTCGATGACTTCCGCGTCCTTGGGAGGGCCGTTCTTGAATACATCGGGACCGACTTCTGAAATTATTTCGCCACTGGTGAGCAAGCCGCCATCACTATCCAGTCCCGATGCCGGATCTATCAATCTGGCGTTAACGTAGGCCGTCTTGCCAATCGTATCGTCAGGCCGAGCTGCGGTCCAAACACCGGTCATTGCTCTGCCCTCTCTTGTTGGAGATTTTTCGCCAGAACTTCCAGGCAGGCCATACGGACGGCAACGCCCATTTCAACCTGCTCACGAATGACACTGCGGCTGAAATCATCGGCAACTTCAGAATCGATTTCGACGCCCCGATTGGTGGGGCCGGGATGCATGATCAGGGCATCCGGTTTGGCAGCGGAAAGCTTTTCATAATCAAGCCCGAAAAAGTGAAAATATTCTCGGATGGAAGGAATAAAGTTCCCGTCCATTCGTTCGTTCTGTAATCGCAGCACCATAACGATGTCGCAGTCGTCCAGACCTTCCTTCATGTCGTGGTAGACCTCGACACCGAGCTTGTCGATGGCTGGCGGCAGGAGAGTAATGGGTGCCACTAGGCGGACTTGCGCGCCCATCGTTACCAGCAGATAAATATTCGACCGGGCAACCCGGGAATGAAGAATATCACCGCAGATGGCTATTTTCAGCCCCGTCAGATCGTCCCGCCGCCGCCGGATGGTCAAAGCGTCAAGCAAGGCCTGGGTGGGATGTTCGTGGTTGCCGTCGCCAGCATTGATGACGGCGCAATTGACCTTTTCCGCCAGCAACTGGACGGCGCCGGAATTACCGTGGCGCACGACCAGGACGTCGGGGTGCATGGCGTTCAAGGTGGCTGCTGTATCGATCAGCGTCTCGCCCTTATTTACCGCGCTAGTGGCCACCGACATGTCAATGACATCGGCGCTCAGCCGTTTTCCAGCCAGCTCAAATGAAGTGCGGGTGCGGGTGGAATTTTCGAAAAACAAATTAATGACGGTGCGACCGTTCAGCAAATCTGATTTTTTATCGGCGCGTCGGTTTTGCTCGACATATTCTTCCGATTTATCAAGCAAATGGGTGATTTCTAAATGGGAAAGCCCTTCAATACCAAGGAGATGGCGGTGCTTGTAATTCAGTATATTTGGGCTGTCTGCCATAAAGGCGCACTATAGGGATGAGGGGTATTAAGGGCAAGAATTAAAGGGAAATTAATTAATACTATCAAGGGCACCCTGCAGGATATAAGTCGCTGCCATTTTATCCACCACTTCGCCCCGCCGTTTGCGTGTCATGTCGGCCTCATCGATGAGAAATCGTTCCACCGCTGAGGTCGACAGCCGCTCATCCCAATAGGTGATGGCGATGTCCAGGCGGTCGAGAACGTTCTGGCCGAACTGCCGGATCGGCTGACAGGCTGGTCCTTCACCTCCATCCATGCTGACCGGCAGTCCGATCACTAAACCACCCACATTGCGCTCGGTGATTATCGATTGAAGGGTTTCGAAATCCTTGGTGAATTTCTTACGGCGTATGGTGTCAATGGAAGTGGCGACCGTGAGGTCGCTGTTTGATACGGCGAGGCCAATGGTTTTCGATCCCACGTCCAATCCCAACAGGCGCGCGCGGGGGGCGAGGTTGTCCTGCAAGTCCTTAAGTGTACCGAAAACCATGTTCGAAATTATCAAATTCTTTCAATCAAGCGGCTAACCAATCTATTCGATCCATCGCCCGCACGACAATATAAAGACCAAGCAGAATCAGACCAATGAAAAATACCTGACGAAAGCGCTTGTCGGAAAGCCGGACACGAATTTTCTGGCCCAGCACCATACCGAGAGCGGCCGGTACAAGCGAGGCAGTGGATACAATCATTAATTCGCTGGTCAGCAGTCCATGACCGCCTAGGCTGACGGCCAAAGCTATCGTCGCAGCGGTAAAAACCACCCCCATGGTCTGCACCAGAATATCCCGTGGCAGCCCCATGGCCTGCATATATAAAATACCAGGCACAACGAACGAGCCTGTCATGCCGGTAAATATGCCGCTGATGATGCCGATCGGCGGCGACAAATAGGGCTCTAATCTTGGTGGGATAACAATCTGCGGCGTGGCCAGGCTGGTGGCGGAATAAAGGACCAGCAAAATACCAAGCAGAGCGGAAAGAAGCGCACCGTCGCTGGCCGCTAGAATATCGGCGCCGAACCAAGTGCCTATGGCGGCTGTTACTATGAGCACCCAGGTTCTCCGCAAGGCTTCGAGAAAGGCGCCGCCGATACTGGCTTGCCAGATATTCATGACCAACGAGGGTATGACCAGGGCCGCCATGGCGGCTTTCAGGCCGATGGTGGCCGTCAGGATAGCCAGCGACACCGACGGTAGGCCGAGCCCGATTATACCCTTCACCATGCCGGCTAGGACGAAGGTGGCGAATACGATGGTCAGAAGTTCCAAATTCCACATTGGTGGCATAGTGGCTGGAACAAAGGATGGCGTCCAGCGCCTATTATCGCTGATTTCTGTGGTCTTACATCGGTAAGCAACGAAAAGGTGTTTCGCTTTGAGATAAATAAAATGATACTATTGGGACCATAATGACTGTGGGGAGAGCGCAATGGCTGTGGGAACATTGGTAAATCCTGATCCCTGACGATGTCTTTCTGGGCGTCGGCACTGGGCGTTATACCGCCAACCTGTTTGCGGTATTTCATCGCGCAGTCCGAAAAAGCTGGGTGCCATTTCGGCGGTGACTGAGTGGGCATGATTGCGTTCCGCCGTATCTTTCTGCCACATGTTGGCTCCGGGCTTCATCTCGGCTGCATATTCAAAGATGGCGAGGCTTTCCCAGATGACCTGACCGCCTTTTTTTCGGCGTGATCTTCCCGGAACAGCGGGATCATTTTTTTCAAAATCGATGTCGAGCATTGTCAGCGCCAGCCATCCTAGGAGGGACCAGGAGGAGTAATTTTTGTTGCCGATAATCAACGTCGGTTTGGTCATGAGCGTCTCCTTTGCGGCCATCCTAAATTTCACGGCCGGCCGACACAATTAGTTTGCTGTTGAACCATCGCAGGGGTTCCTCTGACGACCTTGCGATTGCACCTGGGCGGTGTTAGTTTTCGCCAAATTTCCCAATCAAGTTGAACCCGAAAAGGAAGCCGAACGTTGGACAAAGCAACGGTCAAAAACATCGCCAATCTGGCCCGTATAAATGTACCGGAAGAGAAAATGGATAGTCTCGCCAGTGAACTGACCAATATTTTTGGCTGGATTGAGCAGTTGAACGAGGTCGATACGGATAACGTCAAGCCGATGACTAGCGTCACCGAAATGGAAGCTCCCCAGCGCGCCGATGAGGTCAATGACGGCGGCTATGCGGACAGAGTGTTAAAAAACGCACCAGACCACGAGGGCGCTTTCTACACGGTTCCCAAGGTGGTGGATTAATGAGCCGCCTCACCGATCTCACCATTGCCCAAGCCAGGGATGGTCTGGATAGGGGGGATTATACGTCGGTCGATTTGACCGCGGCCCATATTGCCGCCATGGCGGCGGGGCGGGACCTCAATGCCTTTGTCACCGAAACACCGGATATCGCTCTGGCGCGTGCTGCGGAATCGGATGAACGCCGAGCAAATGGCGCCGCTAAAAGTGGCATGGACGGTATTCCCATCGGCCTGAAGGACCTCTATTGCACCGAAGGCGTTTTGACCACGGCCGGATCGCACATATTAGATGGTTTTATTCCACCCTATGAATCGACAGTAACCCGGAATTTGCAAGATGGCGGCGCCGTTATGCTCGGCAAGACCAATATGGACGAATTTGCCATGGGGTCCGCCAATGTGACCAGCTATTACGAGCCAGTCAAAAATCCGTGGTCGCTGGATGACGGTAAAGACCGGGTGCCAGGCGGCTCGTCCGGTGGTTCGGCGGCTTCGGTGGCGGGCCATTTGGCCATGGCGGCGGCAGGCTCGGACACCGGCGGTTCCATCCGCCAGCCGGCGTCTTTTACCGGAATTGTCGGTATGAAACCGACTTATGGACGTTGTTCCCGCTGGGGCATGGTGGCATTCGCCTCATCTTTGGATCAGGCCGGCCCCATGACCAGAACGGTGCGGGATGCGGCAATCATGCTGCAGTCCATGGCGGGGTATGACAAAAAGGATTCAACCAGTGTTGAGCGGGATCTTCCTGATTTCGAGGCCGCCATCACCGGCAATATTAAAGGTCTTAGAGTCGGTATCCCCATCGAATACCGCATGGAAGGCATGCCTTACGAGATCGAAGATCTTTGGCATCGTGGTGTCGACTGGATCAGAGAGGCCGGCGCTGAGCCAGTAGAGGTTTCCTTGCCCCATACCAAATATGCGCTCCCCACATATTATATCGTTGCGCCGGCAGAAGCGTCCTCAAATCTGGCCCGTTATGACGGTGTGCGGTACGGGCTCCGGGTCGATGGCGGTGACTTGAATGAAATGTACGCCAACACGCGGGGTGAAGGGTTCGGCGATGAAGTGCAGCGCCGGGTTCTTAGCGGCACCTATGTGCTGAGCGCCGGCTATTATGACGCCTATTATGTGAAAGCGATGAAGCTGCGGACATTGATTCTACAGGAATTCCAAAAGACGTTCGAAAAAGTCGATGTCCTGCTGACGCCGACGGCGCCGTCGGCGGCCTTTGCTATCGGTGAAAAAATGGACGATCCCGTGGCCATGTATCTGAATGACGTCTTTACCGTACCAGCCAGCCTTGCCGGTCTACCCGGTATATCGGTGCCCAGTGGCCTGTCGGAGGAAGGACTGCCCTTGGGTCTGCAGATGATCACCAAACCGTTTGATGAGGAAACCTTGTTCCGGGCAGCCGAAGTCCTGGAAACAGCGGCTGAATTCAAAGCCCAGCCTTCTTATCTGAGAGGGAGATCATGACGTATCTGATCGAAGGCGAAACCGGTGATTGGGAAGTGGTGATAGGCCTTGAGGTCCATGCTCAGATCGTGTCCGAGGCAAAGCTGTTTTCCGGAGCCGCTACTGAATTCGGCGCTGAGCCGAACTCCCAGGTATCTTTGGTCGATGCCGCTATGCCGGGCATGCTGCCGGTGATCAATGAGGTCTGCGTCGAACAGGCAGTGCGTACGGGGCTGGGGCTTGAAGCTGAGATCAATCTGCATTCCGTGTTCGAGCGCAAAAACTATTTCTATCCCGACCTGCCCCAGGGTTACCAAATTTCACAGTTTCTTAATCCCATCGTGGGGGAGGGGATCATTCATCTGGATATGCCCGAAGGCCCCCGCGAAATCGGGGTGGAGCGGCTGCATATGGAGCAGGACGCCGGTAAATCTTTGCACGATCAGGACCCGAAACGGACCTACATCGACCTCAATCGCTCCGGCGTGGCGCTGATGGAGATTGTCTCCAAGCCCGATCTTCGGAGCCCGGAGGAAGCCGGGGCTTATATGCGGAAGCTTCGCGCGATCTTGCGTTATCTCGGCACCTGTGACGGCAATATGGAACAGGGTTCGCTCCGTTGTGACGCCAATGTCAGCGTCCGCCATCCCGGCGAGGAGCTGCGCACCAGGGCTGAAATCAAGAACATTAACTCGGTTCGTTTCGTGATGCAGGCGATTGAACACGAAGCGGAACGCCAGGTTGAAGTCTATGAATCCGGCGGTGACGTGGTGCAGGAAACCCGTCTCTATGATCCCAACAAGGGCGAGACCCGGTCCATGCGGTCCAAGGAAGAGGCCCACGATTACCGGTACTTTCCCGACCCCGATCTGCTGCCACTGGATATCACTCAGGAATATGTGGACGCCATCAAGTCGGGTCTGCCGGAATTACCCGACGCCAAGAAAGAACGGTTTATTTCCGACTTCGAATTGGCGCCTGAGGATGCAGCTGTGTTGGTCGCGGATAAGGATTCGGCGGAGTTCTTTGAGGCCCTTGCCGAAGGCCGTAATGCCAAGCTGGCCGCCAATTGGGTGATTCATGAACTGTTCGCCGTTCTCAATAAAGAAGGTAAAAGCATCGCTGAAAGTCAGGTAAACGCCGACGATCTGGGCAAGCTGATTGATCTAATTTCCGACGACACAATATCGGGGCGCATTGCCAAAGATGTTTTTGAGGTGATGGTCTCGGATGGCGGTGACCCGGCAAAGATCGTCGAGGAAAAAGGCCTGAAACAAATTACCGATACGGGCGAGATCGAAACCATGGTCGACCAGCTCATCGCCGACAATCCCGATCAGGCCCAGCAATACAAGGACGGTAATGAAAAGGTCGCCGGCTGGTTTGTTGGCCAGGCAATGAAGGCCAGTCAGGGCAAGGCCAACCCGCAGATGGTCAATGAACTTTTAAAGAAAAAACTAGGCTAGAAGGTTCGGTGCGTGGAAAAAGCGGCGAGCGTTCAATATTGCAGACCATACCGCGCCGGACGGAAAATGAAGGCAAAGGTCGATGTTTTTACCCTTCGTTCGTCGGTGCGGCCGAATCCCATTGCCATCAGTGCCGTGAAGTGGTCGAAGGCAACGATCTAACGGTGAGCTCAATGGGTTGTCTCGATAAAATATCGCTGTTGGATATCAAACGCTATACGGATCAATTGAAACCGCTAGAATAAAAAAGCAATAGAGGGCTCGATATCATGGGAGAAAACCTAAAGGAAATTGGCCTGGCCGTAATCGGTTGTGGCGTTATCGCACGGTTTCGTTCCGAGATCGCCAGGGATTATCCCGGGGTAAAATGGCTGGGACTTTGTGATCTGCGGGAAGATTTTGGCAGCAAGCTGGCCGATGATGCCAGCGCCGACTTCTTTACGACCGACATGATGGAACTGGTCAACCGGCCCGAAGTCAATGCGGTCATGATTGTCACCGAAGAAAATCGCCATTTCGATCCGGTTAAAGCAGCCATCGACGCCGGTATCAAAAAGCTGCTGATCGAAAAGCCCTTGGCGACGGAAGCTGCTGAATCAGCGGAAATTCTCAAACTTATCCAGGACAACAATATCGACGCCAGCATCGGCTATACGGTCCGGTTCAATCGCCGCTTTTTGACCGTCAAGGAACGGTTGCAGCGGGGTCAGATCGGCGATGTCCATTCTGTGGTTACACGGGCGTTCATGAACCGCATGGTGCCCATCGCCACCGTGCGCAAAACCAATGAGCGGCACAACATGTCGCCCATGGTAATCTCTGGCACTCATAGCCTGGATATGTCGCTGTGGTTCCTGGAAGGCAAGACGCCAGTGTCTGTTTACGCACAGTCGGTGGATAAAACGTTGGCCGAATGGGGCACCAAGGATTCCACTTTTGGCGTTTTTACCATGGACGACGGCACGATCTTCAGCATGAACATAAGCTGGGGCCTGCCCGAGGTCTGGCCGGGCTCGGTCTATGGGTTGGAAATCGGCATTGTCGGCAGCGAAGGTGTTATCGATATCGAGGACACCCATAGGGATGTCATTATGGCCACCAACAATCCCGTGGGTCACGGCTATAATCCGGACGGCTATGAGCCTGGTGTCGAACGGCATGTAGATTTTCTCGAAAGCTATCCGCCGGGCAGCTACCTGGATGGTCAGCTTTGGGGGGCTAACCGGGACGAAACCTTGTCCTGGTTTAACCGCATTACCACCGGCGTTCCGGGACCCCACGCCATCGCCGAAGAAGGCCATCGCAACTTGTTGCTGACCATGGCCATGGATTTGTCGGCCCGGACCGGCGAAGTGGTGAAACTGCCCAATGATTTGAATGATCTGATCGACAGGTTCTGAAGTAAACTTTTGCTTATAGAACTCTTAGGGCCGCCGCTGGTTTTTCCGGTGCGGCGTGGCAATTGGGATTGTCAGAATCAGCTGTCAGAAAGCGAATTGCTAGGCTTGAGAACCACCTGGGCGCGCACCTCCTCAACCGAACAACACGGCGTCTCAATATGACCGAAATCGGAGCTGTTTTTAACGAACGGGCGGCGCGCATTGTTGCCGAGGCCGGTGAAGTGAAACTGGAGATCAGCAGTTTGCATGTGGCGCCGCACGGAACGCTTGAAATTAATACCCCATGTCATTCGGCGTTCTCCATATCGCACCGGCAATCCCGCCCTTCATGGATATTTATCCTGAGCTGAAAGTAGATATAGATTTTGACGACAGCCTCGTCGATCTATGCCGTCTACTCCATAGACGCCATCTGTCGGCCAAAATCCGCGCCCATGTCGATTTCATGGCTGATCGCTTCGGACCTAGACCCTATTGGGACGAGATATTAAAAACTTGTTCGTTTTTATTGCAGTTAATTTCAGATGAAACTAATATTCTGAGGCGAAATTAGATATTCTGGGGAGGTGAGCCATGCTTGAAGTTTATTATTACGAGGATTCCATTTGCGCTGAAAAAGTTTTGATGACCCTGGCGGAAAAGGGTGTTGACAATTGGGTGCGCCACCACGTTCATCTCTTCAAGCATGAACAGTTCGATCCGGATTATATTACGATCAATCCCAAGGCCCAGGTGCCGACCGTAATCCACGACGGCAAGATCATCCGCGAATCCTCCATTATCTGCGACTATATCGACGATCTATACCCGGAGCCGCCCTTGAAGCCTGTTGACCGCGCCGAAATCGCCCAAATGCGGGAATGGGTGAAAGAGGTGGACGAATTTGCCTTCGAGGCTGTGGCATCTTTGAGTTTCACGGCAGTCTTTCGCGACCGCCTATTGAACATGAGCGATCAGGACCGTGCCGCATACTGGGCCGGTCAGACCCTGCTCGACCGCACTATTCGCCAGCAATCCTGTGTTTATGATGGCATTAATTCACCCTACGCCATTCGCGCCCTGGTCGCCTGGGAGCGTATTTTCGATAAGATAGAACATACTCTTGAAGACGGCAGAGATTGGCTTATGGGCGATCTGTTCAGTTTGGCGGAAATAAACTTTGCCCCCCTGATCGCCCGTACCGGCAGTATGGGAATTTTAAGCCTGTGGTTTGACAACCGGCCGAACACAATTGCCTGGTGGGAACGTATTACGGCACGGCCAAGCTTCGCCGAAGGCAACGTCGGTGCGCCAGCGGAAGAACAGAAGCTTTACGCCAGCGCCGGCGCCAGCATCATAGATGCAGCACGGAAACGATTGGACGCTTACAAAGCTGACTACTCATCGGCATTGAGTTAAGAATTCCGCTAAAATTGGCGTTGGCGATTTAAACTAATTGCCTATTCGCGGGCAGGTGCGCGACGGCGCGCTAAGATCGGTCCAGCGTAGTTTGTTCTGGTACTCCACACGTCGCGGCCATCTGAGGAATACCGGGCATCCGAACGTGCTCTTGGCAGGCGCTATCTTTTCCCGGCGACGATGACTTTAGCCCAATTTCCGGCCTATTCCACCTCCATACTCAAGCCATTGCCACAGTCCCATTTGGTAGGGGTAGAGGTTTGATTGATCGGTGGATGACTTTGCCCGACGTCGCCTGATGATCGAAGGTCCATGATAAAATTTCCGCCTACGTACATACTAAATACAAAGGCGACTGGTATGCCTATGTCTGGAAATGGCAAAGCCATCGGAAAAAGGTTGTTCACCTTTAAAAGCCGAAGAAAACTCCGGTCAAGAAGTTCCGGGGCATAAAAATGAAGGGTTCGCAATTGGCCGAATACGCTCAAAAAATTAACGAACGCGTTGCCGTGGCAAAATGCTTGTCCACATCGGTGACAGATCTTGATCTTAAAATCGCCGCCGTTAAGGAAGAAGTCTGCAACTGCAAATTGGAGCCTGATGTAGCGTGGTGGGGTGATCTAAATCACGGTGGCCGGATCACCCTGGCCCGGTCCAGGTATAAAGGTAACTGGCAGTCTTTCATCAAGTTTTGAGAAACCGAAATATCGGTGCCGCTGAGCAGTGAGAAATTGGCACTATGCTATGCAAAGGTTATCTATCTGGCGGTTGTTCTGCATTGTCTGGTCGATGACGCCAAGAATGGTAAGCTGAAGCCAAATAGAGCCACAAACGAGAGTAAGTCATTGATCCCATACTGGTTGTAAGCCCGTTTTCTTCATCTACAATGGCTTATAAATTATTTCCATAGGTTTGGCCCCAGAGTGGAATTCCTTACTTTAGATTATCTGTACGCTTTGCTTATCATTTCCGCCGCTGGCGTGGTGCACGGTTTTACCGGTTTCGCGTCCGGATTGATAATAGTGCCGCTGTTGACGCTCCTCTGGGGGCCTTTGCAGGCTATTACCATTATGGTGGGTTTGACCTTTCTTGCCTCCCTACAGATCACGGTCCCGGTGCTTCCCATCGTTAATTGGCGTGCGGTGAGACCGATGATCCTGGCGGGTTTCTGCTTTACGCCGATTGGAACGGCGCTGCTGGTGGCGTTGGACCCTATGCTGATCAAAAAAATCATTGCCGTTGCGGTGCTGTTCATTACCGTCATCAGCATTTTGGGATGGCAGTACAAAGGTCCGAGCGGCTTTATTCCTGGATTTATTACCGGCGCCATCGGCGGTACCGTTAACGGTGTCGCCGGTGTGGGTGGGCCACCTTTGGTATTGTATCTGATGTCGCTAGCTGGTACCGCGAAAGAGCATCGGGCAAACATCGCCATCATCACGACGATGATGGGATTAACGGTCCTGGCGTCGATGCTGGTTGCAGATGTTATAACTACCGAAGCGCTTATTCGCGTTGCCGTATTGGCTTTTCCCTTTATGGCCAGTGTTTGGGTCGGGACGCGGCTCTTCTTAATCCTCCCGCAAAGGGCATTCCGATTGATTATCCTTTGGATGCTCGTCGTTATAAGTTTGATGATTTTGATATCGTGAGGGCTTTGCGTCTTTGTATTGCCGGTGCGCTGGTTTTTATGGCCGGTTGCGGATAGCACAACGGTTACCTGAATCCGGTTGTGAGTCCAGCGGCACCATCTACAATGACAGTTTTTCCAATCCGTGAAAGTACTGTCGTCCGTGGATTCTCTGACCCTTGAATATGTATATGCGCTGCTGATCATATTTGCAGGCGGCGTGATCCGTGGCTTTACGGGGTTCGCGTCCGGTTTGGTCATGGTGCCGCTGTTGGCGCTACTATGGGGCCCGGTTGAAGCTATCGCTTCCGTTGTCGGGTTGGGCATATTCGCCTCCATACAAATCACCATACCGGCGATACCTTTGGTAAGTTGGCGCGACGTTCGGCCGATGATCGTGGCGGGACTTTGTTTTACGCCGGTTGGGACAGTCTTACTAATTACCCTGGACCCCGAAATCGTGAAAAAAATTATCGCTGCTGCTGTTATTTTTGTGACGGTCGTCAGCCTGATGGGGTGGACTTACAAAGGCCCGCGCGGCTTTATTCCTGGATTTATTACCGGCGCCATCGGCGGCACCGTTAGCGGTGTCGCCGGTGTGGGTGGGCCACCTTTGGTGTTGTATCTGATGTCGCTACCTGGTACCGCGAAAGAGCATCGGGCAAACATCGCCATCATCACGACGATGATGGGATTAACGGTCCTGGTCTCCATGTTGATGGCCGACGCGGTATCCAAGAAAGTTCTCATCAACGTCGCCGTGTTGGTGCTGCCCTACATGGCCAGCGTTTGGGCCGGCGCGCGTCTGTTCAACATCATACCCGCGCAGGCCTTCCGAATAATCATTTATTGGATGCTCATCGCCATCAGCCTGATGATTTTGATTTCATAATGAAAGCCGTACCAAAGAGATTTTGCTGCAATAGAATTGGACAAACAGCAGGCATTTTTAGGTGCACGGTAAATGCTGGGTTTTTGTACTCTTCGTTTTGTGCGTACGTGTGAGAAAGCCTTCTCCTACCCCGCGGGCTTTCATCTTTCGCCTTTTCCGTTACTCTCCCACCATGGAGCGCCTCAAGACCCATCTCAAAGTTGTACTGTACGCCGTTATTTTCGGAATGATCACCTATGGCTTTGTGCAGTTGGGTATGGTGGTGCACCGCCAGTTTCTTTAACGTCTTTTGGCCTTTTTCATCAGTCTGGCGAGAAGAATGTCCAGTTGGGCATTTTCTTCGCTGGTCAGCACTTCCGTAAAGCGGGCTTCGAAGTCGCGGGCGACGGGGATGATCTGCTGGTAGATTTCCTGGCCTTTGGCGGAAAGTCTGAGAACCGAGTTGCGGCGGTCGCGGTCATCCAGGCTGCGGGTGACATACCCCATTTCCACCAGACCGGAGACGGCGCGGCTCACCTGCACTTTATCCAGGTTGGCGTATTCGGCCACGTGTGACGCCGAGCAGTTGGGAAAATTACCCAAGGTCGACATTACCCGCCATTGGGGGATGGTAATGCCGAATCGGGCCTCATAGGTTATGGCGAATGACGTGGATATTTCCTTGGCCAATGTGGCCAGACGGTAGGGGAGAAAATCCCGTAGATTCAATGCGTCCGGGGCTTTTCCGTCGCCATTTTTTTTGATTCCCAGAACTTTTTGCATCCTTATCCGCCGCCGATTGGTCAGTAAAAGCTCGTCTACACATAATAACGTATATTGGTTTCAAATGAAATTATCATTGATATTAGTTGCAAATGAAACTAATATGGCAAATATAAAAGGCCTCCGATGAAAATTTCGGTTGATAAGAGATCATTTTTCCATAAACCAGTCTTAACTTGAGATAAATTTAGTAATATTTATTCGCAAATGGATTTCTAACGCTCAGGGAACACAGTCAGATGAAATCGACAGTTAAGACAGATCAGAAATACCAGACCGGGTTCGGCAACGAACTGGCGACAGAAGCTGCTGAAGGCGCCTTACCGGCCCGTGGCAATTCACCGCAAAAAGCACTTTTGGGACTCTATGCCGAACAACTGACAGGGACGGCTTTTACCGCCCCTCGGGAAGTCAACCGGCGGAGTTGGCTCTACCGAATTCGGCCTTCCGTAGTGCATGACCGGTTCGTGCCGGGTGACAGCGGCCTCATCCGGGGCGCGCCTTTCGATGGACAGCCTATCACCCCCAACCAGCAGCGCTGGGACCCGCTGCCTATGCCCGATAAGCCATCCGATTTTATTGACGGTCTGGTCACCATGGCGGGCGCCGGGGACGCCACGACCGGGTCCGGTTTGGCGGCTCATGTTTATGCCTGCAACAAATCCATGGCAGACCGATATTTCTACAATGTCGATGGCGAGATGCTGTTCGTGCCTCAACAAGGCAGGCTGCACCTCCATACGGAGATGGGTTTTATCGAGATCGCTCCCAACGAGATCGCCGTTATTCAACGGGGTATTAAATTTAGGGTGGAACTACCCGATGGCCCGTCCCGTGGTTATGTCTGTGAAAATTTTGGTGCGCTGCTGCGCATACCCAGCCTAGGTCCCATCGGTTCCAACGGTCTGGCCAACCCGCGTGATTTCAAAACGCCTGTAGCAGCCTTTGAGGACAAGGAAGGGGACTTCACCCTGACCTGCAAGATGCAGGGCAACATCTGGGATGCGCCCATCAGCCATTCGCCGTTGGATGTGGTGGCCTGGCATGGCAACTATGCGCCATACAAATACGATCTAGCGGATTACAACGTGATCGGTTCCGTCAGCTACGATCATCCGGACCCGTCTATCTTTACCGTACTGACCTCACCTACCACATCGCCGGGTACAGCCAACATCGATTTCGTTATTTTTCCGCCCCGTTGGATGGTGGCGGAAAATACTTACCGGCCACCTTGGTACCACCGCAACGTGATGAGCGAATTCATGGGACTGATCGAGGGTGAATATGACGGCCGCAAGGAGGGCTTTGTCCCCGGCGGCTGCAGCCTGCACAATTGCATGGTGCCCCATGGCAATGACGGCGATGTTTTCGAGGCCGCTAGCAACGTGACGTTGATACCGGAATATATCGACAATACCCAGGCCTTCATGTTCGAGACCTGCCTCAACTACCGGGCGACCCAGTTCGCCATGGAGACGGAACTACTTCAGGATGATTACGCCGACTGCTGGCAGGGTCTGAAGAAGCATTTCCCGGGAGACGCCTCATGAGCCAGCTCAATGGAACCCATGATCCGGCTTTGAAGAGCTGGGTCAAGTCGGCCAACGAAGCCGGCGCTGACTTTCCCATCCAGAATCTGCCTTTCGGCGTCTTTCGGGCCAATGGACCGGAAGAATATATGCGGGGCGGAGTCGCCATCGGCGACCAAATTCTGGATATCGATGCCTGCCTGGACAAAGACCTTTTCGAAGGTGCTGCCAAGGAAGCCGCTCAGGCCTGCACGGGTCTGTATCTTAATCCTCTGATGGCGTTGGGGGGTAGATACTGGTCGGCTTTGCGGGCTCGCTTGTCGGAACTGCTGAGGGAAGGGGGGGCGGAAGCGGATCTGCGCGACACCCTCAGGGAATCATTAGTTCCCATGGTGGATGCGGAAATGGCGGTGCCGGCGCAAATCGGCGACTTCACCGATTTCTTCTCTTCGGTCAATCACGCCACCCACATGGGTATGATCAACCGCCCCGACAATCCCAATCCGCTGATGCCTAATTTCAAGCACGTACCCATTGCTTATCATGGCCGGTCGTCGTCAATCCGGGTTTCGGGTGAGCCCACCATACGGCCCATGGGACAGTCCAAAGCGCCCGACGCAGACTCCCCCAGCTTCGGACCCAGTAAGCGCCTGGATTACGAAACAGAGCTAGGCATATTTGTCGGCCCTGGCAACAATCTGGGCGCGCCCTTTGCCATCGATGAGGCGGAGGATCACATCTTCGGCATCAATATTCTCAACGATTGGTCGGCCCGGGACATTCAGGGTTGGGAATACCAGCCGTTGGGCCCGTTCTTGGCCAAGAACTTTGCCACCCATATCTCACCGTGGATCGTCACGCTGGAGGCCATGGCGCCGTTCCGCACCCATGCCTACAATCGTCCCGACGGCGACCCGGCGCCGTTGCCGTATTTATCATCGCCGGCAGTTGAAGAGGCGGGCGGGCTTGATATTCGGTTCGAAACGTCCATTCAAACGGCGCGCATGCGCACTGAAGGTGTGGCGCCGCAGGTGATCGGCGCGACCAATTTCAAGGACACTTACTGGACCATATTCCAGATGGTGACCCACCACGCCAGCAACGGCTGCGACCTGCATCCTGGCGACTATCTCGGCAGCGGCACTATTTCAGGCCAGGAACCGGGACAGTTTGGATCGATCATGGAAGCGTCCTGGGCCGGTCAAAGGCCCATTGAGTTGCCCACCGGCGAAACCCGCACTTTCCTGGAAGACGGTGATGAAGTGATCATGCGCGCCTGGTGTGAAAAAGAAGGGGCGGTGAGGATCGGGCTCGGCGAGTGCCGGTCGAAAGTGAAACCGCCCGGACCAATTTAAATAAGTCATTATTTTAATGAAATAGGTAACGATATGAAATTCTCCTTAATCCTCTATGGACTTCACTGGCTGTTTAAAATTACGGCGTGGCGGTACCCGGCTTTCCGGGCACGGCTTAGGGAGAAAAACCTCGTTGCCCAAATCAGGATCAACGACGGAAGCGCCGGGCGTTACTTTACTTTCAAAGACGGCCGTGTGACGTCAAAAGTCGGTATACATCCGGATCCCGACATCTGCATGGGCTTTAAGGACGTGGATATTGGCTTCCGTCTGTTGGTGCCACCGGTGGATTACCAGCAGCAAATAGATGCCCAGAAGGAATTCAACCTGACCATGGCGGGCTCGGATGAGGACGCCTTCTGGTTCGCCCAGACGGTGATGCTGACCCAGAATATCGGCTGGAAATATGGCATCGATATGCCTGCCGGCGTGAAACGCTATACCAGCATGACCAATGGCGGTCCGGTTTTCGTTTACGTCAAGGACGGCAAACTGATCCGCACCACTACCATCGATTTCGATGACAGCGATCCCGGTACCTGGACCATCGAGGCCCGTGGTAAAAAGTTCACGCCGCCTCGAAAGACCACGCTTTCGCCCCACGGTCAGAACTGGAAGTCGGCGGTCTATTCTCCAGACCGAATTTTGCACCCGCTGAAACGGGTGGATTTCGACCCGAATGGGGAGCGTAACTGCGAAAACCGGGGCGTCTCCGGATATGAGCGCATCAGCTGGGACGAGGCCCTCGATATCGTTGCCGGGGAGATCAAACGCATGAAGCGGGATTACGGGCCCGGCGCCATTGCATCTTCCCATGGCTCCCACCATACCTGGGGCAATATTGGTTATTACCTTTCGGCCAATTTTCGCTTTATGAATTTGATCGGTCATACCGAGGTCCACCATAACCCGGACAGCTGGGAGGGCTGGTATTGGGGCGGTCTCCATCATTGGGGTCACAGTCTGCGGGTTGGCATGTCGGAGAGCTACGGCACCGTCGAAGACCTCCTCAAGCATTGCGAGATGGTGGTATTCTGGTCGAGCAATCCGGAATCCACGTCCGGTAATTATGCATCTCAGGAAGGCTCCATCCGCCGCCAGTGGCTGAAGGAATTGGACATCGATTTCGTCCATATCGATCCCCATTACAACGATACGGCCCAGATGCTGGGCGGCAAGTGGCTGGCGCCCAAGCCGACGACGGACCCGGCCATGGCCATGGCCATCGCTTATGTCTGGATCACAGAAAATCTTTACGACAAGGACTATGTAGAGAAGCGCACCGGGGGGTTTGACAAATGGAAAGCCTACATCCTCGGCGATGAGGATGGTGTGCCCAAATCGCCCGAATGGCAGGCCGATGAAACCGGCATTGCCGCCAAGGACGTGCGTGCTCTGGCCCGTTCCTGGGGAAACAAAAAAACCTATTTGTCCGCTGGCGGCGCCGGCAATGGCTACGGTGGGGCCTGCCGCAATCCTACGGGGATTCAATGGTCGCGGACGATGATCTGCCTCATGGCCATGCAGGGTATTGGCAAGCCCGGGGTTAATCTGGGCAATATGCAGCGGGCGACCCCCCTTGATCTGAATTTCTATTTTCCCGGTTATGCCGACGGCGGCATGTCGGGCGATCTTCAAGGCACGGCGCTTTCGGTATCCCTCTATCAGCGCATGCCGCAACTACCGACCATCAATACCAACAGTCAGAAAATTCCGCGCCTGCAATTGCCGGAAGCTATTCTGGAAGGCAAGGCTGAAGGTTACGCCTGGAACGGAAAGACCATCGAAGCCCAGTTCGACAAAATTGTCTATCCCAAAAAGGGCCAGGCGCCGGTGAAGATGATATACAAGTATGGCGGCTCCATGTTCGGCACCATGAGCGACACCAACCGTTATGTAAAAATGTACCGTACGCCCAAGCTGGAATTCGTCGTCAATCAATCCATTTGGTTGGAAGGGGACGCCAAGTTTGCCGATATTATCCTGCCTGCCTGCACCAATCTGGAACGGCCGGACATTTCTGAGTGGGCCGGCATCGGTGGTTATACCCATCACGGCCAGAACCAGCTCAACCACCGGGTCATTACCTTCCAGCACAAATGTATCGAACCCCTGGGCGAGTCAAAATCCGACTATCAGATTTTCCTCGAGCTGGCCAACCGGTTGGGCCTCGGGCTTTTGTTCTCGGAAGGCATGAGCGAAATCGACTGGGTGAAACGGATGTTTGACTCATCTGACTTGCCGCAGAAAATTTCCTGGAAGGAATTCATCCGCAAAGGCTACTACGTGGTGGAACCTCTGAAAGAGGAATTGCGTTCGCCGGTTTCATTCCGCTGGTTTGCCGAAGGCAAGAAAAAGAACGTGCCGGAGCCCCATCCTTTGCCGGCCGACTACACGGAAGAATTCCTCAGTGGCCTGCAGACCCAATCGGGCAAGATCGAATTCGAGTGCAATACGTTGAAGCGTTTCGATCCCGACGATTCCGAACGTCCGCCCATCGTTAAATATATGCCGTCCTGGGAAGGTCCGCGGACGACTGAGATGATCGGTAAATACCCGTTGCAAATGATCACGCCCCATGCCCGCTTCAGCTATCACAGCCAGGGAGATGGCAAAGACGCCTATATCAATGATATCGTTGATCATCGTATCGAAGTGGACGGATATTTCTATTGGACCCTGCGCATGAACGACAAAGACGCTGAGACCCGAGGCATTAAAATGTGCGACCTAGTGAAGGTTCATAATCACCGGGGCGCCGTGGTCTGCGCCGCCATGCCTACCAAGCGATTGCGGCCCGGTATCGTGCATGGCTATGAATCCTGCGCGGTTTACGATCCTTTGGGCGATCCGGGTTATTCTGTGGATCGGGGCGGTTGTCTCAACCAACTGACATCCAAGCGCACCCAGGCCAAGCAGACCCACTCCATGGCGACCAGTGCAGCTTTGGTGGAAGTAGAACCCTGGGATGGCAGCA
Organism: Rhodospirillaceae bacterium; assembly: GCA_002725625.1. GTDB lineage: Bacteria > Pseudomonadota > Alphaproteobacteria > Rhodospirillales > UBA2165. The sequence continues at coordinate 7,054 of PBQI01000106.1, read as the reverse complement.
GCGAACTGGCGACAGAAAAAGCAATCCGACGCGAACCCGTCCCTGCCGAATAGTGTATAATGTGGCCAGAAATTTTTAATCAGCCAGATAACTGTCCAGATCAATCCCCGGATTGACTACTTGGGCGCGGCGGTAGTCGTCTTTGCTGTCGATTGGGCAGGTAGCGTCGATGGCCAGTTTGGATTTGTAGTGCCGGTTGGGATCTCTGGAAAAACCCATCAAGTTACCGATGATGTTAGTATCCTCTTCCAACCGCGTTCGCGTCACAACCGCCCACATGACATCGTTCATATTCAAGAGGTCAACATCCTCGTCAACGGCGATGCAGATCTTGACAAATGGAACTTCGCCGAAGGCAGCCAGAATGGCGTTCATGGGTTCGCCCTCGAAACGTTTGCTCATCTGAATGATGCAGATCATTAAAAACGGATCGAGGGAAACATCCTTAACCCCGGAAGCGGCCTTGCGCGCTGCCTTAAGCACATCGGCCATGCGCGGTATTGACAAAAGAATATTCTCGTCACCCGAACCGGACAGTATAGCCTGATAGATCGGGTTCTTACGGGTGGTTATGTGCTGAACTTTAAAAATGTTACGGTCTTCAACCAAAGGATAGTAACCGAGCCAATCGCCGATTGGGCCTTCGGGTTCTTTTCTGTCTGGAAAGATTACCCCTTCAAGAATTATTTCCGCATGGGCCGGCACGTCCACGTCGATACTGTCGCACTTCACCAATTCAAGTGGTTCGCCCCTCAGTGCCCCCGCCAATTCAAATTCGTCAAAATGGGTATGGGCGGCCGTTGCCAGCATCTCTATGGGGTGGAGGCCAATTACCACCGCCATCTCGGCCGCTTTTTCATGGTTTATCCGTTTCTCGAAAATATCGAAGCCTTGAGCGCTGGGTAACATTCTTAACGCCAGTTCGTCTTTGGATTTTAGTTGAAGACTGTAATAGCCGGCATTTTGCCGACCCGATTCCGGGTCTTTCTGAATACAGGCGCCGCCCGTGATATAGGGTCCCCCATCTTCCTCATGGTAAGTAAAAATTGGCATTTTATGAAGATTGATGGAGCTTTCGACTACCTCTTTTACAGGAGCTGTCTCAACCTTAACGGCGGGCAGGTTGGTTGACGATCGATCGCTAAACCATTCAATAATACTCTGATTGCCACAGCCTAGGGCCTTCTCAATCCAATCTCGGGATGCCAGGGTGTTGCCAATGACCTTCATCGAACTGCCGGTAATGCTTTCAAAGAAAAGAGCCTTTCCCCTTTTTACGCTCATTTTAAGCAGCGCTGGTGCTTCCGTTTTGGGATCAACATTTTTATCGATGTGGAAAAGCTCACCAGCTTTTCGCAGCTTGTCCAGATAGGCACGGAGGTCTTTTTCGGCAGTCATTTTAAGCCACTCCTCTGATCTTGTTGACATCATTTGAACTTGAAGAAGTCAGGAAATTAGAGGAAATTCATGGGGAAATCATGCAAAAACAGAGGTCCTTGAAATTTGATGCCGGATCATGAACTGGCGTTTGACATAAATAAGATCGATCAGGATTTTCTTGACGATCCTTATCCTGTTTACCGGAAGTTGCGGGAGCAAGCACCCGTTTACCGCAATCCCGACGGAACGTTTATTCTCACCCGCTTTGCCGATGTGGTGAAAGCCTTCAAACATCCGGGCATGAGTTCCGACAAGACGGTCGACTTCAAGCCTAAGTTTGGTGACGGGCCTCTCTATACCCATCACACGACCAGCCTGGTGTTCAACGACCCGCCCGTCCACACGCGAATTCGCAAGTTGTTGGCTAGCGCTTTTTCTCCCAGAAAGTTGACGGAGTTGGAACCCCTGGTGGAGCAAGTAATAAATAATCTTCTAGACCGCCTGGAAAGGCAAGGGGAGTTTGACATCATTGAGGACTACGCTCTAGCTCTGCCGACAGAAGTTATATCCTACATGCTGGGTGTGCCGGAAGAACACCGTCATCTTCTCCACAATTATTCCAACCTGATATTGGGTGCCCTTGATCCCGTCGTACCGCCCGAAAAATTGCAGGCCGGGCATGATGCGGTGGAGGAGTTTGGTGCCATGCTGGAAGAACTGATCCAAGTGCGGTGGAAAATGCCGGGCCAGGCCGGCCAGGGCGAAGTTTTAGCAGCTTTGATCTTTGGTGAAATTGACGGCGAGAAATTGACCCCTGTAGAACTTGTGCAGAACTGTATATTTCTTTTGAATGCCGGCCATGAGACCACGGCCAATCTTGTAGGAAACGGCATTTCCATCCTGCTAGATTATCCTGATCAGTTGAAACGATTACAGAATGATCCTGGCCTTATCAAAACCGCTGTTGAAGAATTTCTCCGCTTCGAGAGTCCTCTTCAGATTGGAAACCGCAAGGCCACGGCCGATGTTGAGTTCGGGCCGGAAGATGCAACAGTGACCATCCCCAAGGACGCTTTTATCCACACCTGCATCGGCGCAGCCAACCGGGACCCGGAAGAATTTGACAACCCGGAATCCGTGGACGTCGGCCGCGCGCACAATCCGCAGATTGCCTTCGGTATTGGCAAGCATATCTGCATGGGTAATACGCTGGGCCGCATCGAAGGCCGTATTGCCATCGGCAAGTTTGTTGACCGTTTTCCTAAATTGAGAAAAAACGGCGAGAAGAAATTTCACGGCCGTGCCCGTTTCCGAGGTCTGGACAAACTTCCTGTCGCAGTGACGTGATTTTACGTCCTAAAACCTGGCTGTCGGCTGCTGACCGTGATAGCTATCACCAGCCCCAGTTTTCCGGATTTGCAGACGTTCAGCTAGATTAACGCCTCCTGAATTCGAATCATGCCAGGCTCGAAGAATCCTTTGGCACGGAACCCGAGAAATCCTATTCCTGGCAACTCCTGTGAGCCTGCTGTTGGATTGTTCATTGAAACCGTATTCGTCTTACTACCCAGAGGTCGTTTACACTTAATTCTCAAAAAGGGAAAATTATGAACAAAACGTCGAAACCCAAACTGATCTTCGAAGGGCAAGTCCTGCATTTTGCAGCCTTGGCAATCCTTTTAGGTGCCATATACGCATTGCGCGACACGCCCGGGTTCCGAACTGGTTCTTTTTTGGGCCTTTCTACATCCTGCTGGGTCGTCCTGGTAATTGCCGATGCGGTAATTCACCAAGTCTATGTTTGGTTCTGCTGGCGGGTGCAACTTCATGACCAGGCGCTGACCCGATGGTTCGGGGAAAAGGCCTTTGATCTTTATGCCGCCCTGTTTACCCTTTTATTCGTTCTAAGACCAATGCTCGTTTTTTCGCTGGGCTGGTCAAATCGGGGAACCCTCGATCTCAATGCCTGGATCGGCTTCTGTGTTTCGGTGATCTTGGTACTGCCGGTCATATATATGATGTATTCCATCGTTCACTTTTTCACTTTCCGGCGTGCCTTCGGGATCGATCACTTCGACCCCTCCTATCGCTCAGCGCCTTTGGTGCATCAGGGTATTTTCGGCTGGACGTCCAACGCCATGTATGTATTCGGCTTTTTCTCGCTTTGGATCCCCATGTTTCTGTTTCAGTCAGTGACAGCCATGATCCTGGCCGCGTTCAGCCATGCCTATATCTGGGTTCACTATTTCGCCACGGAAAAACCGGACATGGAGCGGATTTATGGCAGCAAAGATGAGGAGGGATAAAAAATCAGTTTGACAGATAGGCCCATGTTTTCACAAATTGAGGGGCTAGACTTGAAATTGAATTCTCACCCAACTGGAAGCAATTATCATGAGATTTAGCAATTTTGGCGTTACTGAGCACAAGCGTGAGCGCGCCCATAACGGCGCCACTTTGTTTTCACCCTTAGGCCAGAATATGACGTACCTTATCGGCATGAAAGGCGAAATTCTGCATCGGTGGATGCTTGAAGCGCCGCCAGGCAACTACGCCTATCTGCTGCCTAATGGCAATCTTCTGGCGGCAATCAAAACGCCTAATGGTCCAAAAGGGTTACATGCCAAAGGCGGAAAAATCCAAGAAATTACCTGGGAAGGCACGGTGGTATGGGAATATCAAGACGACAACCAACATCACGACTTTCGCCGCTGTGACAACGGCAACACGATTTATCTCGGGTGGGTGGCGCTGCCAACGGCAGCGGCTGCACGAGTTCAGGGTGGCCTGCCCGGGACCGAACACGAAGACGGCATCTATGGTGAATATATTCGCGAAGTAAACTCAGCTGGCAAAACGGTCTGGGAGTGGTACGCCCACGAAAACCTTGAGATTGAAAAATACCCCAGGGCGCCAATGGCGCCTCAAAATGAATGGGCACATGCCAATTCTATCCAACCACTGGAGAACGGTGATGTCCTAGTGAGTTGGCGGCACAACAATCTAATCGCTGTCATCGACCGTCAAACCGGCCAGTTCAGTTTTGAATGGATGGGGAGCGAATTGGGCCATCAGCACGATTTCCAAATGCTTGAGAACGGCAACTACATGGTCTTCTGTAACCAAGTTCCCGGCGGCATCGGCCAGGGGTCCAAGGTCTTGGAGTTTGATCCTGTTACAAAGGAACCGGTGTGGGAATATCAAGGAACACCCAAATATACTTTTGCAAGTCCGTTCATTTCAGGTGCCCAGCGTCTGAAAAATGGAAATACTTTGATTTGCGAAGGTCAATGGGGACGCGTTTTCGAGGTTACACCACAAAAAGAAGTGGTTTGGGAATATATTTCACCTTTCTTCGTACCAAACATCTCGAACCGGCCCGATAGCGGCACCAATTTAATCTTCCGGGCTTATCGATACGATTTCGACGGTCCTGAAATTCAAAACCGGCTGATTAAACTGTAAGTTTGTTGGCTAAGCACCGTAAAAGTTTATTAACTGCCATTCCCAAGGTCATCAAGCGGATAATGGCTGCTCACGTCAAAAACCTCGCCAAGTGGGAAAAAATCGCCGCCAATGCAACCATGTTGCATCAGTTTCCTCGGATTATAATCTCGACAAAAGGACATTAAACCGAATGGAGGAAAAGAAATGACAGATCGAGAAAACCGCCTTGAACTTTATCATTCGATCGAATCGATTTGCTCTGAAAGGGTTCGGATGACCCTTTATGAAAAGAATATCCAGGATTGGGTAGACCATCCAATCCTTTTGTTCAAGGATGAACAGTTTGACCCCGAATATCTGAAGCTGAATACGAAAGCGCAAGTGCCGACACTGGTACATAATGGGCATGCAGTACGTGAATCCTCGATTATCAGTAATTATCTCGATAACGTGTTTTCCCAAAATGCACTGAAACCTGAATCACCTCAAGGCAGGACCCGAATGCAGGAATGGATAAAAAATAGCGATGAAGCACTTTATCAATCGGTTTCTTCACTAAGTTTCAGTATGGTCTTCCGAGACCGCCTAAACGGAATGGGGGAAGAGGCGCGGGAATCACATTTCATAAAACAGACAGATATCGATCGAACGCACCGGCAAAGATCTTGTGTCGCAGACGGTATCCAATCACCTTATGTTTTACGCGCAGTCGCAGCCTGGGAAGACTTACTTCAAAATCTCGAGGTTGCTCTCGATAAAGGCGGCCCCTGGATTTTAGGCCAGCAATACTCGCTCGTGGAAATCGCTTTGGGCCCATTTTTTGCCCGGCTGCAAGATCTACAAATTCTACCGATTTGGCTTGAAAATCGCCCATTGTCAACTAAATGGTGGAATAGCGTTCAGGAGCGCTCGAGCTTTGCAATGGCAGAAGTTAGCGTGGGTTCAGAAGAAGCGAAAGCATACCAGGAGGCGGGGGGAAAATATTGTTCCGAAATAAAAGAACTGCACGAATGGTATTTAAAAGATCCAATTGGCTGCGGGCGGGCCTTCCAAACCAGACAATAAGGACAGAAACGATATCTAGAACTGGCTGTCACCTTATATAATATACGGTTTTCTCCTTCAACGCTTTGGGACAAAATAAGGAGTTTTTATAAAGTAGGATTTCTGGTTTATCGTAATCCCCGAAGGGAATAAACACGAGGGCTCCCGCCAATCGGCAAATCGCTAGAACTCGCCGGTTAGCCCTTCAGATGCCTGTCCAGAAAGGCGGTGACGTCTTTCCAATAACCGCTGACGGAGGAAAACAACTGGTATCCATCGCCGCCATAGGGCGGATAGACGATGAATTCAACCTTCTTTTGGGCCTTTTTAAGCGCGTGTACCATCCCCGGTTATGAGTGAACATGCATATGCGAATGGTATCGACATCAAAAAATTTATAATGGGATCAATGTCAGTAAAAGTTGAGGATTACAGGAAAAATAATATACAAGCATGGTTTTTAAGAAAGGCTTTTCATTCAGCTTGCTGGAAATGCTCGCTTGCCCTCGGTCCTCCATCTGATCGCAATCACCTGACACATTTTCATTTAGATAATGGAGCATATTTGGGGCTGCCTAAGGTACGCTGTTTTTTTAGGTAGGCTTGATGATAGATTAAGGGGAGGTCCTTACTGCAATCGATAAAAGAATATTATACGTCCCAATGATTGTTGCTCTTTTGGCAGCATTACCATTGCCAATTGGCTTCTATACTTTCCTCAAAACTGTATATAATTCGTCGGTGTCTGGGTCCTTATTCCCACTTTGAACTTTTTGCTGAAAGCTGGCACCGAAGGCGGCCACTGGCGCGAATCCATCCTCCAGGTCAACAACATTTACGGCATAAACCGGACGGTGCTGAGCGGTGCCGGTATCAGTGCCCAGCCAAACTACTTTCAGGAAGCAAACTGGAGGTTCAATAAAGTAAATTCTTGTGATCAATTAGCGACCCTATTTAACTTTATGCGGTTAAAAAAATAGTTGTTTTTCAAATATTTATATGGGATATCAATAAATTATATATACGGAGGGGTGGCCGAGCGGCTGAAGGCGCCGGTTTGCTAAACCGGTATAGGGTTTAAAGCTCTATCGAGGGTTCGAATCCCTCTCCCTCCGCCATTGTACATAATTTCCATAGTAAATACAATAAGTTAATAATTTCTGGTAAATTTACCCACAAATTT
>PBQI01000105.1 GCA_002725625.1 Rhodospirillaceae bacterium | reverse complement strand
TTATCGATGCACTCAATTCAGCAGAAAGTTCGGCAAAATCTGTGCTATCCGTTAATACCTAGGCACAGACAGATCGGGATGCCATTTCGGCTTTTGCCGTTATTGCCCGCACTGTCGCGACGCCAGCAGCTAATTCAGCGAGTGCCGAAAGTAAAGTGACCTATGCCCAGCAGGCAGCAGATATCACCGTTTCCACCGCTCAGACCTCCGCCGGCAGTGATGCAACGAAGCCGCCGCCGCTGGCCGCCGGTAATACGGCGGCAACAGATGCGACCACGGCTTCAACGGCGGCATCAGTATTCTCGACCGCCAATTCGGATAACATCACAATGTATAAAGCTGTTTTCAAGGTAAGCGATAACCTTGGTGACGGTGCTATCAGCAAAGTTAAATGCAGTATGCCCACCGGTAACCTCACCTTTAACGACGAGCCTCTCGATGCCGATAACGAAAAAGAACTCGCCCATCAGTGCAAGGCCATTCTAAATCAATGAGATTCCAACAGTTTGTTGGACAAGAAGGCGAGCATTTTCTAAAGTCCGGCGATATTATTCAAATTAGCTGATCAAGGTTAGCAATGCGCCGGTCTGAATATTTTTTACCTACGTTGAAGGAAAATCCTAAAGAGGCGCAAATCGTCTCTCACACCTACATGCTGCGTGCCGGCATGATCCGGCAATCGTCTGCCGGTATATATTCCTGGCTACCACTGGGGTTCAACGTCTTGAAAAATATCGAACAAATTATTCGGGAAGAACAGGACCGCGCCGGCTGCCAGGAACTGCTGATGCCAACCATCCAACCGGCGGACATCTGGCAGGAAAGTGGCCGCTATGAGGATTATGGCAAGGAGATGCTACGCATAACCGACCGACACGATCGGGAAATTCTTTACGGCCCGACCAATGAGGAATTGATCACCGAAATTTTCAGGGGCTCGGTCAAAAGCTATAAGGACCTGCCCAAGTTGCTCTATCATATCCAATGGAAATTTCGTGACGAAGTGCGGCCGCGCTTCGGCATTATGCGCGGTCGGGAGTTCCTCATGAAGGACAGCTATTCCTTCGATCTCGATTTTGATAGCGCCAAGCGGGCTTATAACAAAATGTTCATCGCCTATTTGCGTACCTTCGCCCGTATGGGGTTGAAGGCTATACCCATGCAGGCCGATTCGGGTCCCATTGGCGGGGACATGAGTCACGAATTCCTAGTGCTGGCGGAAACCGGGGAATCGGAAATGTTCTGCCACAAGGATATACTCGATTTTGATATTCCCGGTGATGAAATCAACTACAATGACGACCTTCAGCCGCTGGTCAACAGATGGACGTCCCTCTATGCCGCTACCGACGAAAAGCAGGACCAGGCCCAGCATGATGCCTTGGGCGACAAGCTGGTAACGGCACGCGGTATCGAAGTTGGTCATATTTTTTATTTCGGCAAAAAATATTCCGAGAGTATGAACGCCGTCGTGGCTGGTCCTGATGGTGAAAATGTGGCGCTAGAGATGGGATCCTACGGTATCGGCGTCTCTCGGCTCGTCGGGGCGATCATTGAAGCTTCCCACGACGATGACGGTATTATCTGGCCGGAAGAGGTCGCGCCCTTCAAAGTCGGCCTCATCAACCTGCGCAGCGGCGACGACGAATGCGACAAAGCGTGCGAAGACATTTATGCCAAACTGCAAAATGCTGGTGTTGAAGTTCTCTACGACGATCGGAATGAACGAGCCGGCGGCAAATTTGTCGATACGGATCTAATCGGCTTACCGTGGCAGTTAATCCTGGGGCCCCGTGGCCTTAAGAACGGCGTGATTGAACTCAAAAACCGGGCGAGCGGTGATCGCGATGAACTCTCCGTTGACGCGGCGCTCGCCAAACTGACCGGGTAGGGGTTTTCATGATCAAAGCCTTCGAATGGATGGTGGCCATGCGGTATCTGCGCGCCCGTCGCCAGGAAGGCTTTATTTCCGTTATCGCCTGGTTTTCACTGCTGGGTATCATGCTCGGCGTTGCGACGTTGATTATCGTCATGTCGGTGATGAACGGTTTTCGGCAGGAACTGCTAACCCGTATTCTCGGCGTAAATGGTCATCTCAGCGTCTACAGTGATACTCACATCCTAAAGGATTACGAAAATCTAGCGGCCAAAATCAGCCAAACGGAAGGCGTCATAAAAGTCACGCCGATTATTGAGGGGCAGGTTATGGCCAGTGCCAATGGTCAGGCGACCGGCGCCATGGTGCGCGGCATGCGACTGATCGATATCAAACGCCGCCCCATTCTCGCCGACAATATAAAAAAAGGCGGGCTCGAGGATTTCAAAGGATCGGACAAGGTGCTGATCGGTACACGCCTGGCGCGCAATCTCAGCCTGCGTATTGGTGATAAGATCACCCTGATTTCACCCAAGGGTAATATGACGGCCTTTGGCACTGTGCCGCGTATGAAGGCTTATCGGATAGCCGCTGTCTTTAATGTGGGCATGCACGAATATGACTCAAGCTTTATCTTTATGCCGCTGCCGACGGCTCAGAAATATTTTAAGCTGCTCAAAGCGGTTAACTATTTGGATGTGGTCATCGCCCACCCTGACGAAGCACGGCAACGAGGGCGGGAGGTCTGGCGCAAAATCGGCCGCCAGGGCCGCATCTATGATTGGCAGCAGACTAACTCCAGTTTTTTCAATGCTATTCAGGTGGAACGGAACGTCATGTTCCTCATCCTGACCCTGATCATCGTCGTCGCCGCCTTTAATATTATTTCCAGTCTGATCATGCTGGTGAAAGACAAGGGGCGGGACATTGCCATTCTGCGTACCATGGGGGCGACTCGTGGCATGATCATGCGGATATTCCTGATCAGCGGCGCCAGCGTGGGAGTCATCGGGACTTTGGCGGGGTTCGCCCTGGGGTTGGCCTTCGCGGAAAATATCGAAATGATCCGGCAGTGGATCCAGGGCCTGACCGGCACCGATTTGTTCGCCGCGGAGATCTACTTCCTGTCCCAATTGCCGGCAGTGGTTGATCCCACGGAAGTGACCTACGTTGTGTTGATGGGATTGGGCCTCTCGTTCTTGGCGACGATTTATCCGTCTTGGCGGGCGGCCCGTCTTGATCCGGTAGAGGCGCTTCGATATGAGTGATGCCGTCCTTGAATTAAAAGGCATTACCCAGATATTTCATCAAGGTGAGACGTCATTGAAAGTTCTGCGTGGTGCCGATTTAAAAGTGCATGCTGGCGAAATTGTCGCCTTGGTGGGGCCTTCGGGATCGGGAAAATCGACGCTTCTCCAAATAACCGGGCTCCTGGAAAAGCCTGAAAGTGGTGATGTCGTTGTCAAGGAACAGGTAGTGACCGGCCTTGATGATAACGCCCGAACCATGATCCGGCGCCAGGAATTGGGTTTTGTCTATCAATATCATCATTTGCTGGCTGAGTTTTCCGCCCGGGAGAATATTGTTATGCCGCAGATAATCGCCGGTACTACCAAAACTTCAGCGGGAGAAAGAGCCGATGAATTGCTGGGCGCCATGGGGTTGAGCGAACGCGCCAGCCACCGTCCAGCGCGCTTATCTGGCGGTGAACAGCAACGGGTCGCTATTGCTCGAGCGTTGGCCAACGAACCGAGCATTCTACTGGCCGATGAACCGATCGGGAATCTCGATCCTGAATCTGCGGATGGCGTCTTTCAAATTCTTACCAAACTAGTCAAAGAATCCGGCGTCTGCGGCCTCATCGCCACCCACAACCCCGACCTCGCCAAACGCATGGACCGGATTGTTCGATTGGAAGAGGGTAGATTGGTGAGCCAATAGGCAATCGCTTATCCCCAGCCGCACATTATCTTGTGGATAACTCGGGTTCACTGACTAAATCCTGATGACTCGGGAGCTGGAATCTGAAACTCTGTCATTATGTCACATGCCGATTTCGTTCATCTCCGGGTTCATACCGCCTATTCACTGTTAGAAGGTGCGCTTAAGGTTAAAAGTTTGGTTGGCCAGTGCGCCGAACTGAAAATGCCGGCCGTGGCGATGACGGACTCCGGTAATTTGTTCGGTGCTCTAGAGTTCTCCAAAGCCTGCGCCGGTGCAGGTGTTCAGCCGATAATCGGCTGCCAGTTGGATGTCACGCAATACCGGCATCAATCCGCTGATGAGCAAGGAGGTGCCCGCAACAAAAGCGGCGGACTGCAACACCCAGCGGATCAAATTGTTCTGCTGGCCCAAAACGAGATCGGCTATGGCAATCTTTTGAAGCTGGTCAGCCAGTGCCACCTTGAACCTGATGGCGGTGAGGAGCCTCGAATATCCTTGACGGCGTTGGAAAAACATCATGATGGGCTGATTGCTTTCACCGGTGGCCCCATGGGCGGCGTTGGACGGTTGTTGGGAGACGGCCAGTTGGATACGGCTGAGGAACTTCTTGGAAAGCTCAAGAAGATATTTCCCGACCGGCTTTATGTTGAGATTATGCGGCATGATTTGGAAGCTGAAATCAAAATTGAACAACAGCTGATTGAATTGGCCTACAAATTCGATCTGCCTTTAATAGCCACCAACGAATGCTTTTTTGACACTGATGATATGTACGAAGCCCACGACGCTCTCATCTGTATTGCCGAGGGTGCCTATGTCACTCAATCAGGCCGGCGCCGGTTAACTGTCAACCACCGTTTTAAATCTCCGCAGGAAATGCGGGCGCTTTTCGCTGATCTGCCGGAAGCTGTCGACAATACCTTAGTGGTCGCCAAACGTTGCTCTTTTATGGCCGAAACCCGTGATCCGCTGTTACCTGCCGCGCCGCACGGTGCTGAGGAAGACAATCGAAGCGATGCCGAAGTTTTGGCGGAACTTGCGGCAGCGGGCCTGGAAAAACGGATAGAAACTCTGGTTTGGGTGGAAGACATGGATTATGCGGCCAAAGACGAGGCCGCAAAACCTTACCGGGAACGGTTAGCTTACGAACTGTTTGTCATCGAGGAAATGGGGTTCCCGGGCTATTTCTTGATCGTTGCGGACTTTATTCAGTGGTCAAAGGACGAACAAATTCCCGTTGGTCCGGGCCGTGGTTCTGGTGCCGGTTCCGTGGTTGCCTGGGCGCTTACGATTACTGATCTTGACCCGTTACGGTTTGGCCTGCTGTTTGAAAGATTTCTCAATCCGGAACGTGTGTCTATGCCCGACTTCGACATCGATTTTTGTCCGGACCGGCGGGATGAAGTGATTCGTTACGTTCAGAACAAGTATGGCCATGATCGGGTTGCTCAGATTATTACCTTCGGAACCCTGCAGCCGCGGGCGGCATTAAGGGATGTCGGACGGGTGTTGCAAATACCTTATCCGCAGGTCGACCGAATTTGTAAAATGGTTCCCAATAATCCGGCCCTGCCCATAACCCTGAAGGAAGCAATTGATGGGGAGCCTCAGTTGCAGCAAGAAATTGCGGAAGATGATGGGGTGGCGAAACTGGTGGAAATCGCTCAGAAGCTGGAGGGACTTTACCGTCATGCTTCGACCCATGCGGCCGGTGTGGTGATAGGTGACCGACCGCTGAACGAATTGATACCTCTCTACCGTGATCCCCGTTCCGTTATGCCAGTGACTCAGTTTCCCATGAAGTGGGCGGAAGCCGCCGGATTGGTAAAGTTTGATTTTCTGGGCCTTAAGACTTTAACGGTTTTGTCGACGGCGTTGGAACACCTTAAGCGACGGGAAATTGAAGTCGATCTCAATAACCTGCCGTTCGATGATTACCCTACTTTTGACATGCTGGGCAAGGGCGACACGACCGGCGTGTTTCAGCTGGAGAGCTCTGGCATGCGCGATATTTTGCGCAATATGAAGCCGGACAGCTTTGAGGATATCATTGCCATCGTGGCGCTCTACCGCCCGGGTCCTATGGACAATATTCCCAGCTATATCAGACGGAAACACGGGGATGAGGAGCCTGATTACCTCTATCCCAACCTGGAACCCATCTTGACTGAAACCTACGGCATCATGATTTACCAGGAGCAGGTCATGCAGATTGCCCAGGAATTGGCTGGGTATACGCTGGGTGGTGCTGATCTTCTGCGGCGCGCTATGGGTAAAAAAATTAAAGCGGAAATGGATGCCCAGCGGAAAAGTTTTGTTGCAGGATCGGTGGCGAAAAGCGTGCCGGAAGCCAAAGCGTCGGGCATTTTTGACCAGGTAGCCAAATTTGCCGGCTACGGCTTCAATAAATCCCATGCCGCAGCCTATGCTCTAGTTGCCTATCAGACGGCGTATCTGAAAGCTAACTATCCTGTGGAATTCATGGCTGCATCCATGACCCTGGATATTCACAATACGGACAAGCTCTATACCTTCAAACAGGAACTAGAGCGCTTGAACATACCTTTGCTACCGCCGAATATTAATAAATCAAATGTGCTATTCCACGTGGAAAATACAGCCGAAGGCGGTGCCGTGCGATATGCTCTTGCAGCCATCAAGAATGTTGGTAAAGGCACTATGGAAATGGTCGTTAGCGATCGTGAAGCCAATGGTGTCTATAAAGATATTCCCGATCTTACCAATCGCTTGGATACCAAATCCATTAATAAACGCCAGGTCGAAAATCTGATCCGATCCGGGGCGCTGGACCCTCTAAATGATAACCGCAAACAGACCTATGAAGGCGTTGAAGCTATAATCCGCCATGCCGGGGCTGCCCAACAAGAGCGGGAAAGCGATCAAATTGGGCTGTTTGGCGCTGAAGACAAGGTGGTTGCCGGTATTTTTCTGCCTGAAACGCCGGATTGGCTCGAAACGGACCGTTTAAAAGAGGAATTCGACGCCATAGGCTTCTATTTGTCGGCTCATCCGCTCGATTCCTACTCAAATGTCCTCGAAAGGCTGAAAATAAAATCTTTTGCCGCCGTGGAGGCCGCCGGTGAAACGCAGCCTGTTAAACTGGCGGGCATGGTAATATCGAAAAAAGAGCGCACCTCTACCAAAGGCAATAAATACGCATTTGTCCAATTGTCGGATTCGTCAAGCGCTTATGAAATCACGATATTTCAGGAATTACTGATGGCCACGCGGGAAATTCTCAAACCTGGAAACAAGGTGTTGATAAATGCTTCCGTGCAATTCGGTGACCAAGGTTTGAAGTTACTGGCTAATCAAATCCGTTCCCTGGACACCGTGACTGCAGACAGCAGCACTTGCCTGAAAATATATATTGATGAACCAACCCCGCTGGCTTCTGTCAAAGAGATATTGGAACGTGAAAAAGACGGTAATGGTGGCGGCCTGGGAGAAGTTATGCTGGTTTCCCGCTTCGATATGAATACGGAGGCCGAAATCAAAGTGCCGGGAAAATTCAAGGTCTCACCTGTACTGGCCCAGGCCATCAAAGCCGTGCCCGGCGTTATCGAAGTGCGCGAAGTTTAGAGGCTAAAACTCGCGATATTCGAGCAATCAAAATTCGACGATAAATCCCTTGCTATTCAGGCATATTGCCTCTACATAGGCGCCCTTAACACAACTAAATCCACACGCAGGCTCAGCGGTCGCGGCGCAAATTTGCCGAAGTATCGCTCCGGTGTTTTCTAATATTAGAGAATAACGTCTGCGGAGGAACAACCGGAGAAAGGAAAGATCATGGCACTGCCTACCTTTACCATGCGTCAAATGCTGGAAGCTGGCGTTCATTTTGGACATGTGACGCGACGCTGGAATCCTAAGATGGAACAATACATCTTCGGTGTCAGACAGCGCATCCATATCATAGATTTGCAACAGACCGTTCCCATGCTTTTCCGCGCCATGCAGACGATCAGCGAAGTGGTCGCTGGCGGTGGTCGCGTCTTGTGGGTCGGCACCAAACGTCAGGCCAGTACGCCCATCGCAGAAGCCGCGAAAAAATGTGGCCAATATTACGTCAATCACCGCTGGTTGGGCGGAATGATGACAAATTGGAAGACGATTTCCAACTCTATTCGCCGTCTGCATACCCTGGACGAACAGCTGGCTGAGGAAAACACTGGCCTGACCAAGAAAGAACTTCTCAAATTGACCCGTGAAAGGGATAAATTGGAAAGGGCTCTCGGTGGTATCAAGGATATGGGCGGACAGCCGGATATAATTTTCGTCATCGATACCAACAAAGAGAGTATTGCCGTAGCGGAAGCCAATAAACTGGGCATTCCTGTCGTCGGCGTGATTGACAGTAACTCGGACCCGGTCGGTATCGATTATCCCATTCCTGGAAACGACGATTCTATCCGCGCCATTAATTTTTATTGCGATTTGATCGCCGGATCCGTTCTTTCTGGAATCCAGACGGAAATGTCAATTTCCGGCACAGATATCGGTGCCATGGAAGAGGCACCGGTTGAGAATTTACTGGCTGAGGAGGCGGCGCCTGAAGTAGCATCCGCCGCGGAAGCAGCCACAGTCACCAAATCTCCTGTTGCGAAAGCAACCGCTGTAGAAGCTCTCGCCGAGGGAGCCCCTGCTGAAGTGGCAACTGCACCGGAAGCACCGGTTGTTGCTGATCAACTTGCGGAAGAAAAGTAGCCTACAGCTTCTTCTTAATAAATTATAATTGATATAATAAAAGTCAATATTTCAATGAATTATATAAATTATCTAATGTAGAGGATGAAATGTCGGATATTGCTGCTGCGCTCGTAAAAGAGCTGCGTGAGAAAACCGGTGCTGGCATGATGGATTGCAAAAAAGCACTGATGGAAAATGACAGGGACATGGAAGCATCGGTCGATTGGCTGCGGACACAGGGTTTGGCTGCGGCGGCAAAAAAAGCTAGCCGGACCGCTTCTGAAGGATTGGTTGCCGTCAAATCAAATGGCGCTAAAGGTGTTCTGGTGGAATTGAACGCTGAAACGGATTTTGTCGCCCGCAATGACGGCTTTCAGGATTTTGTCGAAGCCCTGGCCGACGTTGCAATAGATGGTGACGGTGATGTCGAGAACCTCAAGTCGTCCGATTTTCCGGGTGACGAGGGTACTGTTGCAGATGCTCTAACTAATATGATCTCGACCATCGGCGAAAATATGGATCTCCGCCGGAGCGCCATGATTGAGGTGGGCGATGGTGTCGTGTCGACCTACATGCACAATACCGTTAAACCGGGATTAGGCAAAATCGGCGTTCTTGTGGGGCTCGAATCCACCGGTGATAAAGACCAGCTTGATGCCTTGGGCAAGCAGTTGGCCATGCACGTCGCCGCCGCTAATCCGCAGGCTTTAACGCGTGACGATGTTGATCCAGAATTGTTGACCCGGGAGAAAAATATCCTGTCGGAGCAGGCCCGGGATTCCGGAAAACCTGAAGAAATCATTGAGAAGATGGTAGAAGGCCGATTGCGCAAGTATTTCGAGGAAATCTGCCTGGTCGATCAGACCTTTGTCATTGACGGTGAAACCAGAGTGGGTAAGCTATTGGAAGCTTCTGCCGGCGATGTCGGCGCCCCCATAGTGATCAAGGGATTTGTCCGATTCTCTCTTGGTGAAGGTGTTGAGAAAGTAGAAGAAGACTTCGCAGCAGAAGTTGCAGCCGTCGCTGGCGGTTCCTAACCGCGAAAAGGCTTGAAAATAAGAGAAAATAAGGGTGATTCAGCGGTAATCTCCGATTTTCTATATTTTTTCCTGCATCCGATTTATTTTGATGGTGTATGATCTGCTGCTACCGGTGGCGGATGTCGTTACCGTGTAAAATCGCCAATGACTTACGTTATAAAATCATAGGAAAAAGTATCCAATGGCCAAATCACCCCAGTACAAACGCGTCCTATTGAAACTTTCAGGTGAAGGTCTCATGGGTGAACAGGATTTCGGTCTCGAACCCAAAGCGATGGAAAGAATAGCTAAAGAAATCAAAGCTGTACGAGACATGGATGTAGAAATTTGCCTGGTTATTGGCGGCGGCAATATTTTTCGCGGTTTATCAGGTGTTACGGCGGGTTTAGAACGGTCAAGCGCCGATCATATGGGCATGCTGGCCACGGTAATGAATGCTCTGGGTGTGCAATCTGTGTTGGAAAGTATCGGCGTTGCTACCCGGGTACTGTCCGCCATTCCAATGACAACGGTCTGCGAACCTTATATACGGCGGCGAGCCCAGCGCCATATGGAAAAAGGCCGGGTGGTAATTTTTGCTGCTGGCACAGGAAATCCGTTTTTTACGACCGACACGGCGGCTACATTGCGGGCATCGGAAATGAACTGCGATGTAATGTTAAAGGGTACTCAGGTGGACGGTGTCTATAGCGCCGACCCTAAAAAGGTTGCAGATGCAGAAATGTACGATAACCTATCGTACAAAGACGTGTTGACCAGAGACCTCAAGGTGATGGATGCTTCAGCAATCTCTTTGGCGAGGGAAAACAAAATTCCAATTATCGTTTTCTCTATTCAGACTGCCGGGGCCTTCGCGGAAGTGGTTAACGGTCAGGGAAAATTCACGGTTATCAATTGAGGGGAGGAGGACTGATGGATATAAATTCAGTAAAGAAGGATATCAACCGCCGCATGGAAGGCGCCTTGGAAGTGCTGCATACTGAATTTTCCGGATTGAGAACAGGGCGGGCCTCGGCCAGTTTGCTTGATCAGATAACGATTGAAGCCTATGGACAGCCCACACCTTTAAATCAGGTTGGAACTGTTGGCGTCCCAGAACCCCGTCTGCTGACCGTGCAGGTGTGGGACAAAGGATTGGTCGCAGTCGTCGAAAAAACAATCCGCGATTCTGATCTTGGTCTGAATCCGTCCTCCGACGGCCAATTGGTACGCATTCCGATTCCGCCCCTAAGTGAGGAGCGCCGGGTAGAATTAACGAAAATAGCCGGCCGTTATGCAGAAGAAGCCAAAGTGGCCATTAGGAATGTCCGGCGCCATGCCATGGATGACCTTAAAAAAGCCGAAAAGGGTGGCGATATTTCCCAAGACGAACATCGGGATTACGATGGTGAAGTCCAGGAATTGACTGATGACTATGTCAAAAAAATGGACGAAGCGCTTAACAATAAAGAACAAGAGATTATGCAGGTTTAACCCGTTGTCAGATTTAATGCGATGAAAGCTGAACCCTCACAGGACCAATGCTTTGGTGAACCGCCCCGTCACGTGGCCATAATTATGGATGGCAATGGCCGGTGGGCAAAGGCCCGCGG
>PBQI01000104.1 GCA_002725625.1 Rhodospirillaceae bacterium | reverse complement strand
CCTGTTCTTTTTGCTGCATCAACAATCCCAAGTCTCACGTCTTGGGAGAATGCGTCTTGCTCAAATGCCATCGCAATCTTAACTGGCTTACCGCCATTCTTTTCAACAGCTAAATCAATGGCAACTTCAAGGTACTGGTTCGCAGCAGATAACACTGCAAACAAATACTTATATCCCTTTGTAAATAATGACCTTGATGCACCATTGGCTTCAACCATCGGAATTTTGTTTTCTTCGGTTACTGGCGCGATGGCTTTAGTTAAGCCAGAACTATAAGGCCCAAGCATGTACTTAATGCCATCTTGTTTAATTAGCCGTTCTGCAAGCTGAGCTGCTCTACCAGAGTTTGACTCGTCATCGTAATATTTGATTTTAAGCTTATATGACTTACCTCCAACCTTTACGCCTCCCATATCATTTATTCTTTTAACAGCAAAATTATAGCCATTTTTAGTATGTTTGCCGTTTGTAGAATATTTCCCGGAGAGGGAAACAGCTGCGCCAAGCGTAATGGTATCGCCATCAACCCTAGCATCAGCAGCCGCTGAATACATCATGGCCAAAGCCGCGATACTAGAAGCCATCAAGCTCGTTCTTATTCGAAAAGTCATGTTCATCTCCCTTTAGAATAAACGTTTGATTATTTCAATCATCAATAACCATATTATATAAATATTTTAATATGTTACACGTGGTTATAGCGTGAAATAGCATTGTAATAGCAACAAAATTAATATCAATCCTTATGCCCACGCAATCCTTAACCCTGCCGTTTACCACTATAATTAATATCTGCCAACAATCTTCGATTATTCGGGCAAGTGAGAACGGGATAGCGGGTTGCCATGATTTAGTCCAAACGACGGCAAAGGGCGTACCGTAGAATTTCCTTGAAGCTTTCAGCTTCTCCAGCTTGAGGCTTTTCGGCCAATGAGTGCACAGAGTTGAGTATATTAATATAAGGTTTGCTGGCTTTAGATTTCTGTCGGCTCAATCAAAAGAACTGATTGAGCGACCCAAGAGAAATGCTTGGTCATGAGGTAAAACCTCTCAATCTATCGTGGTTTTAACAAAATCCAAGGCGGCGATGCCCATAATCTTTCAAAATTTGCAATTATTTTTCTATAGTCCTAAAAAGGATATAGTCATTCACCCGCTGGGCCGTTAAACAACACCTCCCAGAAAATGGGGGGGGGGAACTCATGATATCCTCAATGCCAATAACAAGAATTCTCATTGGTGAAAATTCACATGGTTAATCCGTATCGGAGTTTGCTGTTTGTGCCTGGGGTCCGACTTGAAGTCTATGCCAAGGCCGTCGAAACTGGTGCGGACATTATTTGCATCGATCTAGAAGACGCCGTCGCCGACAATATCAAAGATAAGGTTAGAAACAGCACCTTTGCCCTGCTGGCCGAAATTGAAAAACCGGACAGGATAGAGAGATGGATTCGTATTAATTCCCTCCGGACGACGACGGGTCTCGCGGACCTATTAGCCCTAGCGGACGCCAACACCGCACCTGACGGCATCATGGTACCGAAAATCTCCTCTCCCGATGAAGTTCGAATCCTTCGAGATCTGGTTAGCTCAAAGCATCCAAACCTTCGCTTTCACCCTTTAATTGAGACTAATGACGGATTGCAGACCGTTCATGAAATCGCCAAAGCAAGCCATAAGGTTGGATCCCTGGTATTCGGCGGCTTCGACATGTCTGCAGAATTGCGGGTCGCACCCAGCTGGGAATCGCTGCTTTATGCCCGGCAGAATTTAGTGCACGCCGCTGCGTCAGCTGACATTGACCTTCTCGACATGCCGAACTTCAACTTGGATAACCTGAGCGAGTTGGAAGAGGAAACAGTGGCTTCCGCCAACTTAGGATTTACCGGTAAATGTGCCATCCATCCAAAACAAGTCGATACGATAAATGGAGTTTTCAGCCCCTTAGCGGAGGATGTGGAACGCGCTCGTGATCTGGTCGCCAAATACGAAGCGCAGGACAAAGGTTTCGCCGTGATCGACGGTGTACTCATGGAAAAACCGGTCTTGCGGCGACTTTACCGCACCATTGCCATAGCGAAACGCATAGAATCGTAGATTGCATGTTTGATATAGAACAAACTGATGCTCTCTGGGTAGACCGGGGCGGTGAGGGAACGACGACATATTTACTGCTGCACGGGGGGGGCGCCAACGGTGATGTATGGATCGGGCTTCGCGACATCATAAAAGAAAAAGAAGCGGGACAGTGGATCATCCCCGATATTCTTGGGCATGGTCGGTCGCCATGGTCCAACTCATACAGCATTGGTGAATTTGCATCTAGTCTTGCCCCCATTGTCAGAAATTCAAAACGATTGATCATTGTGGGTCATTCCATGGGCGGCACCATCGGCCTAGCTCTAGCCAGCGGCTGGTACGGGTTCGAGGTTGCCGG
This sequence comes from Rhodospirillaceae bacterium, assembly GCA_002725625.1. Lineage (GTDB taxonomy): Bacteria > Pseudomonadota > Alphaproteobacteria > Rhodospirillales > UBA2165. The sequence continues at coordinate 9,448 of PBQI01000104.1, read as the reverse complement.
CGTGATGACTATTGGCACTATTGCCAATTGGACCGAAAAAATGATGGAAAAGAACCAGGAATATATGGATAAGCCCACCCGTATTTTTCAGATCAGGGAAGAAGCCCGCGAGCACTATATGATGGTTGCTGGCCTAACCGGACTGGTTAAACCCAACTCATCAATATTGGATTACGGCATTGCCGCAATGGAGGACGGCTACGGCTTGGCAGCGGACATCAACATTTTACAATCCAGCGGAATTCCTATCGGCAACATCTCTGGATCAGCGCAATGCCCAATACGTTTAACCTGCGGATCCAATGATCCCATGGTTTCTGTCGACGAACTCAGCAGGTATGATCCTGACGCGGTTGAGATTCCTGATACTGCCCACAATTCACATGTGGAAAACCCAGATACCATCTGGCAGATCATTGATGATTTCAAGCGGAATCTGGGGGATCATGGCATTTGAATATTTGAATCTTTCCGTGGCCAACAAAGTGGGGTGGGTCGAATATAACCGGCTGCCGTTCAACGGCTTTAATTGGGAAATGCTAGGCCAGGAAGATGTGCGGGTTGTCGTGCTTTCCAGCACACTGGATAACTATTTTTCCGCCGCTACAGATTTAACCATCTTCGATGGAATCAGGCCGAAAAAAATGCGGGAATGGGTTAAAATCTGCCACGGCCACCTAATGCAGAATGCTCACAACCCCTTGTTGGCCGCCATTCATGGCATGGCGGTTGGTGGCGGACTGGAATTGACCTCTCATTGTGACTTTTGTTTCGCCGCCGAGGACGCCAAAATTGGCCAGCTTGAAATTGCCATCAACTTTATTCCTCCGGTGGGTACGACCCAGACGCTAGCTTGCCTGATCGGACGACCAAAAGCGATTAAGTTCCTGTATGACAGTAAGATTCTATCGGCCATAAAAGCGCTGGACATCGGTCTCGTTGACAAACTCCATCCGGCTGAAGAATTGCGCCCCTATGTTCAATCTTATGCTGAAAGCCTAGCCTCAAATCCAACCAAGGTCTTAGCGGCAATCCGGCGCTGCATAACACTGGGCGGCGGCATGCCGTTTGAAAAAAGCTTGGACTATGAAATCGAACAAGCGGCAGCGCTCACCGACACACCGGATTTTATTGAAGGCGTTAAGACCTTTCTGGAAAAAAACTGACGCGAAATGGGATTAGCTAGAATCGTGGAAATCGAACTCATTATCTTTGATTGCGACGGTGTGCTGGCCGATAGTGAATTGATGGCGTTTCAGGCCCAGGCCGAAATTATTTCCGAGGCTGGCATTCCCCTGACACCTAAGGACATCGAACCCTATATGGGTGTAGTAGGGACCGAGATGTATAAAGACATTGCTGAAAAGCACCATCACCCCCTGCCCCACGACATGAGCGAACGTTTCGTCGAGCGCATTCTTCAGCTGGCCAAATCGGCGCCGGTCGACATGCCGAGCATTAAAGACGTCCTCGGCAATCTCGAGCAAAAATATTGCGTCGCTTCAAATGGTGAGTTTGCCCGGTTGCAGGGAACGCTCCAGGCCGCCGAACTTACCGAATTTTTTAATGGCAATATCTTCAATGCTGAAATGGTTGAAAGAGGCAAACCCGCACCAGACCTTTTCCTCTATGCGGCCCGGCATATGGATGTCGCGCCGGAGAAAAGTCTTGTCGTTGAAGACAGTATTCACGGTGTTAACGCCGGCGTCGCAGCGGGCATGAAGGTGTTCGGTTTTACCGGTGGCTGCCATTGCCCTCCGGATCATGGGCAGCGCTTATTGGATACCGGCGCCGAACTCGTGTTTGATGATCTTTGCCGACTACCCGTTCTGATCGCCGATCTTTAGTTCATATATCCGGTTATTCAGCAGCGTCGGCCTGGACACTGCCGCTGGTGCGGAATTTATGCAATAACTCTTTCTCCTCCTGCTTGCAGGCAGTGATCGCCTTACGCTTCACGGGGCCGTAGCCTCTTATACTCATCGGCAGTGCCGCCAACTGCACAGCGGCTTGGTAATTGTGCGGCATCAGGTTTTTACTCAATTCCCGGAGCAACGCCTGATAGTCCGCCGCCAATCGGCGTTCATCCCGCCGATCCGCGTGATAGCCGAATGGATCAAGAGCAGTTCCGCGCAAGGATTTCAGATTTTTCAAAAACTTCAGACCGCGTGCCATCCAGGGTCTAAATTCTCGCTTATACTCACCCATTATGGGCGGTGCAAAGTGGAAACGAATTTGGTAGCCGCCCTCGAACTGTTCCGCGATTTTCTGTTCGATACCGTTGTACAATCGGGCGACTTCATATTCATCCTTGTAGGCCATGAGTTTGAAGAGAGCCCGTGCCGTTGCTTCTGTCAGATCGGTTTTACCCGGTGCAACAGATTGTTCCGCATCGCTGACCTGTTTGATGAGCGTCTCGAAAACTTCCCCGTAGGAAGAGTTCTGATAGCAGCTCAAATCCGATTTGCGGTCGGAAATGAAACGGGAAAGATCAAATGCGGGCTCTGGGGCTGACGCATCGCCGATCAATGCCGCCATCCGTTCAGGATCAGCCGCAGCCACCCGGCCCCAAGCGAATGCCTCAAGGTTCATTTCAACAGCAACATTGTTCAACCGGATGGCCTCTTGAATCGAAGATGCCGCCAGGGGCATGTATCCCTTCTGACTGGCATAGCCCATAATGAAAATATTTGCGCCCATGGAATCACCGAGCAATTTGGTTGCCGTCCTGGTGGCATCCATGAAATCCACCCGTTTTTTGCCCAGGGTAGCCCGAATAACGTTTGTATAGCCGTCTGCCTGCAGCGGCATATCGGGCTGCTCAGCAAACGCCGCCAACGGCACCAGATGGTCGTTGATAACGGCATTGGTCCGTTCAGCATTCATGGCGTTGACGGCAGCTTTTCCCGCCGCCACAACCATATCAAACCCCAGGATCAGATCGGCCATGGCCGTGCCGACACGCCCCCCCAGTATCCTGTCCGGTTGTTCAGTTATCCGCACATGGCTCATCACGGCGCCGTTTTTCTGCGCCAGCCCCGTCTGATCCAAGACCGTGCACCCCTTCCCTTCAAGGTGCGCGGCCGCACCCAACAAGGCGCCTGCCGTTATCACCCCGGTCCCGCCGATGCCGGTCAGCAGTATATTGCAACTGTCAGATATTTTTGCGATCTCCGGCTCCGGCAGTCCCGCTGCCGGATTATCCTCCCCGAGATCCGGCGCCGCGGCTTTTCTGAGCGCCCCGCCCTCGACCGTAACGAAGCTGGGACAGAATGCTTCCAGACAGGTAAAGTCCTTGTTGCAGGAGGATTGATCTATGGTGCGTTTGCGGCCCAATTCGGTATCCAGGGGCTGCACGGCGACGCAATTGGCCACCCTATTGCATTCGCTGCAACCTTCGCACACCGCCGCATTGATATAGACGCGCCTGGCCGGATCGGGAAAGGCCCCACGTTTGCGGCGGCGGCGCTTTTCGGCGGCGCAAGTTTGATCATAGATGATGGCCGTGACGCCCGGCACTTCTCGCATTTCTTCTTGGATACGTTCGAGCTCCCGACGGTGAAATATTTCCACCTGCGCTGCCCACTGGGTATTGGAAGGATACTTGCCCGGCTCATCGGTCACCACGGCAATGCGTCCGACCCCCTCGGCGGCGATTTGGCGGGAAATATTCCAGGGGTAGAACTCACCATCCATAGGCTGACCGCCGGTCAAAGCAACAGCGTCGTTATATAAAATCTTAAAGGTGATATTGACCCCAGCAGCAACAGCCGCCCGAATACCCAAAATACCGGAATGCACATAAGTGCCATCGCCGATATTCTGAAATACATGCTTGGTGGTCGTAAAAGGCGCCTGACCGATCCAGGTGCCGCCTTCCCCGCCCATATGCGTATAGGCGGCTGTTCTACGATTCATATAAATGGACATGGTGTGACAGCCGATGCCGGCCAAGGCCCGGCTGCCTTCGGGGACTTTGGTCGATGTATTATGAGGACACCCGGCACAAAACCAGGGCGACCGTTCGGGTGGCGCCGATGGCCGGTTGCTGTCACTGGTACGTGCTTGTATCGCCGCCACCGCTGAATTGAGGCAGCTTTCAGGCTCCGTCGCCTGGTGACGATTGGCGATGATCTGCGCCACCAAGGTCCCCGAAAGCTCGCCGAATTCCGGCGTCAGAGGATTGCCGTCATGATCCGATCGGCCAACGATACGCGGCCGATGCTCCTCAGGCAGATCGTAGAGCGCACGCGCCAGCTGGTCCTCGATAATGTTGCGTTTTTCCTCGATGACCAAAATTTCGTCATTCCCAGCAGCCCATTCCCGGATGCCTTCGGGCTCCAACGGCCATGGCACGGCTACCTTGAAGACAGAAATTCCCAGCCCTTTTCGATCCTCATCCGACAGGTTCAGTTCTTCAAAGGCCTGGCACACGTCCAGCCAAGCCTTGCCTGCCGCAACGATACCCAGCCGCTTCACCGGCGCAGCATGGGTAACACGGTCCAGTTTGTTGGCACGGGCAAATGCCAACGCAGCCTTAAGCTTGACCGAAACTAACCTTTGCTCCTGCACCAGTGGTGTATCCGGCCACCGGATGTGGACGCCGTCATCAGGTAGGTCCAAGTCTTCTGGCTCTTTGATGGCGATGCGGTCGGGATCGATGTCCACCGAAGCCGAGCTTTCCACGACATCACCCACACATTTAATGCCCGTCCAACAGCCGGAGTAGCGTCCCATGGCGATGCCAAATAGTCCGTAGTCGATATATTCCTGAACGCTGGCCGGATAGAGGATGGGGATCATGGCGGCAATCAATGCCTGCTCTGATTGATGCGCCGAGGTAGATGATTTGGCGCCGTGATCGTCACCCATCAGAACCAACACACCGCCATGGCGGGATGTGCCGGCCATATTGCCATGCTTGAACGGGTCACCGGACCGGTCGACCCCCGGGCCTTTGCCGTACCAAATGGCGAACACGCCATCATATTTCGGCGATTCTTCTTCAGATCGCCAGATACCGATCTGCTGGGTACCCCAACAGGCAGTCGCGGCGATATCCTCGTTAACGCCCGGCTGAAAACGGATGTGATGCCGTTCAAGAAAATCCGAAGCCCGCCACAGCGCCGAATCGTAGGTTCCCAATGGTGATCCTCGATAGCCGGTAATATATCCGGCCGTGTTGAGGCCGGCTGCCATATCCCGCTGTCGCTGCATCATAGGCAGGCGCGTCAAAGCCTGAACGCCGGTGACAAACACTCGTCCAGAAGTGGCGCTGTATTTGGTATCGAGAGTAAGCGTATTATCGCCGTCCACTGTTCCGCCTATTTATCTTTTCTTAGTTGGCGCATTAAAGCGGCAAACTACGCCAATAGCAAATTGCCTGTACCGTCATCCCCCAGGCGGATCGATTGCCTCCGGTCCGCCATAAAAAGCCTCCCGGTAGCACACTATATTCATAGGACGCCACAACACTGACGTCTCCGACGTGGAAAGCTTGGATCATGAATATGTATCCGGTCAGGGTTAAAATCGCCATCAGGTCAAAGACCCAATACTGTTCGACCGGGATTGTCTGCCAGACAAACAGTAATGTCAGGCTGACCAAAATGGAAAAACCAACCATCGGTGAATACCAACTTTTTCTTTGAATATGTGGACTGATAGGGCCGTTGTCATGAAGGTGGAGCCGAAAATTAACATCACGACATCGGCCACCAGCATTATCGCGACGACGATCCATCCCCGAACTGCAATGACCTAGAATGAAGAATAGCCACTGGCCATTACCCATTTCACGCAGGTGTCGGTGCCGGGCATACCCATCATGGAAATCACCATGAAGGCTGCGCCCAAATATTTTTTTGCTGCTGATCTTCCATGATATTCAAATTCCTGACGTGACGGTGAAGAGATTAATCAAATGGCTTTTCAATACGGTGCCACCTGATAAATTCTTGGAGAACTAATAGTTAAAATTTAGGGGGAACAATGTCTGAAGATTTTGCGACAATTGTTGACGCTTTTATCTATGCAGTTAAAAACACGGGTGATGCCAAGGCGTTAATCTTCGAAGACAAAGAACTTACCTATCATCAATATGGTAAAAACGCCACTGGCATTGCAGCCGAACTGGCCAGCATCGGTGTCAAAAAAGGTGACAGGGTGGCAATTTCCGCAGCGACGTCGGCGGATGTTCCTCAGTTGATATTCGGCATCCTGACCGCCGGTGGGCAGGTGGTCATGATCAATCCCCTCTATACCGCCAGGGAAGTCGAACCCCTGTTGGATATCTCAGAGCCGAAATATATATTCTGTGATAGCAGTGCCATCGAGGTTGGTGCCGCACTGGCGGCGGGAAAGAATATCGGACTGATTGATATATCTCAGGGACTGGATAGCTGGCTGGATACTCCAGAAAATAAATTGCCGATAGAATTTCCAGCCGATCTCCCCAAGGCCGAAGACCCGGCATTAATTTTGTTTACCGGCGGCACCACAGGAATTTCAAAAGGCGTTCCCCATACCCACGCTGAAATTATCGCCGCCATGGAGATCTCGGATCAAACCTGGCCCTTTGAGCCCGAAAGCGAAATCGTCCTGAATGTGCCGCCCTTGTTCCACATCGTCGGCCACTATCACGGTGTTTATCAAACCGTGTACCGGCGGGTCGCCGTGATGTTTTTGCCGCGGTTTCACCCTGATGAAGTCTTCGAGGCATTTAAGAATCATCCCATAACCGTTTTCATCATCGGCGTGGCAACGGCCTATTCCGCCCTGATGAAACATCCGGAATTCGATAAAGTTGATTTTTCCGGCGTTAAATATTGTGCCGGCGGCGGCGCACCGCTGGCCGTCAAAACCCGCGAGGAATGGGAAAGCCGGACCGGTGTGCCGGCGCTTGAAGGGTACGGCATGACCGAAGGTGCGCCCTATTGCAGTAATTCCTTCCGCAAACCGGGCAAGGACCTGTCGGCCGGGCGGATTCTCGATGGTGTCGAGCTTCAGATTGTTGATGTGGAAACAGGGAACACGGAATTGCCGACGGGTGAAAGCGGCGAAATTCGAGTGCGCGGACCCCACGTAACAAAAGGCTACTTAAATGATAAAGAGGCCACGGAGACCGCTTTCAGGGAAAGCTGGCTCTATACCGGCGATATCGCCTACAAGGACCAGGACGGTTTCATCTTCATCGTCGACCGCTCCAAAGACATGGCCCTGGTGTCGGGCTTCAATGTTTTTCCCCGCGAAATCGATGAGGTCCTGATCGCACATCCCAAAATTCTGGAAGCGGCGGTGGTTGGTATACCGGACGATTACCGGGGTGAAATCATTAAGGCGTATGTTGTGGTCCGGGACGGTGAAACCCTGGATGAAGCAGGTATCTTGGACTATTGCGGCGACAACCTGGTGAAATACAAAGTGCCGACAGTGGTTGAATTCCTGGACGCCCTGCCTAAAACGCCTGTCGGCAAAATCGACAAGAAGCAGCTGAAAAGTTAAGTCGCCTTTCGATATTTATTTAGATTGAATCCGTTTCATTAGCCTGGTGAGACAAGGCTCGTTCTTGGGCCCGAAATATCGAATTTGATTCTGATAAACACTGTTTTCACGCCTGATTTTCAGGACGACGGTGATGGCATCTTTTTGCCAGACCAGTTTCTTTTTCCGAACCGCAGGGCCCGAGGTCGGCACGCCGAATTTGTCAGATATTTCGTTGGCCAGTTCCACGTGGCGCTCCCGGGCCACATCCAGGCCTCGAATATGGCTTTTCCAGGTGACAATCTGCAGTCCAAACCGGTCGCAAATTTCCGCCCGGAGTTCCTTGGTATCATCTGGCTTATCGGCTGTTCGCAATTTAACCGTTCTGACGTTTTCCCGGCGCCGGATCGATTTATGCTCTAATACATCATACTCCTGTCCGAATATCACCCCATAAGGTCCCGGGACGGTTCCAGCCCCTGCAGTCCCCCAAGCAACAAGGATGGAAAAAAATATTGTCGGCGTTAGCGGTCGTATCATCAGCAGCAGCATTCCAAATTATTTGCGTTTGATCAATCCGATGGCCAGAACCATACCAGCAGAGACCGCCACAACGCCGGTAATTTCCATCGATGTCGGCACCTCTCCCAACACCGGGAAGGCTAGGATTACGGCGATACCCGGCACCGTGGTGGCAAACACCGCCCCCCGCGCAGCGCCTAGAATGGAAACAACTTTGGTGTAGATCAGCAACGCCAGGATGGCATTCAATATGCCCTGAAAGCCAGCGTGAAGAGCGAGTTCAAGTGGTGGTGCCGCTAATACTTTAGTATCAACAAACAGAAAATAATAAGGCAAATAGAATACCGCCGACACGGTTGGAACCAGGGCGGTGGCCTGCAGCGGTGTTACCGACCAAGCCCGCGTTCCAAGGGTGTAGCCGGCCCACAGAACTCCGGCGCCGGCGAACATTAAATCGCCGATCCACTGCCTTTCTTCAAGAACGGAAAACGCCTTCCAACCAATTAGAGATACGCCAGCTAATATTGCTGCTAGTCCGATTAGCCGAAAGGCGCTGGGCCGGTCGCCGAACAAAAACCAACTGCCGATAGTCGAGGTCAACAACATGCAGCTGGGCGCGATGACGCCAAAATGACCGGCGGTACTGTAATTCAGTCCACCGGCCGCTAACAGCATATAGGGCGCACCGGCACCAAAGGACAAAATAAACGCCCGCAGCAATCCGAGACCGCCCGTACCATTCTTAAAAATCAGCGGCAGCAGGATAATCCCGGCAATTCCGACCCTGAATGCCGTGAGGTCATAAGCTGACAGGGTGTGATCGATTGAAAGCTTGGATATCACTGGCCAGGCACCCCAGATAAAGGCAGCTGTCAGGCCCAGAGCGATGGCCATAAGCATTGATAATTTGTCGTGGGAATCGGTGTTTGTAGTCGTCGCGTCGGACATAAAAATACTCACCATTGATAACTGCCGGCAAACCGCCGGTTCACGGTGGTATCTTTTTCCTACAAGGAATGAAAGCTAAATAGGTGTGAGATCGATAACAGAGAAACTGTTGGGAGATGCCCTATAGGGAGGTAAGATAATCTCTCTCAATTACCGTGGGCGAGGCTAATGGCAGGTTATATTGAAATCACCGCGCCGGATGTAACTGAGTGTTTCGCCCCAGTGATTATGGCGGCAGACTCGGATCGCATCTTTGTAGTCAAGTGATCTGACGAGGTTTGAGGCCAGATAATATTGATAACTTTGATTGCCGTAATAGTCTGCTTGAAAACTTCTATACATGACATTCTCACTTTCTTTTTTTCTTAGAAACCGAAAACACCCAACAAATCCCTTTGCCCGCTAATGCACATAATAGCCTCCAAATGCAACGAGAATATGACGATAATGTGGTAAGTTGTAGGAGAGTGTTTCTGTACTTACTCTATCAAAACGG
>PBQI01000103.1 GCA_002725625.1 Rhodospirillaceae bacterium | reverse complement strand
TACGCGGGGTTTCACAAAATCTGATTTGAAAGAATCAAGGAGTGAGCTATGAGTAATACGGTTAGGAGATATGCTTTGCTGTGCCTATTGGCCTTCCCACTTGGGTTGTTAATGGCGGTTACAACTGGTAAAATTGCTGGCCGGGTGGTGGATTCTGAAACAGGTTTGTCTCTTGCCGGAGCTAATATCATTGTTGAAGGTACTATGATTGGTTCTGCGAGTGATTCAAAAGGGGAATACTTCATCCTAGATGTTTCACCAGGTGTTTATACTATAAGGGCAGAGGTCATTGGGTATAAGATTTTAGTTCATAAAAAGATACGAGTGATGGTCGATTTGACCACGAAACTAGACTTTGCTCTAACTCAAACAATGATTGAGGGTGAAGAGGTAGTTGTAACAGCCGAAAGACCTCTTATTCAAAAAGACCTTACAGGAAGCAGGAATATCATAACAGCTGATCAGTTGGCTGACATCCCCGTCGAGGATATTGAGGATGTTGTAAACCTTACAGCCGGATTTATCAATGGACATGCTAGAGGTGGGAGAGACGGTGAAGTGGTCTATCAATTGGATGGTGTATCAACAATGGACCCAGTGACAGGAGCCTTTGATTCAGACGTTCCTGAACTGGCTGTTGAAGAGATTTCTGTCATCACCTCAGGATTCTCCGCAGAATTCTCTAATGCCCAGTCAGGTATTGTAAATATAGTCATGAAGGAGGGTAGTAATACCTATGCGGGCAAACTGAGATATAAAACAAGCGACTTCGGGGATTTTGAGTCTCACCAATTCAACGAGGAAGAAGGTGTGTATGAACCTACCTCTGGCTTCAGCGATATGCACCGACTAAAGAATTTGGAGTTTTCTTTCGGCGGTCCTACACCTTTACTGGGAAAGTCTTCTACCTTTAATGTCTCAGGTGAGATTTATAACGACGAAGGGAGGCTTCCTAACAACTATGACCATACTTATACTTTGGGGGGAAAAGTTGTTTTCTACCCTTTTGCGAATGACAAGATTTCGTTCTCAGGACTCTATTCGATTGGAGATCGTGGTAATTATAGCCATTTGTGGTCGAGAACCTCTGATGAGGATATATTACCTCAGTACGAACCCATAGAAACTGATCCTGATCCTCTTGACTCGTGGTATGGAAATGGTCTGCTTGATACTGAAGATGCGAATGGGAATGGCATTCTGGATGATAACGAAGATCTTAACTTTAATGGTATTCTCGATTCTGAGGACTTGAATAACGATGGTGCCCTTACAAAATACGACATGCTGGAGCACTTAATGACATATGACGTTAGCAGCTATAACATAAGTGGCACATGGGCTCATACAATCACCGATAAGAGTTTCATCAAGCTTCAGGTAGGTGTTTACAGGACATACATGAAGTATAATGTAGAGGAGAATATCAATGAAGACGCCAACCATGACGGTGTCTTGGACCTTGAATGGGATAGAAATGGAAATGGCATTCTAGATATAGATGAAGACCTTAATCATAATGGGGTATGGGACTACGAGGATTTGAACGGAAACGGGGTTCTTGACGACACGGACATTGATATGTTTACGGATAACGACAACAACGATATTGTTGATCAATCAGAGTTGGCGGAGGAGGATTCTGTTGCCTTTGTAGCTGTTGGAGGAAATCCCGATAGGTTGAACATGCCTTGGGAGGATCTCCCGTTTGGGAGCGCGAAAGATAGCGACGGGTTTTTCATTTATGGCACTGGTGCTGGCTACTACAGATTACGCTGGAATGAGGATGACAAACTAACATACTCCGCCAAGCTCATGTACAATAATCAGATCAATACGAATCATTATCTTCAGCTCGGCTTAGAGGGGACAAGGTGGGACATCTTTGATCATGATGTTGACTTGGCATCTGGCGGTAATGTTTACGGTCAGAATATTGGTACTCGAGATGATTGGGGACAGGAAGGTCAGGATAAGATTTCTCCATTCTCCTACGGTCTATTTGCTGAGGATAAGATGGAATTCGAGGAATTTATTGTCAATTTGGGTGTGCGCTACGACTATTTCGACCCTAAGTGGGACAAATACCCAGCAGATCTGACAGATCCCGTTGTTGATACCAATGTGGGGGGTGAGGTGAAAAATCCGCAGAACGTAGAAGGAAAGAGCTACTTCAGTCCCCGTCTGGGTGTTGCCTTTCCCATCTCACAAAGAAGTCGGTTCTATTTCAATTACGGCAAGATGTTTCAGTTGCCTATTATGGCCTTCCTGTATCAGAATATTAACTGGGATTTCTCAGGTGCCTTCCCCATGGTAGGTAATCCTGATATCAAACCAGAGACAACTATTTACTATGAAATTGGGTTAGAATATCAGATGGGTTTGCACTCGAAACTGAAGGCTGTAGGGTTTTATAAAGACATAAAGGGGTTAACCGATACAAAACGGTACTTCTATACGTCCAGCAATTACTATACGATTCGGTATAACATAGATTACGGAAAGATACAGGGTCTGGAGCTTACCCTTGAAAAGCGACTTAGCAATTATTTCGGCGGTTCAATAAACTACACTTACTCGATCGCCGTCGGGAAAAGCTCGAGTTCAAGTCAGAACTACAGTCTTACATGGGCAGGTACTATAATTCCGAAGGAGGAAAGCTACCTTGACTGGGATCAACGGCATACACTGACCTCTAATATATACTTTAGAGTTGGTGGTCAGGAAAGACCGCCATTTGGCCTGGGGTTCTTTAGACATATAGGAACGAATATAATTGTGCAGTATGGAAGTGGGCTACCTTATTCTCCGCCCCAGAGGACACGAGAAACTGATATAAATACCATGCGACGACTGCCAACCTATAATGTTGACTTGTCGTTAGAGAAGAAGTTTGATTTAGGGTCGGTCTTGCTGTCTGCCTTTGTCTGGGTGAATAACTTGACGGACCGAAAGAATATCACAGGTATCGCTGACGTGGAATGGTATCAGCTCTATGGTGATACAAACCAAGATGGTGTTGTAGATGCCGAGGACAAGTACGAAGAGGTCCTTCGTGCTGCTCGTGGCAAATACAACGATCCCAGATACAACAGTGAAGGGAGAACCATTCGTTTTGGCATTGCACTTGATTTCTAGGGTTCATTCCAACGCATTTTAATTAGGGAGCATTGATGAAATGAGAAAAAATGGAGGGAAAGTTCTGATCCTTGGTCTTCTTATGACCCTTTTCCTTGTGCCACCCGATAGTCTGGGGAAATCGAAGAAGAAGGTGCATTTTCCATTCTTCAGAGAGACAGGATATGATGTGGATGATGTACTTAAAGTACATAACATAGGAAAACTGTGGACTGCTGTAGGGAACTACGGTGTCTACGGCGATCCCGAAGTTCCGGATCGTTTTCCTTCGTATGAGTGGCCCGGGGGCAGCGGAACTCATTACCAGTGGGAAGGGAGATTTTGGATTGGAGCAATTGTTGGTGGCGAAAAGCTGGTAAGCCATGCTGATTATGGTGACTATGAGTTGCACCCCAATCCTGACGACGAATACCAGCCCTGGATATATCCAGCTGAAGACGATTTCCTATTAGGATGGAGCGGTGTAAATCCAGTCGCCGGACAAATGAAATCGTTGCAGGATAGCTATGTGGTCTTTGACGACTTTACAAGGGGTAACAACGACCCTCTGGGAGTCAAGATGCTTCAGAGAGGTCTGAGTTGGTCGGTCAAGGATCTGGACGATTTACTTGTTTTCGAGGTGGCCGTTATCAATGAACCCGGTGTTGGACCAGGAACGTTGGATGATCTCTACGTATCGTGGGTATTTGACTCTGATTGCGGGGTAGGGGCTGATCCAACCAGTCCACATATTGATGATCTTGTTGATTATGATGGTTATGATGGAGATGACGGTGATACGGACGAGCGGGATTGGGTGGAGAATTACGATTGGAATGAGAGCGGAGAATTAGACGGCTACGACGAATATGGTGTTCCGTGGGGGATGCAATATCATGCCAGCCCAAATATCGTGAACCCCAATTATGATCTCAGCAAGAACACACCTGACGGTTTCTTTGATGAGTATTCAGTTATTATTGACCCTAACGGACCAGAACTTGTTTGGCAGAACACGGTGATGGTAGAAGGATCTGACGGAACGACCATCCAAGCGGTAGCAGGACAGCAAGTGGAGATTGACGGCGAGATCATTCATGGTTATTGTGTGCCGAGAAACATGTCCTTCATTTACGATGGAGATGATCCCACAACTCCTGAGTATGACGCGGGTGAAAGACAGGCTACTCAAAAAGTCCCGGGATACATCTCTGGAAGGCTTCTCTATTCACCAATAATGATGGATAATCCCGTTGAGACCATTCCTGTTGACGAGCTTCTCATGGTGTCTGCACACATGTGGTGGAACTGGAATTCCGACCCTGGGTCTGACATTCAGAAATATGATTTCATGGATGCTACACATGCCGACGCGAAGGGGAAGCACTTTATGCCTCATCCCTTTGATATCGGTGCACCAGAGTTCGACTACCGGTTCTTGCTTTCCACAGGACCGTTCAATGACTTTCAGGAAGGTGATACGCTTAAGTTCGTCTACGCCTCAGGTGTGGGCTTGGGTTTGAGGGGCGCCAGGGAAAACATGGATAATGCATTGACTGCTTACTACTCCGGTAGTTCGACAGGCAACCCCTATAATCCTACGTCTTTCGATGCAGAAGATCACTGGAAAGTTCCAGTCCCACCGCCTGTACCGAACCTTGTTTACAGTCCGCTGGATGAGGGTGCGCAACTTGCATGGGATAACAAAGCCGAGACGACAATTGATGATATGTTAGGAACTGTTGATTTTGAGGGCTATAAGGTATATCGTGCCATGTATGCCCCGGAGGGCTGGCAACTCATCTATGCCTGTGATATTGTTGATGGAGAAGTCAAAGTGATTGACCATGACACAGGCGATTCACTAGCTACGCTAGATTTGGATGAAATCACTCATACATTTATTGATACGGGAGGAACCTTCCTTGGGGCAGAATATGATCGCCCTGTTAATGGGTTGCCGTACTACTATGTTGTAACTGCTTACGATCCGGTGAAGGCCGAACTGGGATTGCCTTCAATAGAATCTGCCCGAGCCAATTTTATGATTGACTCTGAGTCTGGCGCTCCTTTGCCGGTTACACCCAGAAAACTGTATAGTGAGGACGAAGACCCGGATCTTTCCTCTCTTGATATTAGAGTAGTACCTAACCCATACCGGGGAGCTGCTCTGTTTGAGGCGAGGTACGAGGAAAAAGTAATATTCACAAACCTCCCTCGATCCTGCAAGATCTCCATTTTCAGCGCTTCGGGTGACTTGGTCAAAATTATTGAACACACTGATGCATCCTCAACAGAATTCTGGGATCTTGTTTCCAGGAATAATCAGGACGTAGTCAGTGGCCTGTACTTGTATATCGTAGAAACATCCGATGCCAGTGCTACAGGTAAATTTGTAATAATCAGGTGAGGAAGTTGGGAGCAAAGATGAAAAAAAACAGGGTTCTACTGTCGATCCTTTTATTGATCTCGGTTTCTGCTTCTCTGGCCCAGACTTCTGATGAGCTAGCAAAAGTTGGGACAACCGGTGCGCAGTTTTTGAAGTATCCTGTGGGAGCCAGAGGTGCAGCCCTTGGGAACGGGCTTGTCGTGAAAGTGCAGGACGCTTCTGCTGTTTTCTGGAATCCGGCGGGCTTGGCGTATGTAAAAGGTTTTTCTGGGTTTTATACCCACACAGCTTTATTCATGGATATGAGTTTCAATGGAGCTTCATTAGTGTATTCTATACCGGAAATAGGAAATGTTGGACTGAACCTTGTTCAGTTTTCCTCCGGCGATATAGAAGAAACCACGGTCAGTGAGCAGGACGGGACGGGTAGCACATTTCAGTTTACCGATCTGGCCATAGGTCTCTCGTTCGCACGGGCTATGACAAATAGATTTAGCGTAGGCTGGAACATTAGATATCTCCTAGAGAATCTTGCTGCTGGAATCGGCTCTGGCGATGAACTTCAAGCTCAGAATTGGAGTGCGGATATAGGACTGTTGTACCATACTGATTTCAAAGATATAACTTTAGGCATGAATATCAAAAACTTTGGGCCCCAGTTACAGCCGGGTGGTACCTATCAGGACTGGGACAATGGTACTGTAGTGATGGACCCCTCTGATCCCACTTCAGTGCTGGAAAACGAATACAAGAAATACCATTTGCCACTCACCTTCCAGTTAGGCTTGGGGCTTGAACCCTTGGATTTGGGTGGTCCGCATAAACTAACCCTGTTCTCCGTTCTTGAACATCCGAATGACAATGTTGAGGTTTTAGATCTTGCCGGTGAATATGTATTCAGCATTCCAGCTGTTGAACTTGCTCTAAGATCAGGATACTCGTTTGGGCACGACATTAAGGGACTTACACTGGGTGCAGGAATCAAGTTTGCTGGCATCCAGATAGATTACGCCCTGATTGACTATGGCCTTCTGGATTATGTTAATACTATTTCAATCACTTCAAGCAGATAACGGTTGGAGAGAAAAGTGAAGAAAAAATCAACCAAAATCGTCAGAACTAGTTTTATTTCCATCTGTCTGTCTTTGCTATTTGTTATCAGTTCAGCACATTCCTCTGAGATAGGTGAACCCCTAAAAATTCTGTCCCATGAATACGGCTTCTTTAGCGGGGACTACTATTCTTGGTCCACCTGCAGGGGAATAGGAGAGACTGTTGAGATTTTTGTTGAAAATGCCGTTTGGGATTCATCTATTGTAGATTCATCTTATGAATTGCCATCTAATTCAATTACTTCCTTGATATCAGATGGGTCCGGTGGTATATATATTGGTACAGCTAATGGTTTGGCCCATTTTACCGGCACCTCATTCACCGATTACTCGGAAAGCCTATCAAAGAATGTGATAGATATGTCCCTTGATGGTAGTGGAACATTGTGGATTGGCACAGAAAGCGGTTTGTACAAGTATTCAAGTGGGATATCTTCACTCTATTTAGAAAAAGAGATTACTGCTATAAAAACAGGAGCAGGCAGTATCCTGTGGGTAGGCACTTCTGAAGGGCTTTACCGGGGAGATACATCTGACAGTACTTGGACAGCATATCCCCCTGTAGATACTGTAAACAGTCCTGTGAGCGATGTGATTAACGACATTGAGATCGACACCAATGGAAATCCTTGGCTGGCTACTGATAAGGGCATTAGTTACCTTGATACCCAAGGACTGTGGCAAGTCATTAGTTCCATAGAGAATTTGATCGGCGATAATGTATTTGATTTGTCTTTGGCAACTAATGGCATCTGGGCTGGAACGGACAAGGGTTTAGCCTTCTACACAAATGATTTGACTTTTTCGAACTACAGTCGAACGAATTCTGGACTCACAACCAATACCATCCGCAAAGTGAAACTGGATGCTGATGGAACAAGATGGATCGCCACAGGAGATGGTCTATTCAGGTTCCGGGATACCTACAACTGGTGGCACTTTGGGATGGATCATACCAACTACCTTGAGGCACACACTACCGATACTCTGAACAGTCTGGATTTGCGGGATATTGCCCTCGAAGGTGACGATGTCTATTTAGCAACTTCCTGGGGTCTTGCTAAGCATAATTCCTCCAATGGCTCGTGGGAAACTTGGCGTGGACCCTTCACGGATGCCACCGTGTATGCTGATTCTGCTCTTATAGCTGCTGTACTTGAGGCATGGGATGAGCAGACACCGGGTCTTGACACATCGCACTATTTCTATAATGGGATTGCTAGTGCCTTGGGTATCAATCCGGGAGGTGACACTCTCGGCATCTTCGATGAGGTTACCACCCTCTTCGGTGACGTTTCCGATGTGGACGAGAATGGTAAGGTGACAGTATTCTTGCTTGATATTAGGGATTATTGGGATGATGCAGACGGAGGCTTGGATGGTCTCGGAGACTTAACCTTTGACGGATTTTTCCTAGAGCAGAACCTGTACTCCGTGGAACCCACTATGAGGAAGGATCTGCTCTATATCGATGTAAAACGACAATCCCAAGTGGAAGTGGAGATGGCACTGGCAAAAACCTTGACCAGGCACATTCTATACAACGGTGATCTTGACGAAAAAACATGGGTGACTCAGGGGTTCGGTTTATTATCGGAGATCCTGACTGGCTATGTTGATCAGTCTGTGGGATTCAAAGGGTTTGAAAAACTGAACTATCCGTGTCAGAACTCTTTGTTAGCGTGGCAGAGTTCGAATCCGTATTTGGATCAACAGTTTTCGGAACTGTTGTTGCTTTTCCTGGCGGAGAAACATCAGTCCGGTGATGATGGCGGGTTGGGTATTGTCTTGGATGTGGCCCAGAATACAAGCCAACAGGGAACGGACGCTTTCACAA
Organism: Rhodospirillaceae bacterium; assembly: GCA_002725625.1. GTDB lineage: Bacteria > Pseudomonadota > Alphaproteobacteria > Rhodospirillales > UBA2165. Next base: position 5,036 of record PBQI01000103.1, on the reverse strand, counting down.
CAGCCCTCAGCAATTACGGCTCAAGCGAAACATTTTCAGACCTCTTTTTCGATTTAAGCATTGCGGCTACCATTGAAAACTGGAAGTTATCATCCATGCCGGATCACCCCGACTACAGCTTTGAATACCATGAGATAGGAAGTGTAACTGGGTACAACACTATCTATTGGGGTAAGAACAATCAAGACGATCCTCCTTATGAGAGTATTCTTCCTCAATGGTCATCTAGGATATTTAATGGGCGATCGTCGTGGTCAGATGCCATGGAGAAATTCCGGCTAGTGAAATTCAACGGTGTCAATGCAAATCATTTCCGTGTTGCCTTTATACTGAACGATGGATCTAAGCCTGATACATCATCGATTATCATAGAGCTATCTTTAGATAGCGATGCTGAGGCGATCTATTCTCTTTTGGACACACTCAAAGCAAACAGCTTTTTCGATGATGGGAATGCAAAGTCATACCATGTGCTCTATATTTCAGACCTTGGTGACGGGTCCGGTGTTACCCAGATGGTCATGTCCCAAGACGTGGTATCTCCCGATGCGTTTGGGGGCATCAAGATGGGTGTTGTACAGAATCCTCTGCAAGAAACATTACTGGATCTCTACGTAACATCCTATGAAGGTCTCTGTACAGATGTGGGTAACGATGCCTTTGTTGATGATGGTGGTGTAGTACAGGTAAGTAGTGCGGAAGATACAGCCATTATCGCCATGGAGAAGTTGTTAGAAGATGAATCAACTGGAGAAAATATAGTCCCTTATCTATTCACTTATGCTGATACTACTTTCTATGATACACTAGATGCGTCCTCGTACTTCATGTATCATGCTGAATATACTATCCCCGCAGATGGTGACTATAATATCGTTGTCAGCGGCCAAGATGTTTCCGGGAACGACGCTACTTCTGATGTTGTGTCTGTAACAGTAGCCTCTATCGGAAGTGAGGCTAGAATGATTGCTCATAGCAGCGGTAATTTCTCGATTAACTTCAGTGAAGAGTCAGTTCAGGGGTCACATACTGTGGTCATAGCTCCTGCCGCGGAGAGTGATGTGTCTGCTGGCTTGAACAGGTCTGTTATATCTGCTGATGCCGGATTCGTGGGAAGGGAATTTGACAGTACACCCTTGACCCTGGCGTACAAAGTGAGCCCAGGACAAATGCTTCTGAACAATCCGGCTACGGTCCGGTTTTCGTTTGATGTCTCTGCTGTTCCTCCAGAGGACCGACCGTATGTGGGTGTCTTCCGGTACACAGATGGTAGGTGGAGAGCATTGCCTACGCACATAAATCCAGAGGGCTTCATGGAAGCTAAAACAGATCGCCTTGGAAGTTTCCAAGTGCAGAGGGGAAGTGCAGCGGTAGAGCAGTCCGTATTGCCTAGAGAGTACGCCCTTCACCAGAACTATCCGAACCCTTTCAACCCGGCGACGACGATTCGCTATGATCTGCCGAAGGATGGGAACGTCAGTATCTATCTGTACAACGTTCTGGGGCAGGTTGTTTCCGTTCTACTTGAGGACAGTTATCGTCCCGCTGGTTATCACTCACTGGAGTGGAATGGCACCAATTCAATGGGTAAACAGGTTGCCAGCGGACTTTACTTCTATAGTATCCGAGCAGGTAGCTTTACGGCAACGAAACAAATGATGTTGGTACGATAGGCGTGAGGATATCAGTAATGAAAACAAAGAATAAGTTTCAATTATGCTGGAGATGTATCTTAGCGATTTCTCTGTTACTTGTGGCTGCATGTGAACGCCCGGGTGATGAAATAGACATTCCCACAGGTCCGGTATCCACTGTTGAGTACTTGGTAGAACAGGGTTGGGTGTCTTATGAGGACGGAGACTACAGTGACTCAAAAAGTCAGTTTACTTCAGCGATCAACAGGGATGTCTTCTACAAAGAAGCTTATCTCGGTCTGGGCTGGACCCTCAATCGCCTGTCTGATTTCAACGGCGCCATCCCTAGGTTCGACTTGCTACTGACTCTGGCAACAGAATCGGACAGTGCACTTGAACTGCTCTCTTATGCTGGCAAAACGCTCTCGTATGCCGGCATGAGTTCTGATTCACTCTCTTGCTTAGAGGCAGAGAATTTTCTTGAGGGTGCTGAGGTGGATTACGTTTTTGAACACGATGACCGCATCACAACAACAAACCTGAAGAAACTTCTTCTGAACGGCTACTGGAATTATCAGGATTTCTACAGTGTTCAGAATACGATAATCAATCATTTTGAGGCAGATTGGTTTGACAATCTGGTAATCACTGATGAAAATCTGAGTGACGTCGAGGATATTAGCGCTTCTATTTCTGTTGAGACTGAGGTGGATACCAGCGTTAGCCCCTACGATACAACCATTATCTCCGCCAGCATCGAATTACCCGCTGGTTACAACCTGCTGGAGGTTACGGGAATATCTGATACTCTGTCGGTCACTTACATTGTGGAGAAGTTTGTTCACGGCGGAAGTACAATTTTCATTGATGTTGATGCGGTGACTAACACTGCACCGCTGCTGGACGACCTGGCCCAGCCTGTGGAAGTGGACTTTATCCATGCGGCAGATTATGGTGAGTACCTAAACACTTTGATGGAAAAGGTACAAGGACTATATTAGTACTTGTATGCGAGGTAAGGAAAAAACACTAACAAAGGAGAAAAAGAGATGATGAAAAAGCTAATGCCAATCATGTTGGCTTTGCCTTTTCTACTATTGTCTGTTATCTCTGCTGATGCAGGTGTAACCGATAAGCCTGTTTCATCGGCAGAAAATCGCGAAGTCCTTAACCAGGAGATTGAAAAAGTTCGAATCCCTGCCAGAGGCGTGATTTCAACACAAGTAGAAAACGCAAACGATAGAGTGGCAGTGAAAAAAAATGTTAAGCAACAGCCTATTGATATAGAAGGGGAAGTTTTGATTCCTGTCAATCTGAATAGAGCTCGTAAACCAGCCTTAATAAGAAAGCAAGGCTACCTTTATCCGGGTGACCCGAAGATATACCCCATGGGGAGGGGCCGGGACGACTTACCTCACGGCTATCTCTTCAATTACGATGATGAGTCTACCGAATACTACTTGGGTTCAGGTATAGCTGGTGATGAGTTTGGTATCTGGTTCCAGTCGCCTCAGGCTGCCTGTTCACTCTATGCAGTTGATCTTACATTCTACGCAAATACAGGCGGCGGTACGATTGAGCTGAACGTAATGGGAGTAGGCGCTGTCAGTCCGGATACTGTAGCAGCGTTACCCACTGATGATTCAATCGCAGTTGCAGATATTTTCGGTGCGAATCTGATGGGTGAAGATGAAACATTCCCCCTGGAAATCGTAGCTACCAACGACTTTGAGACGTTCGTTTTCCCGGATTGGGAGTATGACATAGACGTGGGTCGAGATATCTTCTGGATTCACTGGACTAAGACGGGTGAGGCCCCCATGTTGTTAGCAGATAGTGATAATCCCGGCAACTACCTGCATACTTGGTGTTATTTTCCTAATCATTACGACGACTGGGGTGGCGGTTGGTTAAATTATGGCGAATCTGTAGGCATAGAAGCTATGGTGCGGTGCGAGGTGGTCTTCTATGAAGATCCTCCACCATCTGTAGCTGGAGTTCAGATGAATGATACCTACAGAACGGATGCCATTACGCTTACCGCAGCCGCATCAGACAATGCTCTGGATCCTGCTTTGGAAGGGATAGCATCAGGTAATCTGGTCTACTCTGTCAACGGCGGCCCATCGGATACACTCGCTGCAATAGTAAGTGGTGATACGGCTGTTGGATTCACGCTGACGGCTACAGTACCTGCTGGTGTTTCTGGCGATGTTGTTGAGTACTACTTCGACGCTTTGGATTTGGCGGGGTTGTACGCTCGCTCATTCCCGACAATTTCTTTTAACAGAACAGAACCGACTCAACCTGATGCGAATGTACTGATTGTACGTGATAGAGTTCATGAAGATCAAAGAGACCTGTTAGAAAAGGTGCTGGATGACAATAATTTCATCTACGAGCTATGGGATGCGCATGTCAGAAATGGCATTGATGAATCGGTATTGGGGCATGGCTGGGGCACTATCCTGGTCTACGGCTGGGGGTCCTCAACAGTTCCTATGTTTGCTGGCGATACCGATCCGGGTTACGCCAATTTCATCGATGGTGGTGGCAATCTGTTCCTGACCGATATGGACTGGATGTGTGCATCGTCAGCTGGTTGTGGTGACGCTACGTTCACCTGGGCATCCGGTGATTTTGCGTACGACTACTTTGGTCTTGCCAGTGGGCAGAATGATCCAGGTACCATCGAGATTGTACCAATAACAGGACAGAATGTAGCGGAATTTGACGGCATGTCATTAGAACTGGACCATGCTGCATATTTGTTAATGGCTGATGCTGGCTGGATAGACTATATCACGCCTGGAGCAGCAACTGCTATATTTTCGGATGGTAGTAATACTGTCGGTGCGACAATGGATCATTCCGGAACAAGTGGCGGAAAAGCTGTTTATCTTAGCTTCATGGCTGATGCAGCCGGTGACACCGTCGCAACTGGAGCAGAATGGGATTATTCCCAGTTTGCCACGCTGGTAGACAGTGTGATCTCCTATTTTGGTGCTGTCTCACCGCCGGCTGCCGCTTTGGTGGGTGTAGGGAGCACTCGCTTTGGTGTTGCTTCCGGTACGAATAGCGGTACTGTTAATGCTACTGCACTTGATGGTGACGGAACTCTTACCAGTGTGGTAGTGAAATGGGCTATGGCTACAGAGGATGATACGACAGCTGCTGGAGAACAAGTATGGAGTGATACAACTACAGAGGCAATGACTGCAGGAACAGGTGACGCCTATAGTGCAACGATCACCCCCACGGGATTCACTGATAGCAGTACTGTCGTATACTGGGTCGAAGCTACAGATAATGACGCCACGACCTCAGTATCCGAAGCCGGATCATTCTGGGGTACTGATTTTGTATCTACAGGTGCCGAGATCCTCTACATGTTTGACTACC
>PBQI01000102.1 GCA_002725625.1 Rhodospirillaceae bacterium | reverse complement strand
GCAACAAAATGCTCCATTAAGTGGTCTTGCTTAAACTTGCTCAGACGGCTCTTGCGCATACTTCCCATGATAACACCAATTCGCGGTTATCTGGGACAGCCCCATTGTAATTTTAGGTATTTTTCGATGAACTGGTGACAGTACAGTATTTAGGGTAGTGTGGAATTGTAGTGGTGGCTGGCGCACCCAATCGATATGTGGTATGTCACGGCTTAGGAAGTCTTCAAATGGATTCTTTTATGTAGATCTTATAGTTAGAGACGATATCAATGGATTCCGGTACAAAAGAGACCATCGCTATTGCCAGCGATCACGCTGGATTTGATTTGAAGTCCGATCTTGCCGAATATATGGAAGACAGTGGATATCAAATACTCGATCTCGGGACTAACGGTCCAGATTCAGTGGACTACCCTGACTTTGCCCACGCCTTGGCCGATGCCCTGGAACAAGGAAAGACGATTAAAGGTGTTCTCGTGTGCGGTTCCGGAATTGGTATCAGTATAGCTGCCAACCGGCATGAAGGGGTCAGGGCCGCCTTGATCCATGATGCCCTCGGTGCCCGAATGTGCCGCCAGCACAATAACGCCAACGTTATCGTCTTTGGCGGACGAATGATCGGACCGGAAACGGCCAAAGATTGTCTCGGCATATTTTTAAACACCGAGTTTGAGGGCGGCCGTCATGCCCGTCGCCTCGAAAAACTTGCACTACCCCAATAGGATAAAAGTTAAACGATAAGGAACTTAATTTAATGCCACTCGCGAAGGCCGATAATTCATCCTCGTTTCATGACCGATTTTTTAACCGGAGCTTGGCCGAAAGTGATCCGGAACTGTATAAAAGCGTCCATGACGAGTTGGGTCGGCAACAACACCAGATTGAGTTGATTGCCTCGGAAAATATCGTTTCTAAAGCCGTCCTGGAAGCACAGGGCTGCATTATGACCAACAAATACGCCGAGGGTTATCCCGGTCACCGATATTACGGTGGCTGCGAATATGTTGATGTGGCCGAAAATTTGGCCATTGATCGGGCCAAGACCTTGTTTGACTGCGGTTACGCCAATGTCCAACCCAATTCGGGCTCCCAAGCCAATCAAGGCGCCTTCGCGGCATTAATTAAACCGGGAGATACGATCTTAGGCATGTCGCTGGCCGCCGGCGGGCATTTGACCCATGGTGCGCCGCCAAACCAATCCGGCAAGTGGTTCAATGCCGTCCAATATGGTGTCCGAAAACAGGATGCGTTGATAGATTTCGATGAGGTGGCGGATCTCGCACGCGAACACCAACCGAAACTTCTTATTGCCGGTGGATCGGCTTATCCGCGAACCATCGATTTTGCCAAATTCCGTGAAATAGCCGATGAAGTCGGCGCCTACTTCATAGTTGATATGGCTCATTTTGCCGGATTGGTTGCTGCTGGCGTTCATCCTAGCCCGTTTCCGTGCGCTGATGTGGTCACCTCAACGACCCACAAAACGCTGCGCGGTCCCCGGGGTGGTTTGATCCTCACCAATGACGAAGACATTGCCAAAAAAGTTAACTCAGCCATATTTCCAGGAATTCAGGGCGGTCCGTTGATGCATGTGATTGCCGCCAAGGCCGTAGCTTTTCAAGAAGCGCTGGAGCCGGAATTCAAGCAGTATGCCCAAAACGTCCTTGAAAATGCCAAGGCGCTGGCCGCAAAATTGAGCGAGCAAGGTTGCGATATCGTTTCAGGTGGCACTGATACGCATTTGATGCTGGTGGATTTGCGGCCCAAAGGGCTGACCGGGAAAGCAGCCCAGTCTAGTTTGGAAAATGCTGGCATCACCTGTAACAAAAATGGCATCCCCTTCGATCCGGAAAAGCCCATGGTGACTTCCGGAGTTCGTTTGGGCTCGCCGGCCTGTACGACACGTGGTTTCGGTCTTGCCGAATTTAGTCAAGTGGGAGAAATGATCAGTCAGGTCTTGGATGGACTTGCCGATAACCCCAATGACAATAGTGCCGCAGAAACAGAAATTCGAAATCAGGTCGAAGATCTGTGTTCCCGTTTCCCGGTATACACCAATTTCTTAGCGTGAACAGAAGTTCATAGAAAGGAAGATTTGCCATGCGCTGCCCCTTTTGTGGTCACAACGACACCCAAGTGAAAGATTCACGCCCCACCGAGGATAATTCGGCGATCCGCAGACGGCGTTCCTGTCCCGAGTGCGGTGCACGCTGGACTACTTTTGAGCGCGTTCAATTGCGGGAACTGACGATCCTTAAGAAAAACGACAAAAAGGAGACTTTTGACCGTGATAAGCTGGCGCGTTCGATTAAGATTTCGCTGCAGAAACGCCCGGTAGATCCCGACCAAGTGGAACGAATCGTCAATTCTATTCAACGGCGGCTGGAAAGCCTCGGAGAAAACGAAGTACCGTCAAAAGTTATCGGAGGGATGGTAATGGATGTGCTCGCCGACCTGGATAAAGTCGCCTATGTGCGATTTGCTTCCGTCTACCGGAATTTCCGGGAGGCCAAGGATTTCGAAGACTTTGTAGGAACATTGAGTGAAGAGTAATTCATCGAGGGCAGAGCCTGCCTTTGATAGTCACTTAGATCACATGGCGGCTGCGTTGAGATTGGCACGGCGGGGATTGGGTAATGTCTGGCCTAATCCCGCCGTAGGCTGCATCATCGTAAAAGATGGCTTGGTCGCCGGTCGAGGTTGGACGCAACCGTCCGGACGCCCACACGCGGAAACGGAAGCACTGTGCCGTGCCGGCAAACAGGCGGTAGGTGCTACGGCCTACGTGACGCTGGAACCTTGCAATCATGAAGGACAAACGCCGCCCTGTGCCGAAGCCCTTATTGAGGCCGGGATCGCCAGGGTCATCGTTGCCGTTCAGGATTCAGACCCTCGCGTCGCCGGGTTGGGAATTAACCGCCTGAAAAAGGCAGGAATAGACACACACGTCGGGACTTGCCAGACTGCAGCGCGACAGATCAATGCCGGTTTTTTCTCACGCATTGAACTCGGGCGCCCGCTGATCACGTTAAAAACGGCGGCAACGCTCGACGGCCATATCGCCCTGGCAAATGGCGAAAGCCAGTGGATAACTGGCCCGCCGGCACGCCACGCCGCACACGGATTGCGCTCCACCCACGATGCCATCATGGTGGGCAGTGGAACGGCAATTAAAGATAACCCAAACCTCTCCTGCCGTCTATCGGGCCTATCCAATGATCGCCGGCCGCGGATCGTTTTGGATGGCCGACTTCGTACTCCCGTTGATAGTGAATTGGTAACAACTGCGTCGACAATGCCGCTGTGGATTATCACCACCAAAGGACATCCATCAGATCAGCTGGACAAATACCGGCAGAAAGACGTTGCCGTGATCGAAGCGCCGGTTGGATCAGTTGGCCAAATCGATCTCGAATGGATCGTCTTGAAATTGGGAGCACGAGGATTAACCAGAATTCTAGTTGAAGGCGGTGGTCATCTGGCGGCGTCACTTTTCAAGGCGGGTTTTGTCGATCAAATCGCATGGTTTCGGGCGCCATCCGTCATCGGTAATTCAGGAATTTCCGCAATTGGCGAAATTGGGCTGGAAAAACTGTCAGAAATGCCTAAGTTCAAGCGCCAATCCTTGATTGAATTTGGCGATGATACGTTGGAAATTCTCACTAAAATAAGTTAAGGCACATTATGTTCACCGGCATTGTTACGGACCTCGGCTCAGTCAGAAAGGTTCAAAAAAATGGCGATACACGATTTGAGTTTGCCACCAGTTACGATATGGACACCGTGGATATCGGCGCTTCTATAGCGTGTTCCGGTACCTGTCTCACGGTCACAGAAAAAGGTGAGGGCTGGTTTGCTGTTATGGCCTCCGAAGAAACCCTCTCGGTGACGATTGTCGGTGATTGGACTGAAGGATCAACGGTTAATTTTGAGCGCCCGCTGCGGGCAGCCGATGAATTGGGCGGGCATTTGGTTTCGGGGCACGTGGACGGTGTCGGCCAAATTAGAAATATCGAGCCCGAAGGTGATTCCCACCGCTATACGTTCTCCGCACCCGACGATTTGATGAAATTTATCGCCCCAAAAGGGTCGGTAGCCGTAAACGGTGTTTCCCTAACGGTCAATGAGGTCGAGAACAAAACCTTCGGCATTAACATTATCCAACATACCCAAAAGGTTACGACTTTCGGTTCCGCCGAGGTCGGCAACAGGGTAAATCTGGAAATAGATCTGTTGGCGCGATATGTTGCGCGCATTCTGGAAAAGGAATAACGCGTGCCCTATAAAGAATACCTGTCCTCGATCGAGGAAATTATTGAAGACGCCCGTAACGGCCGGATGTTTATATTGGTCGATGACGAAGATCGTGAAAATGAAGGTGATCTTGTCATACCGGCTCAAATGGCGACGCCGGACGCAGTTAATTTTATGGCCACACATGGCCGTGGGCTAATCTGCCTTACCCTTACCCAGGGGCGCATCAAAGAACTCGGTCTGCCAGCCATGGCGCAGCATAATGAAGATCGCCACCAGACCGCCTTTACCGTATCTATCGAAGCCAAGGAGGGGGTCACCACGGGCATTTCGGCATCCGATCGGGCGCGTACCATCGCAACGGCCATTGATACCTCCAAAGCGCGTGAGGATATCACGACGCCAGGGCATGTTTTCCCCTTGGAAGCCAGAGAAGGCGGCGTCCTGGTGCGGACCGGACACACGGAAGCATCAGTGGACATCGCTAGATTGGCGGGGCTCAATCCCAGCGGCGTGATCTGCGAAATCATGAAGGATGACGGAAACATGGCGCGCATGCCCGATCTTATTACTTTTGCCCAGCTCCATGGATTGAAAATAGCCACCATCGCTGATCTAATTGCTTATCGCTTGCGCAACGACCGTATCATTAAACCTGGCGTGGCAACAATTTTGAACATTATCGGTGGCGGAGATTTCCGGGCGGTCGTTTACACCAATACCGTTGAAACGGTGGAACATATGGCCTTGGTGAAAGGTGATTTGTCGACGGGCAAACCTGCGCTAATCCGCATGCATTCCTTTAATATATTTGATGACATTTACAGCGCTGAGAAAACGTTGGAACTTCATCGGGCCATGGAAATGATCGAGGAAGAAGGGCGGGGCGCCGTCGTCATGATCCGAGGTGCCAGATCGACCAATCTAAGCGACCGCATCAAACAGCATCTGGAAACACGTGAACGTCCAGCGCCTTTGCTTCGTGATTACGGAACCGGTGCTCAAATCCTGCTTGATCTTGGCGTTCATGAAATGATTTTGCTGTCCAATACCAAAAGAACTTTGGTGGCGTTGGAAGGCTATGATATTAAAATTATTGAACAACGCCCGATAAAAATGAACAGGAATGACCCCATTCCAGTGAGGGATGAATTTTATGAGTGAAACAAACCCAAAAATTTTAATCGTTGAAGCAAGGTTTTATGAAGATGTCGCCGATGCGTTGGTCGCCGGTGCGACGAAAGTAATTGAAGATGCGGGTATGGAAGCCGTTCGCGTACCCGTGCCGGGCGTTTTCGAAGTACCTGCCGCCGTTCGGCGCGCTTGGGCGACCGGAAAATTCGATGGCTGCGTGACACTGGGCTGCGTGATTCGCGGTGAAACGGATCACTATGACCATATTTGCCGTGAAGTAAGCCGGACTTTGATGGATCAGACCGTAGACCACGTTATGCCGCACGGTTTCGGAATATTAACTTGTGAAAATCGCGATCAGGCTTGGGAACGGGCTGATGTCGTACAGCGGGATATTGGGGGCAGGGCTGCTGAAGCCTGCCTCAGGATGATTGAAGTCGAAGAGCAGTTTTCCAGTAAGTCAATACGCTTCTGATACGTTATTATCTTGATCCAACATCGGAGCATGTGGTTTGTCCAATAAGGTCAAATCTTCACGCGATAGCCGCACCACCAGTACTGCGCGTCTGGCCGCAGTGCAGGGGCTGTATGAGATAGAGCTGACCGGTGCCCAGCTTGATTACATTCTCTTTGATTTCCTGGGACGCCGGTGGACAGTTCAGAATGATATCGACGCGGTCGGTCAAGCGGAGAAAAACGAGAGGTTGGCCGATCCGGACAAGAAGAAATTCAGCGAAGTGGTGCGAGGTGTCTTGGCCAACAAGGCTGATATAGATAAGATGATTGAAGGTGCTTTGTCGGAAAATAGTACGCTGGAGAAACTAGATGTCATCATGCGGTCGATTTTGCGGGCGGGTACGTTTGAACTCTTTCACCTACCTGCCGTTCCCGTCAAAGTTATAATTAATGAATATGTCGACTTGGCGCACGCCTTTTACAGCGAAAAAGAACCAGGTTTCGTCAATGGCATTCTTGATCGATTGGCCAAGGTGATACGCCAGCAGGAACTTGGTAATTAGGAAAATATCGTGACCGACAAGATGGGCGAGTTCGATTTAATACGTCGCTATTTTGCTCCCCTTAGCAAAGGCGAAAAGGGAGCCTTTAATCTGACCGACGACGCCGCCGTCCTTGGTGCTCCCAGCGGCGAAAAAATCGTCGTTACCACCGATTCCTTGATTGAGGGTATTCACTTTTTTAACGATGACCCAGCTGATCTGGTGGCCGCGAAACTTCTGGCGGTTAACCTTTCTGATTTGGCGTCAATGGCGGCAACCCCGGCATACTACACGCTCTCACTTGCCTTACCAATAAAATGGGAAGAAAGCAAAAGAAACAATTGGTTAGAAAAATTTTCTAATGGATTAAGTGAATATCAAAAAAAGTTTAAAGTAACGCTCGTCGGCGGCGATACCGTGGCCATATCCGGGCCACTAGTTTTGACCATAACGGCATTTGGGCTGGTCCGGGAAAATGCTGCCCTCCGCCGGAACGGGGCTGCTATCGGCGATACAATATGGGTCACCGGTACTATTGGCGATAGCGCTCTCGGACTGCTGGCACTGCAGAACCAACTGGATGAGATCGACGCTGATAGTTCGGTATTCCTGGTTGATCGATATCGACGCCCGCAACCGCGTATTGCCATCGGGCAGCGCCTGCACGGGAATGCCAGCGCAGCCATCGATGTATCGGATGGATTGGCGGCCGATTTAGCTCATATGTGCCGGGCATCGGGTGTCGGCGCAGAAATTGACATCGCGAAAATTCCCATATCTGCAGCTGCCCGCACATTGACTACGGCTTCGCCCGAATTGATCGAAATCGCCATCACCGGTGGAGATGATTACGAACTCCTTTTCACAACCGATCCCGGATCGTCACCGGCAATTGAATCAATCGAGAAAGTAACGCACTGCACCATTACCGAGATCGGGCGCATTATCGAGGATCCTGCGATACGGTTTTTGGATGATAACGGTGAAAATTTGGCTCTGAGTAATGCCGGATATAATCATTTTAACATTGTGTATCATTGAAACGACTAAAATTGGCAGGATGGGCGAATTCATAGTGGATTCTCCGGTCGTTCTTCACTAGGGTCTCATTATGCCACGAATGCTCGTCATCGTAATTGCCGTGATCATCATGCTTGCGGGCGGTGCAGTTACCGTCGTGCAGCAGATGGAATTGGGGCCATTTGCGTCGAAAGTGACTACTGAAGAAGATGCTGATGGTAAAAAGAAAGAGGCGCTAAAATCAATAGAACCGCCGCGTTTTATAGCCATGGAACCGTTATTAATTCCATTATTTCAAGGAGATAACGTTGCCGCGACGGTGCAAATTCAAATTCAAATAGAGACGACTGCTGATCGTGAACCGCAACTCAACAAACAGCTGCCGCGTTTGAAAGACGCCTATATCAGGGATTTACATTCTTATGTTCCCCGACTTCTCAAGGAAAAGAAGGATTTGAACATAAACTCACTGAAAAGGCGGCTAACGATAATCGGTAGCCGGACCGTCGGCAAAGGTCTGATAGGCGGAATTCTCATTCAATCCGCCATGAATCGTAAGCTACCGTAATGGCATCTAGTCAAATCAGTAATTTTTTTAAGGCTCAGGTTGCTTTGTTCGGCAGCATCTGGCATTGTCCCGGCGAAATTTTCAGCGCCACGTTTAAATTCCTAATTCGATTTCTTTTGTTATGTCAGGAATTTTTTACTGGGTGTATTCCCAAACATATTAGTCAACAACCAAGTAAGGGTTAACGACATGTCTAACATATCCCTGTTGATCGTCGCTTGCGGCGTCATCGCACTTCTCTATGGCATCTATGCCATCCGTTCGGTCCTCGCGGCCCCCGCCGGCACCGATCGGATGCAGGAAATCGCCGCCGCTGTTCAAGAAGGTGCAAATGCCTATTTGAACCGCCAATATACAGCTATTGCCATCGCCGGCATCGTAATCGGTATTTTTCTTGGCCTCCTGCTGGGCACGACCGTTGCTATCGGCTTTTTCATCGGCGCCATCTTGTCGGGCGCCGCCGGTTACATTGGCATGAACGTTTCGGTCCGTGCCAACGTGCGCACCGCCGAAGCGGCGCGCTCCGAAGGTTTGGCTGCCGGCCTCAGCGTTGCCTTCAAATCCGGTGCGATCACCGGCATGTTGGTTGCCGGCCTGGCTTTGCTGGGTGTCGTGGTCTACTGGCTAATCTTGCAGGAAATGCTGGACATTTCCACATTTGCGGGCATGCGTCACGCGCTTGAAGCTTTGGTTGCCCTGGGATTTGGTGCTTCCCTTATCTCTATCTTCGCCCGTCTCGGTGGCGGCATCTTCACCAAAGGCGCTGACGTCGGATCGGATCTGGTTGGTAAAATTGAAGCCGGTATTCCGGAAGATGACCCCCGTAATGCCGGTGTTATTGCCGATAACGTTGGTGACAACGTCGGTGACTGCGCTGGTATGGCGGCCGATTTGTTTGAGACCTACGCAGTGACGGTGGTTGCGACCATGCTCTTGGGTGCCGCATTCTTCACCGGTACCGAGCGGGAAATGATGATGACGCTGCCATTGCTGATCGGTGCGGTCTGCATTATCGGTTCCGTTATCGCCACGTTCTTTGTCAAGTTAGGCTCCAGCAATAGTATTATGGGTGCTCTATACAAAGGTTTCTTCGCCAGCGCGATAATTTCTGCAGTATTGATTGTTGCCATTATCAATTGGCAGTACGGTTTCGATACCGTATTTAAATCTTCCAATGGCGATATTACGGGAATGGATCTCGTAATTTCAGCTTTTGTCGGCTTGGTCGTCACAGCCTTGATTGTCTGGATCACAGAATATTACACAGGCACGGAATACCGTCCTGTGAAAAGCGTTGCTAAAGCGTCAGAGACCGGCCATGCGACGAATATCATTCAGGGTATCGCCGTTTCCATGGAAGCGACAGCATTACCGGTTATCGTCATTTGTGCCGGAATTATTGTCGCCTTTTTGACGGCTGGTTTGTTTGGTCTGGCGATTGCAGCCACTTCAATGCTTGCAATGGCTGGTATGGTAGTTGCGCTTGATGCTTTCGGTCCGGTAACGGACAACGCTGGCGGTATTGCCGAAATGGCCGACCTGCCGGAAGATGTTCGCAAGACCACAGATGCCTTGGACGCCGTCGGAAACACGACCAAAGCGGTCACTAAAGGCTACGCCATCGGGTCCGCTGGTCTGGCGGCTCTGGTGCTGTTTACAGCCTACACCCAGGACTTGAGCCTGCTATTCCCGAACCTGAAAGTCAGCTTCTCGCTGAGCGATCCTTTTGTGGTTGTTGGATTATTTATCGGTGGCTTGATACCGTTCCTGTTTGGCGCCCTTGGCATGATGGCCGTTGGCCGGGCCGGCGGCGCAATCGTTGAGGAAGTCCGTCGCCAGTTTCGCGAAATTCCGGGCATTATGGAAGGCACTGCCAAGCCGGAGTATGGCAAATGCGTTGACCTCCTGACCAAAGCGGCGATCAAGGAAATGATCGTGCCCTCCATTCTGCCAATCGCGGCGCCGTTCGTAATCTACTTCGTTATCAACGCCATTGCTGGTCAAGCGGCAGCTTTTGCAGCACTTGGGGCCTCGTTAATGGGTGTGATCGTCACGGGCTTGTTTGTGGCCCTGTCGATGACCTCAGGCGGTGGTGCTTGGGATAACGCCAAGAAGTATATTGAAGACGGTAATCATGGTGGTAAAGGTTCCGAAGCTCATATGGCGGCGGTAACCGGTGATACGGTCGGTGATCCCTATAAGGACACCGCCGGCCCGGCGGTCAATCCGCTGATCAAGATTATGAATATCGTTGCTATTCTATTGCTGGCCATCATAGCTGGCTAAAACGGCAGAACATCAAATTAAAGCCCCGGGGTCGGTCCTCGGGGCTTTTTTCTACGCTACAAGAATTTTACTTAGGACCGGCATTGTTAAAGCGGCCGATATTGCCGAACAGCTGTTTAATTAAGGAGAGTTCCTTACCGGCAGTCGGGGTTACACGGGCAACCATTTCGATATCCTGGCCGGCTTCTAGGCCAAAAGATTTTTTCTCTTTAACGATTCCCTTGTCATCAAAACGGATAATAACCACTTTGCGTTCAAGGACTTCCGGTTTTAGGAATGCGACGGTTTCCGTCCGTTCGCTGATGTAATACCAAGTCTCACCCTGGAAAGGTGACACACTCGAAGGAGAGCCAATCATTTCGCCAACATCACGTTTGTTAACATGCCCGACTTCGATGTTGGCCAATAAGTCAGGATCGGGTAAATTACCACGGATGGCAATGCGGGAAGTACATGCTTCCAGCGTCAAAGCAGCTGCTGCTAAAACGGCAATAAGGTGATATTTATTTTTCATTATTAGTGTTTGTCTCTCATCTACAGAGCCCAGGAGCCGGTTGATAAAGCGTATTTATAAATAATTATAGTGCCATTTGCTATGTGAAAAGGAGTTATAACTGAATCTGGTGTTTGGATATTTGAAAGAAAGCGGCGTATCAGGTTGATTTTTTATTGCAAGACATCAATCCAACCAAAGGAGATATGCCACCATGAAGAAGAATAACGTTTTAGAATT
>PBQI01000101.1 GCA_002725625.1 Rhodospirillaceae bacterium | reverse complement strand
TGCCCCGTGGAGAGTTTGAATTAGTCCGGGACTGGGTGGTTGTGATCAACGGTGAAAGCCACCCTGTGAGCGTGTCGCCGGCCAACGGTGAAATCGAAGTCCGTGCTGACGGTAGGAATTTTGTGATTACGACCGATTGGAGCACTAGCCAGGAACTGTTAAAGGGAACGGTAAACGGCGAAGACGTTTGCCTGCAGGTTGACCGCAATGGCAGCGGATATCAACTGTGGCACTTGGGTTTGCGGGCTGATGTCAGAATTTTATCGCCCGAAGCGGCCGAATTTCTCGACCGTATGCCACCCAAGAAAAAAGCTGATATGACCAAGAAGTTGCTGTCGCCGATGCCCGGCCTGCTGGTTTCCGTCGAGGTCGTAGAGGGCCAGGAAGTGAAAGCCGATGAAGCTCTGGCAGTGGTTGAAGCCATGAAAATGGAAAACCAGCTTCTCGCCGAACGCGATGGCATCGTTTCGGTAATCCACCTTGATCCTGGCGACAGTCTTGACGTCGGACAGGTAATTCTTGAATTCGAGTAACCTGGCGCGATGAACGGCAGGGATGTCATCGCGCTCCGGGTTCGCATCCATGGCCGGGTTCAGGGTGTTTGGTATCGTGCTTGGACTCAGCAAGAGGCTATAAAATTAAAATTAGACGGGTGGGTGCGAAATCGCCGGGACGGCACGGTCGAAGCCGTATTCGCAGGATACCGAGAAGACATCGAAGCTATGATTAAAGCTTGTCACGATGGCCCACCCCTGGCCAATATCATTGAAATTGAAGTCGAAAAAGCCGACCGTCCCAAAGAAGAGAAGTTCCTGATCTTACCGACCACTTAAACATTGCGCCGGGCCGAATCAGGACAGCGTCACTATTTGCGCTCCCACAAAAATATATTGATAAGGGCATTGTTTTTGGCGATGTCCATGGCTTCGTGGGCGTGGTCCAGGATGGTTCCCACTTCCTCGCCGCCATTGACCGGCGAAATGTCGAAATGGGCTTCCAGGGTTATTTGAGTACCGTCGTCGAACTCCAGTGAGCCGCCGGCGACTTTTTCATGTAAACGGTCCATAACGATTTTGGCCACGTCGACATCGGTATAAGGCAGGCTAACCAGAAACATATCTTTATCGATGCGGAGTAACCGGTCATAGGGGCGCAGTTGTTCCGCCAGGGTGACGGAAAATTCCAGCAGAACCTCCGCGCGGCTGACATAATCTTCCAGACTATCCGCAGCGGTAAGAGATCCGATCTCGGCAAGGGCGATACAGGCGTCCTGGTCCATGCGATCCACCCGTTCGCGCTCGGCGATAATTTTATCACGTTTGGCAGTCTCATGGCGGGCGCCGGTTAATTCGTCCATGTGGGTGACTTGAAATGGGGATGCCCGCTGCAGTTTGAAAACCAGTTAGTTGAACAGGCTGACCGAATCCATGAAGTCCTTATATTCCTCGAGAGAGGCCAGGCCGCCATACTTTACCGTTTGGCCCAGTCTCCGCGCTTGTGATTGCAGGGTTTCCACACTAAGGCCAATCACGGCAAAAGCTGAGTTGTCGTTGAATAATCCCTGCGGGCTGCCCTTGTAGAACATGCGAAATGGTGAATTATTATCGAAATTTCTGAGATTGGAATCATCTCCATTTATCGCTGTACCCAAACCCCGCAGATGCCAGTCCTTGAGCCATTCTATTTGATCTGACATCGCCGATTCGAGCCGACCGAGTTCCAAACGAAATCGTTCAGGCGATTTATCGTTTTAGGCCACGGATGATTTTCCTCCCGCCATCTAACAGTGGCTTAAATACTAATCACCTAACCATTTTTTCTTAAAGAAATTTTTTTGAATGAGGACATAAGAGCGGCGTCGACATCTGTCATCGTGCATTCGACCCCCAATTCGGAAAGAGATGTAACACCGTGTTCCGCGATGCCGCAGGGCATAATACCATCATAATGGCTGAGGTCTGGATTGACGTTTAAGGCGATGCCATGAAAAGAAATCCAATGGCGTACCCTGATTCCGATGGCGGCAATTTTCTCGTCGCGCAGGCCCTCGTGGTGTCCGTGGGAAGATTCATTTTGAGCCACCCATATCCCGACGCGGCCTTCCCGGCGCTCTCCGGTGACGCCGAACTGGGCCAGGGTATCGATCACCCAGGCCTCCAAATTGCGCACAAATCCACGAACATCGCCTTGTTCTTTAGGGCCCCACTTGTGCAAATCCAGCATCAAATAGGCCACTCTTTGGCCGGGACCGTGATAAGTGTACCTGCCGCCACGCCCGACGTGGTAGACGGGAAAGCGGTTGCCTTCCAGCAGTTCGTCATCGCTGGCGCTGGTGCCGGCGGTGTAGAGTGGGGGGTGTTCTAGAAACCAGATGAGTTCCGGCTCAGTGCCGTTTCGTATCGCAGTGACCCGCGCCTCCATGGCCGCTAGGGAGTCCTCATAATTCACCAGCCCGTCGCTGGTGTGCCACTCTATGGACCGCAGTTTTGTATCCGAATTCATAATCGCTTTTCTTTATGGCTAATTCGTGCCGGATACAAGCTTCATTGGGTGCCTGAAGAGTTCCGAGGCGCTTGATTAGCACCCGGCGATTTGGTATCCCCCTCCCTCAGTGCGGACGTGGCGGAACTGGTAGACGCGCAGCGTTGAGGTCGCTGTCCTCGCAAGAGGGTGGAAGTTCGAGTCTTCTCGTCCGCACCAACTTCTTAGGTATTTCAAGGTCACCCTATTGATATTCCAGTGTTTTATTAATGAGACACAGTGGAGAGTTGACCAAATGGAAGACCATCAAAAAGTCCCCTTCGCCTTTACCAAGCGAGGGGTCTATTACTTTTCAAGACGTAAACCCAAGGACTTATTGGGGCATTACGATACTAACAGGCTAGTATTCTCGCTTAAAACAAAGTCAATGCGAGTCGCACGTCAACGTTCAGCATCACTGTCTGTTAAATTGGTGCGATGTAATGCTTAGTGTCTGTTTTGTCCTCACTGGAAATGCAATTGGGGCTGATAAGGCATGGAGCTAGCCTGCCATCAACGATCCCGATAGGCTGGCCGGACCGTGACACATAGCCTAAAACCGTGAAGGTCAATATAACAGCAATACTTATGACCGCTATGATCCAAAAGGCAACCATGGCTTTCCTTTTCTCCATCCTTTTATCTCAATTGCTTTAAGGTCTGTACTGTGTTGCGATAAACCGCAAACAAAGTAAAGGCTTCAAAATACGCAACCTAACCGCCAATTGACTTGGATTATAAAAATTTCATTAGTTTCCCCACACGATCTTTCCCGGCAATGGAATAGACAAGTGATATAAGACGTAAGCCGCATAATTGATGGGGTAAAAGTCTTATAACAGTGGCAAATTGGACAATATACGAGGTAGCTTAAGTTAGCACGCAATATGCAGATACAAAGAATACGCCTAATACAACAGCGTAGGTTGAATTCTATGTGTCACAGAACACAAAATTATTCCATCTTTAAATCTTTGTCCGTCGCCCGGAGGCATCAGCTATTGAATGTAGATATTTTTACAGGTGTTCTTGGGAACAGAATGGTTTCAGTCAAAAAAACTGAGAGAGACGCCCGGCAACGGCACCCCAAACGAATTCCCGTCACCCAGTATAGGGGACAGATCCCGGTTTATCAGATTATCTGACGTACCAAAAATTAAGTTGAAGCCAATTGAGCGTTGACGTCGGCGATGTTGATTCTGAGGGCGTTAGCCGCCTCCTGCCGGTCGCGGCGCTGATCTTCAGTGAGACTGCACTCCTTGGGATAGTTTTCGGCATTGAGTAATTGAGCGGTTACTAGAGCCAAGCCACGTTCGTGTTCGCCAAGACGATTTCTGAGCGCCAGCGTCTTCGGGTGAACCGTAGCGTTTTGCCACATCCGGTGAAGGGTGAAGCCACCCAAGCCTAAAATTGCCGCTCCCCAAACTGCCAATATACCTCGTCCCGTATCGGCGTCAATGTCAAGGCCGCAAAATGCTGAGGCCGGTCCCGGAAATAGAAATACAGCCAGCAACGTCACAAATTTGATTCTTCGAATCATGAGCCCCCGCCGCCGAAAAATACGCCCCGCGTTAGAAAGGTGTAGTCGGATTCCAGCATCATCATCCCTACCAAAACCAAAAGCACCACCGGCGGTCCCAAAATAGCGAAGCTCAGGGCCATGCGTTCCCACTTGATGTGCATGAACACGGCTACGATTAGGCCAGCCTTCAGCATCATCAGGATGAGAATCAAGGTCCATCTCAAATAACCTTGAACATGGAAGTAATCAACCATGTAGGAAAATGTGCTGAGAACAAAAAGCCAAACCCAGACTTTTATGTAAATCCCGAGAGGGTGCTGTTGACCCTCTACCTGAGTTCCCGCGTGTGTTTCTGCTTGCGTCATTTAGTTCCCCTACCAAAGATAAAAGAATGCGAAGATAAAAACCCAAACCAGATCGACGAAGTGCCAATAAAGACCCATGGTTTCGACGATCTCGTAATTGCCTTTGCGGCTGGTGAAAAAGCCGCGCCTTTCCACATCGTAGTCGCCGCGGTTTACTTTGCGGGCGATTAGGATTAGGAAAAGAACCCCGACGGACACATGGAATCCATGGAATCCCGTAATCATAAAAAAGGTGGAGCCAAATTGCGCTGCTCCCATGGGATTGGCCCAGGGCCGCACCCCTTCATCAACAATCAACTTGGTCCACTCGAAGGCCTGCATGCCGACAAAAGACGCGCCGAAAGCCGCCGTAATAAGTAAAAACAGAAAGGTTTTGGCCTTGTCTTTACGATAGCCATAATTGACTGCCAAAACCATGGTGCCGCTACTGGTGATCAGGATAAATGTCATGATGGCAATCAATACGAGGGGTATGGGTTCACCGCCGAACGACAGGGCAAATACTTCACTGGGATTGGGCCAATCCACCGTGGTCGACATCCTCACCGTCATGTAGGAAGTAAGAAAGCAGGTAAAAATAAAGGTGTCGCTGAGCAGGAATATCCACATCATCGCCTTACCCCAGGGTACCTTCTTGAAGGTCCTTTGATCAGACGACCAGTCGGCTGCAATACCAGACAACCCGTCTTCTAGAACATGCGTTTGTTCTACAGTTACTTCAGAATTAGGAGGCGTCATTTTCTTATTTTCTCCATCTAACTAAAAATCAGCAGTCCGAATAATATCAGCCAAACCAGCAATAGATAATCCCAATAGGCGGCGCACAGCTCGACGCTCAAGCGGAGGTCGACCGCCGCCGCACCCCGCCACATACGTGCCGTACTGCGTCCGAGAGCCACCAATCCACCAAACAGATGCAGCCCGTGCAATGCTGTCAAGAGATAAAAAAAGGCATTGGCGGAATTGGCAGCGGCAAAATAACCCAGACCGTATAATTGCCGCCAAGCCACCAGTTGACCGAGAAGAAAAACCAACGTCAAAACACCACTCAAATAGAGGCCGCTTTTTACCCCATCGATCCGGTCACGGCCGGCATTGGTGCGCGCCCATTGCAGCGCTGCGCTACTGAGGATCAAGACTACCGTGTTCAGCCATAGGATCCACGGTTCCGGGATGGACCGCCAGGTCGAATAGGTCATGCGGTCAGCGTAGCCAATCACCAGCAACGTGAAAACAACCGTCACGACCACCAAGAACACCCTCAAACCAACCTTGCCTGCCGGCAAGAAGAACGCACCTTGATCGTGAAGATGATCGGGTAGGCCATTGCCAACAGTTTGTTCCGCCAGCCAGGGTTTCTTAACCAATTCGCTTAGGATGCCCACGTCAAACGGTCTCCGCTATTATTCCGGTTTATGCAGCTGCGGTGGATCACCAGCCGGCGCGCTAGCTGATTGACCGCTTTGGACGATCTGATCCGGTGGCATATTCTGCGGCACAAAATCCGCCTCGACGCCGGGCACGCTGTAGGCATAGGCCCACCGGTACACTAGGGGCAATTCGTCGCCGAAATTGCCATGTCCCGGCGGCGTTTCCGAGGTCTGCCATTCAAGGGAGGTAGCATTCCAAGGATTGCTGCCTGAAGGCTGGCCCTTAAAGATGCTCCAGAGAATGTTGATGATGAATACCACCTGGGCAAAACCAACAATCAGAACGACGATAGTGATAAATTCATTGAGCGTGTCGGCCGACGGCGGCACGAAGGAGGTTTCGCCGATCTCGAAATACCGACGGGGCACACCAACGAGACCGAGATAATGCATGGGAAAATAGATTAGATAACAGCCCAGGAAGGTGACCCAGAAATGAAACTGACCCCAGCCGTTATGGAGCATGCGTCCGGACATTTTTGGAAACCAATGATAGATAGCAGCGAAAATCACCAGCACCGGTGCGACCCCCATGACCATATGGAAGTGGGCAACCACAAACAAGGTATCAGACAATGGGATATCGACCGCCACGTTACCCAAAAACAATCCGGTGACGCCGCCGTTCAAAAAAGTAACAATAAAGCCAATACAGAACAGCATAGGTATGGTGAGCTGAATGTTGCCTTTCCACAAGGTCAGCACCCAATTGTAGACTTTAAGGGCCGTTGGCACGGCGATCAACAGTGTTGTCGTGGCGAAGAAGAAACCGAAATAAGGGTTCATGCCGCTAACATACATATGATGCGCCCAGACGATAAAACTGAGCATGCCTATGGAAACTATGGCCCAAACCATCATGCGGTAGCCAAAAATATTTTTTCTGGCGTGGCAGCTTATGATATCGGAAACGATGCCAAAGGCCGGCAGGGCGACGATGTAAACCTCTGGATGGCCGAAAAACCAAAAGAGATGCTGGAACAACAATGGGCTGCCGCTGTCGTGACCCAGCTGCTCACCCAATTGGACAATCTCTGGCATGAAAAAACTGGTGGCCAGCACCCGATCCAGCAACATCATAACGCCGGCGACGAAGAGCGCCGGGAAAGCCAGGAGAGCCAGAATCGTGGCGACGAAGATGCCCCAGACGGTCAGCGGCATCCGCATCAGGGTCATGCCGCGGGTGCGCGCCTGCAGGACCGTGACAACATAATTCAGGCCACCCATGGTAAAGCCAATGATGAACAGAACTAAAGAGACCAGCATCAAAATGATGCCCCATTCACTGCCTGGGGTTCCCTCGAGGATGGCCTGCGGCGGGTATAGAGTCCAGCCGGCGCCCGAGGCGCCGCCGGGGACGAAGAAGCTCGCCACCAAAACGAGTACGGCCAGAAGATACACCCAGAAACTGAGCATGTTCATATACGGGAAGACCATATCCCGGGCACCTACCATCAGCGGGATTAGATAGTTGCCAAAACCGCCTAGAAAAAGCGCAGTCAGCAGATAGATGACCATGATCATACCATGCATGGTAACGTATTGGTAATAGTCTCCGGCTTCAATAAATGAGAACGTATCTGGGAAGCCCAGTTGCAACCGCATCAGCCATGACAACACCAGCCCCACCATTCCAATGGTAATGGCCGTCGCCGAATACTGAATAGCAATGACTTTGGCATCCTGGCAAAAGACCCATTTCGTTATGAAACTTTTTGCATGGTAAAGCTCGACATCCTCAACCTCTGCCGGCGGGATGGTCTCGGGAATTGCGTGAATATCTTCAACTATGCCGTTGCTCATTAATATATCCTCTTTGCTGCAAGTTTGGTCGGCTTCTCCGGCAAGGTATTTTGATCGGCCAGCTTCTTTATCCCAGCTGCTTTCGGATAAAGGGCAGCAAAAGTTTCCTGACCCGCCAGCCATTTCTTGTAATCGGTCTCATTGTCCACGACCACGCTGCCGCGCATGGCGTAATGACCAACTCCGCACAGTTCGGCACATAGAATTTCGAAGGTACCTGTCCGGGTCGGCGTGAACCAGAAGAACGTCACCATGCCCGGCACGATATCCATCTTGGCACGGAATTGAGGGACGTAGAAATCATGTATTACGTCGGGGGAACGTAACAGCACTTTCACCGGACGATTGACCAACAGATGCAGATCGTCGCCCTCAATCAGAACGTCGTCCTTGCCAAACTTGAATTGGGTGTTGATGCCGAAAGGATTGTCATCATCTATAAGACGAGTGTTGGTGAGGCCCAGTTTGCCGTCCCTACCCGGCAAGCGAAATCCCCATTCCCACTGTTTGCCGAAGACTTCGATTTCCACGGCTTCATCAGGAACCTTGACGAAATCGTTCCAGGCGATCAACCCGGGGGTCAATAACCCAATCACACCGGCGGTCGTGACGATGGTTAGCCACCATTCCAATTTAGCGTTCTCCGGCTCATACTCCGCTCTCCGGTCTTTCCGGTAGCGATAGCGGAAAACACAGTAGGCCGTGAACAGAATCACGGCGACGTAGAAGATCCCGGTAATCCAGAAGGTGACGGTAATAGCATTGTCTATAGAGCCCCAATTGGAAGCGATAGGTGTCCACCACCAAGGACTCCAAACATGGAACGCGACCGAGCCAATTGCTAATAAAACAAGTACGATTACCAAAATCATTCTATGTGCACCTTCATCAATTGAATCGAAAAGAAACTAAATAAACTGACTAATTAAATAAGGTCTTAAAGTTACTTTTTTCTTTGTCTACATGTTTTAAATTGATTCTAAAACGTAATAATAAATTCTCCCCGGACAGGCCGCTACATAATTACTTTCACGACGCTATGAAATTACTTTCCCAATAAAGCCGAATTTTACAAACTTACCAGACCTTATTACCTTTTTATGTTTTGAAAATTCTGAACATCATTGCAGGATAGTTTTATGATTGTTCTAAAACCAATTTGCAATAGATTTTTTGCCTCGAGTGTATTAATATTAACTCACAATATCATCACTGGATAATCTTATGATTTTTCTAAAACTAATTTGCAACAGATTTTGACCTCGGGTATAATGATATGCGGTGAAATTCCATCGCTAGCCACATCTCTTTTAGATTAACGTCCGGTTCTGACCGCTGATTGATTTTTTTGCGAGCGATTCCCGGAGCAAGGTTCAGGAGATAACGCAATGACGACTGCCGACCTTACTTATGTTGTTCGCGAAACTCGAACAATGCACCCCATTGTCCGCCACATCGAATTTGCCGATTTAAAGGATGCCATATTCAAGGGTTTTGCTGATTTTAACGCTATGCCAACCCACTTTGTCTACTTAGCTATTATTTATCCCATTGTTACCTTCTGCATCGCCGGGATTTATGGTGATCTTTTTTTGCTGCCGTTCGTTTTTCCATTACTGGCAGGGTATACCTTGCTGGGTCCGCTGATGGCCGTCGGCACTTATGAGTTAAGCCGCCGCCGTGAGTTCGATCGCTTTACGTCCAGGGCCAATGCGTTTCTGGTTTTTAAATCCTGTTCAATAAACGCTGTCGTAAATCTTGGTCTCGTTTTGATGCTGATTTATTTCGCTTGGCTTTTTGCCGCTCAATTTATCTATCAACAGAATTTCGGCAGTGAAGCACCGGCGTCCTATTTAGGATTCGTCGCCGATCTGTTTACCACGCCGGAAGGCGTGGCCATGATCGTAGTCGGCTGCATTGTTGGCTTCCTGTTTGCCCTCGTCGTGTTGAGTTTCAGCGTAGTTTCATTCCCCATGCTGCTTGACTTGGATGTTGGAGTGATTGCAGCAGTTAAGACCTCTATAAAGGCCGTAATCGTCAATCCGTTTATCATCGCAATATGGGGTGTAATTGTCGCCGCTTCTTTGCTGGTCGGATCCCTGCCGTTCTTCGCCGGTCTCTGTGTTGTCCTTCCGGTACTGGGGCACACCACCTGGCACCTCTACCGTAAGATCATCGTCAGCTGACAACACGGTAATATTAACTGGCAGCCGGTCGATATTTCACCGGCCGCTTTGCATCGGCGACCGGGCAACTCAGGTGATAGAACTGACATCCCCAACGGCGAAATCAGGCCGTTCGGGCAAGCTGGTGCTGGCAACTTATCTGCATACCATTTTGATTCCCCCGGGAATAGCCGCCGAAGATACGTGGAACATTGTATTTCGGGAAGAGGATAAAGAAGGTGATCGTACGCCACCTCCCGCAGAGCCCGATCCCGATAGCGCTGCTTGGCAAAAGGAATTAACGTTGGTCAACGTTATGCTGTTCCAGTTTTCCGCCGCCATTTGGAATCCCCATCGTATCCATTACGACTATCCTTACACGACCGGTACGGAAGCCTTTTCGAGGCTGGTCATCCATGGTCCGTTGACTGCGATGTTGCTGCTGGAACTGGTGCGAGACAATCACGGCGACGCAACCATAACCTCATTTGACATGCGCGCCAAAGCGCCTATGTTCGCGATCATCCGATCGGGCTGATGGGACAGCCCACTGCTGACGGCAAGTCTTGTCTTCTCTGGGCGTGGCGCATGAGAGGGTGATTGGCATGGAAGCGACAGCCACCTTCGCCTGAGTGGCGATTGAATTAATATGGGTGATGAACAATGGCGTTGGAGCTCAACCTGCAGAATAAAATTGCCGTAATCACGGGGGCGTCGGAGGGTATTGGCCGGGCCATTGCCCATCAGTTTGCCAGGGAAGGAATACATCTTCGGCTTTCGGCCAGGAGCCGCGATAAGCTGGAGGCCGTAAAAGCGGCCTGCGAAAAAGACCATGGCGTTAATGTTGAAATATATCCGCTTGATCTCAGCCAGAGTGCGGACCAATTGGAGCTTTCCCGCCAAACCAAGGACGCCGACATTGTGGTTAACAACGCCGGCTCCATTCCCAAGGGGAAAATTCATGAGATCACAGAGGACCAGTGGCGTGCCGTATGGGACCTGAAAGTATTCGGATACATCAATTTGTGCCGGGAATATTACGCCTACATGAAAGATCGGGGTGACGGCGTAATCGTAAATATCATCGGCAATGGCGGTGAAAAACCGGTCTCCGATTATATCGCCGGTAGCACGGGAAATGCGGCCCTGATGGCTTTTACCCGCGCCTTGGGTGGCGATAGCCCAGATGACGGTATTCGTGTGGTCGGTATCAATCCTGGCCCGGTTTCAACCGATAAGCTGGTTTCCATGATGAAGAAGGCCGCCGTCGACAAATGGGGCGATGAAAGTCGCTATGAAGAGTTTTACCAACCTTTCGCCTTTGACCGGGTGGCGACGCCCGAGGAAATCGCTGTTATGGCCGTATTCATAGCTTCTCCCCTGTCTGCCTACACCAGCGGCACGATCGTTACCGTCGACGGCGGCATGGTGAACAAGGGCCCGTTGTTTTAGTAATCTGACTGAATTGTGGGAAAATGATCCCGAGCCTACACATCACTAAAAAAACTTTTTATTGCGCATGGTAAGAATTAAAAGCCTCTTGATGTTTCAAAGAAAATTTTAACTCAATTTAAAATTCCGTTTAAAATGGCTATTGATGAGCCTCCAGCAAAGAGAAGTCTGGCGGGGGCTGTTCATCTTGGGGCATAATTCGGGCATCTCAAATTCGCTTATAAAATAAAGGGGGCGACACGCGTGACCAAAAAACTCCCAGAAACCGATAAACTTGCTGAAGAAGCGCTTGAATACCACCGAAGTCCGACGCCGGGTAAAGTTGCTATTGTCGCCACCAAGCCGCTCGAAAATCAGCACGATTTGTCTCTGGCTTATTCTCCCGGTGTGGCGGCGGCGAGCATGCTGATCGCCAACGATCCATCCGAAGCCGCCAACATGACATCGCGCGGCAATCTCGTGGCGGTGGTGTCCAACGGCACAGCTGTTCTCGGCCTCGGTAATATCGGTGCCCTGGCGTCAAAACCGGTGATGGAAGGAAAGGCGGGGCTGTTCAAAAAATTTGCCGGTCTTGATGTTTTTGATATCGAAGTCGACGAAACCGATCCGGAGGAATTCATCAAAATAGTGCGCGCTCTCGAACCCACCTTTGGCGGCATTAATCTAGAGGACATCAAGGCGCCCGAATGCTTCAAGATCGAAGCCGCCTTGAAAGAGCGCATGAATATCCCCGTTATGCACGATGATCAGCATGGCACGGCGATCATTGTTGCTGCGGCGGTCCGAAACGGTCTTAAAGTGGTCGACAAAAAAATCGAAGAGGTGAAGCTGGTCTGTTCCGGGGCCGGATCGGCGGCGCTTGCCTGCCTGGATCTCTTGGTCAAGTTGGGACTGAAGAAAAAGAATATATTCGTTTCCGACATCGCTGGCGTCCTCTATGAGGGTCGGACGGAGGAGACCAATGAATATAACGCCCGCTACGCGCAAAAAACAGACGCGCGCACGCTGGCCGATATCATTCCCGACGCTGATGTGTTCCTCGGCGTTTCAGCGCCCGGCGTTTTGAAACCGGATATGGTCAAGGCCATGGCGGATCGGCCGCTTATTATGGCGCTGGCGAATCCAGAACCGGAAATTCGCCCTGAAGCCGTCAAAGAAGTCAGGTCAGACGCGGTTATGGCGACCGGAAGAACCGATTATCCCAACCAGGTCAATAATGTTCTCTGCTTTCCCTACCTCTTTCGAGGCGCTTTGGATGTCGGCGCAACAGCCATCAATGATGAGATGAAAATGGCCTGCGTCAATGCGCTGGCGGATTTAGCCCAAGCCGAATCAGATGAGACCGTGATCCAAGCTTATGGCGGCCAGGAGCTGAGTTTCGGGCCGGAATATCTGATACCGAAACCATTCGATCCCCGGCTGTTAGTCAAACTTGCCGAGGCCGTTGCTCGGGCAGCCATGGAGAGCAGTGTCGCTACGCGCCCCATTGAAGATTTTGCCGTCTATCGCCAGGAGCTTTCGGAGTTTGTATTCCGCTCTGGCATTGTAATGAAACCGGTGTTTGATCAGGCGAAGCTTAACCCCCTGCGCGTTGTTTTTGCTGAAGGCGAATCCAGACGCGTTCTCCGGGCCGTGCAAAGCGGTGTCGACGAGGGAATTGCCATTCCCATCCTGGTCGGCCGGCGCAACGTGGTTGCTATGCGCATTGAGCAGCTCGGCTTGCGCTTGAAGATTGACGAAGATTTCGAACTCGTAGACCCGGAACAGGATGACCGCTACCGCGAGTATTGGGAACTCTACCATTCTCTGACCTCTCGAGAAGGCGTCTCCATCAACGAAGCCCGTTACGTGGTACGCACCAATACGACGGTGATTGCCTCCTTAATGGTGCGGCAGGGTGAGGCCGACGCCATGATCTGTGGCGCTACGGGACGTTACATCGAACACTTACCCCATCTGTTTCAAATCATCGGCCTCAAAGAAGGTGTTGAGCGGGCGGCGGCTCTCAGCATGTTGATTATGCCCAAAGGCACGTTCTTTCTGTGCGATCCCTTCGTCAACACGGCCCCGACGGCCGAACAGTTGGCCGATTATACCATCCTGGCGGCCGAGGAAGTCAGGCGATTCGGTATCACGCCGCGTATTGCCCTTCTATCCCATTCTAATTTCGGTAGTTCCCGGCGAGACACGGCTCGAAAAATGCGCAAAGCCGTCGAAATCATCCGGCAACGGGATTCGTCGTTGCAGGTTGATGGGGAGATGCATGCCGATGCGGCGTTAGACCCGGAGGCCCGGGAAATTTTGGTTAGTGATTCGGTATTGACGGGCACCGCCAATCTGCTGGTTATGCCATCATTGGATGCCGCTAATATTTCCTACAATATGGTAAGGATTCTGGCCGACGCCCATGCGGTAGGACCGATGCTCCTGGGCATGAAACAGGCTGTTCATATACTTCAGGAAACGGTATCCGCCCGAGGCATCGCCGATATGACGGCCTTGGCCGTTGTCGAAGCCCAGACGGAATCGGAAGGGAACCTGCCGCTGTGACCGTTGCCGCGCCGCAAAACGATCAATTGGAACTAAATATGGAGAAATCGGAGGACATAGCCGGTCTCTCGCCCGAACTGATGGCATCGGTTAACGAGGCATTGGAAGACGGCAAAACTGATCTGGCTAAACTGCTTGTCGATACCTTGCACTATGCCGATTTGGCTGATTTGCTGGAAGGCTTGAGGCACGATCACCGGGAAGGGCTGGTCGATGCGCTAAGGAACGAGTTTGACCCTAATATCCTGGCCGAACTGGACGACAATGTCCGCGAGCGGGTCATTGACCAATTGGGCCTGCGCCATATAGCCGTCGCCGTCGCCGAACTGGAAACCGATGACGCAGTAGAGGTTGTCGAGGAACTGGAGGCCGAGGAACAAAAAGAAGTCCTCGAAGCATTGCCCATCGGCGAACGGACCCTTATCGAGGAAGGACTGTCTTATCCGGAGGACAGCGCCGGGCGTCTCATGCAGCGTGCTGTTGCTGCCGTACCGTCTCATTGGACTGTGGGGCAGGCCATCGACTATATGCGGGACGATGACGACCTGCCCAGAGACTTTTTTGATCTTTTCCTGGTCGATCCCCGCCACCGTCCCGTCGGCAGCGTCGCACTGAGCCGCGTTGTGAAAACTCAACGTCATGTTGCGCTCAGCGCTATCATGAATTCCGAAATGAAAATCATTCCCGTCGCTATGGACCAGGAGGACGCTGCCTTTTTGTTCCGACAAAGGGATTTGATATCGGCGCCCGTGATTGACGACAGCGGACGACTGGTCGGCGTGATCACGGTTGATGACATCGTCGACGTTATTCATGAAGAACATGAAGAAGACATCATGCGCCTGGCCGGCGTCGGTGAAGAGGATGATCTTTATGCTGCTGTCATCGATACCACCAAATCCCGCTTTACGTGGCTGTTGATCCATCTATTTGCAGCCATACTGGCGGCTTTCGTGATCAGCTTTTTTGCCGAGACCATCGAGCAATTGGTGGCGCTCGCCATCTTGATGCCGATCGTTGCGACCATGGGCGGAACCGCCAGCGTTCAGACCTTGACGGTCGCCGTTCGCGCCATTGCCATGAAGGAATTAACGCCAGCTAATGCTGTGCGGACAATTGGCAAGGAAATCGTTGTCGGCATCCTGAACGGTTTCATTTTTGCGGTATTAATTGGCGTAGTCGCCTGGTTGTGGTTTGACAATCCGGCGCTGGGTGGGGTGATCGGCTTAGCGATCATATTAAACCTGGTGGTTGCCGGTATGGCGGGCAGCATGTTGCCGGTATTCCTGCAAAAGTATGGTTTTGATCCGGCGGTTGCTTCAAGCGCTTTCCTTACCTCCATCACCGATGTTGTCGGCTTCTACGTTTTTCTCGGTCTGGCTTCATTGCTTTTGCTTTAGATCGCTCATCCGCCAAAGATGAAGCAGCGTCGGCCAGCCATCATCAACGATGGGCATTTCATCGGTCGGGGCATCCGGGACGACAAAGGAATTGCTGATCATGAATGCCCCCGGGCGCATCTCGCTCTGCGCCTTCTTATAAAGCTCCGGCATCGGTGACGGGAAGGCATAGATTATATTGTAGTTGACGATATTTTTATTCCAGAAATCACCATATTAGACCTGCTGCAAAAACAACCATGTGACGGCAAGAACACAACCATATTTGACGGTCGACGCTTAAGGCCCAGCGGCAAAGTTTGTAATCCCGGCAACAATACTGATTTTACATGCGTATCGGTTCCTCGGATAACGATATCTTTCGGATAGGACGCGAAAGAACTTG
>PBQI01000100.1 GCA_002725625.1 Rhodospirillaceae bacterium | reverse complement strand
GTGATGACGCTGCTGGCTGGTTTGGCCTCGCTAATGTTAATCCAACAAGCCTGGATGTTAACTCAATGTTACTGGGGATCGTCAAAGCATCTTGGATTTTATGAGGTCTATTAGAAGATCGAAATCCATCATTTCACCGGACCAAATGGACCATCATTAGGCAATTCATCTATCTCTTCAGGTGGTTCAGCAATATCAAGTAGCACATCATTAACCTGCTGGAAGTAGGTCCTATTACTTGCACTCTGGAAAGCTATGTATCTGCCTGTAGCTCTCTTACCATCATCTAGCTTTGAAAAATGCCCTGTCATAGAATGAACAATATCCATATTTCTTGTTATTTTATGGGCTGTATCTGCAAAGGTATGTCTCATTAGATTAGCATTATACTTATCTGCTTTCCTTGGCTTTGGCAGAATCTTATTCAATGTACTGTAAGCACGCCTATCTGACTTGATGTAGGTATACTCTCCGTTCTTATCTCGCTTTGTTGATGGAAACACATACTTGCTACCCTTGGTTAACCTCTTCCTCCTAAGAAAAATACTTTCCATAGAAGTGGTAATGGGAACACCGAAATATGATCTGGTTTTAGACTTCCATGCCTCAAAGTAGGCTCCATCTGCATCCCCTTCACCTTCTTCTTCCCATTGTTCCTTTTCTAGATAGACCTTATCCCATGTTAAACTCAGCACTTCCATTTGCCTAAGACCTGAAAGAGCTTGTAGAGCAATAGCATCAAACATTGCTCTCCTCTCTTCTCCAAACTCATATGGACTGCACTCAGGATACTCATTCATAAACTCAGGGTGATCCATCTGACTTAGGGTATCAAACATGTTCACAACTTCTGGTATTTGAAGATAGATTTTATTCAAGCTAGAAGATAAAGAGATCTCATTCTGGAAGGCATCGACAGGGTTATCTGTTATCACCTGCAACCTTCTCTTACAGTAGTTCAGGATTGATCTAAGATAACGTGTAGCTTTTCTACCTTGTGCTGGAGAATTTATTCCCTGCCCTGCCCACTGCATTAACTTATTTTCTATATCGATGGTTGTTATGTCTCTAACTGGCTTATCTAAGAACTCTTTGAACACAGACTGAATTGCATTTGTCCTGTCTTGAATGGTTCTAGGTGCATTAGGTGGCTGTTTAAGTACACAGACTTGGTTATATCTCTCCAAAGCATTTCTGAGAGTAGTTTGTTTTGCCTGTTCCTCTGCTTCCTCTTGTTCTCTAATTCTATCCTGTTCCCCTTCCCATGCTCTGGGATCAATGCCATCTGATATTAGATTCCGATATGTAACAGCTTTAGCCTGAGCTTCGTCTATGCTCATGTCTGGGTACACACCTAAAGACAGTCCAAGAGGAGCTTTAGCTTTAGGCATTTTCTTTCTTAACAGGAACGTGCTGGTCCCGTCCTTATTCTTTCTGACTTTTAACCCTCTACCAGCATTAAACTCTTCCTGATACTTCAGTTTGTTAATATCATATTTCTTCATTTATCAGTTCCATAGAAAACAAATGATTTTCTATGATACCTCTATGATACCAATAAATCAATAATATGTATTAATAAATGGCTGTTAACTGGTGGTATTTCCTAGAAGTCTGGGCTATTGTATAAAGACTCAGGATTAAGAGTCAGCTGCTCTGCCAACTGAGCTAATCGCCCGACCGTCCCGGATTTGATTTCGTTTGGGAGTGCGCATTATTAACAATGCCGTCGGGATTTGTCGATCAAATCTTATCCCTGTCCGCCGCCCCAGGGCCGATCCTGACGTCGCGATGGACGAAGACGCAGAGCAGGAGGCCGAAGCCGAACATAGTGGTCAGCATAGCGGTGCCGCCGTAAGAGATCATCGGCAGGGGCATGCCGACCACCGGCACCAGCCCCATCACCATGGCGATGTTGAAAAACACATTGAGGAAAAAGCCCGTGGTCACGCCCATGCCGATAAGGCGGCCGAATTGATTGTGACAACGGAGCGATATGGCGAACCCGTAAATGGTCAGTAGCAGATACAAAGACAATAGCGTCAGCCCGCCGAGCAGCCCGAACTCTTCGGCCAGCATCGTGAATATAAAGTCGGTGTGTTTTTCCGGCAGAAAACTGAGATGGCTTTGTGATCCCTGCAGAAAGCCCTTGCCGAACAGTCCGCCCGATCCCAAGGCGATTTTGGATTGTAGAACATGATACCCTGCACCGAGGGGATCATGTTCTGGATCGATAAAGGTCAGAAGTCTCTTTTTCTGGTAATCGTGCAGCACGAATTGCCATAGCGGAAAGATGGCGGCTATCGAAGCGATAGCGCCGGCAAAAAAAATCCAGATACGGACGCCGGCCAGGAAAAACATCGTGATGCCTGTTATCGACAGCAAAATCGCCGTGCCCAGATCGGGTTGGCGGAGGATGAGAACAGTTGGAGCGACCAGCATCAAAATAGGCAGAAAATTGTGTGATATCCGGTTTACGTCTTCGAGGCGGCTGGCGTAGAAATACCGGGCTACAACCAGGATAATGGCGATTTTCATTAATTCCGACGGTTGAAAGGTGATAAAACCAAGATCGATCCAACGTTGCGCACCCATGCCTGTCGAGCCGAAAAACTCGACCAGGGCCAACAGACCCAGGGCAATGGCGTAAACGGCATAGGCGTAGCGCAGCCAAACATGGATATCGATTACAGCGACCGTCAGCATTAGTAAAATACCGGCCGAGAACCGCATCATCTGCTGCACTGCCCAAGGATCAAAACTGCCGTTGGCCGCTGAATATAGCATGGAGAACCCAATCGAAGCCGTAACCGTCAGCAATAAAACAAAGGTCCAATTGATCTGCCACAGCCTCTGGCTAAGGGTCATATTGGGTTGTTTGAATTGGGACAAAGTCATGGCTGTATCTTAACTCCTATCGGCTTTCAATTGCCGGTCGGACGATAGTCCCCGGGAGGGATCGCGGCGCTGAACTTTCAGCAGAATATCGCGGGCAATGGGTGCGGCCGTTGAAGAGCCCCCGCCTCCGTGTTCGACCACTACCGAAACAGAGTAGCGGGGCGCCTGGACCGGTGCATAGCCGACAAACAGCGCGTGATCCCGTTCGTGCCATTCGAGCTCTTTATTCTTTTTAACGCCGAGTTCGCGCTCGGCCTTGCTGATACGGCGCACCTGAACGGTGCCGGTCTTACCACCCATTTCAAATCCGGGCTCACTGATCCGGGCCCGGTAGGCGGTACCATAAGGAGAGTTTGTTACCGCTGCCATGGCCCTGCGCATCAGATCTAGGTGCGGCGGGTGCAAGCCGATATCCTTGAATTGGGGTTTGTCTTTATTGGCCGTCTGCCGTGAATTGAACGGCAGGTCACTATTGGTCAAATGCGGTGTCACGGCTTTGCCGCCATTGACCAGGCGCGCCGCCATAATAGCCAATTGAAGCGGCGTGGTTAACAGAAAGCCCTGCCCGATACCGGCTAGTAATGTTTCGCCCTGCTGCCAGGAGACTCCCTTGGCTTTCCTTTTCCAAGCCCGGGTCGGCATCAAGCCCCGGCGTTCACCGGCCAGTTCGATTCCCAGAATTTCGCCCATACCCAAGCGCTTGGCCATGGCGGAAATCCGGTTGATGCCGGTGCGTTTGGCTATTTCATAGAAATAGATATCGCAGGACTGGGTAATCGCCCGCAGCAGATTTACGGCGCCGTGGCCCTTTTCTTTCCAACAGTGGAAGGTGGCATCACCTAATTCCATCTTGCCCGAGCAGAGAAATCTTGTTTTCGGCGTGACAATACCTTTTTCGAGTGCCGCCAATGCAACCACCATTTTGAACGTCGATCCAGGTGAATATTGGCCGGCGATGGATCTATTGTTGAGAGGCGTTCTGGGGTCCGAAGTAAGCGCCTTCCATTCGGTCTGGGTCAAGCCGCGATTAAAGGCATTAGGGTCAAAGCTGGGTGTCGAAATGAGGCTTAGCACTTCTCCCGTATGAACGTCGAGAACCACCGCGGCCGCGGCCTCTTCTCCTAACCTTTTGGCAACGAATTTCTGTAGCTCCATATCGATGGTCAAGTATATTTCTGCGCCCCGCGACCCTTCCAGCCGCCGCAGTTCCCTGATCTCGCGCCCGAAAGCGTTGACCTCTACTTGACTAGTGCCGCTTTTCCCCCGCAATTCCAGATCAAGCACTTTCTCCATGCCGGCCTTACCAATCCGAAATCCGGGAAGCTCCAGCACGGGATCACCGGTAAGGTCTTTTTCCGAGACACTAGCGACATACCCAAGGACCGAAACGGAGTGCACGCCGTCCGGATAAAATCGGCTTTCGCCAACGTCGATAATGATGCCGGGCAGTTCGGGTGCATTGACTTCAATGCGCGCAACGTCTTCCCATAGCAAATTCTCCCGAATGATGACGGGTAAAAAGCGCCGCCGCCGCTTGACCTCGCGCAGAACTTTTTGCCGCTCATGCCCGTTGAGATTGATTATCCGGGCGAGCAGCGATAGCGACCTGCTGACATCCTCGGTATTTTCCGGGATCAGCATCACACGATAGTTTTGCTGATTTACGGCCATGGGGTGTCCAAAGCGATCGACGATGCGCCCCCTCGGCGGCGCTAAGAGTTTCAGGTTGATTCTGTTTTCGTCGGATAACGTCCGGTATTTATCGGCTTCAACGATTTGCAGATAATACATACGACCGATCAGGCTACCGAGCAGGGCCAGCTTGCTGCCGATAAGAAATACCGTTCGCCGACTAAAGGATTTGTACCTGTCTCCGTCCCGATGCATATCAATCCTGTTGCAAAAAGGATTGCTGCCAACGCAAAAACACCCACGCGATTATGGGGAAGATTCCCAAGGATAGCAGAAATTGAAAAAAAACGGGTTGAAAATCCATCAACGCTAAATTCCATGCAGAAGCCAGCACCCAACTCTCAACTGCGGCACCAAACGAAATTAATAAAAAGCCGAACCAGTAAACCATAAATGATTTACCGGCAAGAAACTGCCGCTGGGAAACAACCAGGCCATAAACGGTCAGGAACACTAAAATATAGAGGCCGACCGGCGTTCCCGATAAAAGATCATGCATCAAGCCCAGCAGGAATACAGCAAACAGCGGCAACAGGTTCGGGCGGTATATGGCCCAATGATATATCGACATCAGGGCCAGCACCGGCGCGATCGGCGCATATCCCGGAATGCGCAAAGGGACGACACTAAAAATCACCAGCGCCAGCGTCAGGCTAAACGGCGTGATGTTCCGCGCCATTTTGTCTAGTTTCTGCCACAGGGGAAGGGTCATTTTTTACCGGTTATTCCAACCCTATATTTGCCGTTTTTTGGTGCGTTGAGGGCACTCGTATCGACAAAGAAATCAAGTCCGTAATCGGCGATACGAACATATTCCAGTTGGTCAAAATCTGTGAACAACTGTACCTCAATGCCGC
This sequence comes from Rhodospirillaceae bacterium, assembly GCA_002725625.1. Lineage (GTDB taxonomy): Bacteria > Pseudomonadota > Alphaproteobacteria > Rhodospirillales > UBA2165. The sequence goes on along the minus strand of PBQI01000100.1, from coordinate 2,187 downwards.
CCTCTCTCACCGAGGCGACGACGCCGATCGGGATGCCGGGTGCAAACGCGCCACCGTGACCGGAGGTTACGATCCGTTCACTGGGGCTGATTTTGGCATCTGGGGTCAAATGAATAAGGTGAGGTCTGCCGGTATTACCGCCGGCCAGAATCGCCCTGGTGCGAGTAGATTCAACAATCACCGGAATCCGCGAAATTATGTCAGTCAGCAGCAGGATGCGTGCTGAATTGTCGGATACCTCGGAGACGCGACCGATCAGGCCATTGGCGCTGATCACGGCCTGACCTTTTCGGAGGCCAGCATTCTGTCCTTCGTTGGCGATTATGCTATGGGAAAAGGTGCTTCTGGAAGCGGCAATGACACGGGCCGTGATATATTTTGCCTTTTCCTCCTGGGCGACGCCGACCAGCGTTTTTAGGATGGTGTTTTCGGCCTGTAATTTGCGGGCTACGGTTTGCCATTGCATCAACCGGCTGTTTTCTTGTTTGAGCCTTTGATTGTCCTGGCGGATGGCCGATAAATCTTTGAAGTTGTTAATACCGTTGGCGACAGTGGCGACCGGGCGCGACAACGCCTCCAAAACGGGGGCGACAGCGTCAGTTACTTCAATCCGGACACGGTCGATCAGAACCGCATCCAGCCTACCCAAGAGCATAAGCCCGAAGGTGGCAAAAATAAGCCCCAGATAGGTAAACCGCTGAACCAAACTTTTCAGCGGTGCCGCGACGCGCAAAAGTGAGCTCGAACGTTGTTCCAATTTGCGTCTCCGTGTCGACTAACACCCTGATATTACAACCATATTTGTTAATTTTTCAATATGGTTTCGGAGTCCGCCGTTTTCAATTATTACTGCCCACAATTAGCAATAATGGGCTAAATTGGTTAATACATCGTTGTTAATACGTGACGAAGCTTTTTCATCTCTTCCAAGGCCCGTCCTGTGCCAAGGGCCACACACGACAAGGGTCCATCGGCAATGGATACCGGCAGGCCCGTTGCATAGCGCAATATATAGTCCATATTGCCGAGAAGCGCGCCGCCGCCGGTCAGGACAATACCTTTGTCGACGATATCTGCGGCCAGTTCAGGCGCTGTATGCTCAAGTGCTACTTTGACAGCCTCGATAATGGAACTGAGCGGTTCGGCCAGGCTTTCGGCGATTTGCCGTTCGCTGATGATCAGTTCCTTGGGCACCCCGTTCATCAGGTCTCGACCCTTGATTTCCATGGTACGGCCTTCGCCTTCTTCCGGCGGGCAGGCGGAACCGATTTCCTCTTTGATGCGTTCGGCGCTGCTTTCACCGACCAGCAGATTATGGTTGCGTCTGATATAGGCGATGATGGCTTCATTCATTTTGTCGCCACCGACCCGGACCGATCGCGCGTAGACGATGCCGCCTAGGCTGAGCACGGCGACCTCAGTCGTGCCGCCGCCGACGTCTACAACCATGGAGCCGGTGGGTTCGGTAACCGGTAAACCGGCGCCGATGGCCGCAGCCATGGGTTCTTCGATTAGGAACACCTTGCGGGCGCCGGCGGCTTCCGCCGATTCCTGAATGGCGCGGCGCTCAACCGCCGTCGAGCCGGATGGCACGCAAATGACAATCATCGGTGACGCGAAGCTCCGCCGGTTGTGCACCTTGCGGATGAAATATTTGATCATATCCTCGGCGATTTCAAAATCGGCGATAACGCCATCGCGGAGTGGTCGGATGGCCTGAATGTTGCCGGGTGTACGGCCCAACATCTGCTTCGCTTCTTCACCCACTGCCAGCACCTGTTTTTTTCCTTTGACTTCGGCGATGGCTACAACGGAAGGTTCATTCAAGACAATATTCCTGCCTTTAACGTAAACCAAAGTATTCGCCGTTCCCAAATCGATGGCCATATCGGCCGAAAGAAATCCAAATAATCGCGACAGCATCTGTACTCTCAATACTTTTCAATAAAAATGACAGGCGACACCCCATTATACGCCCGATACAATCCCCTGCACTCGTTAATATCTTCTAACGATATGTTTGGATACGGGAGAGTGCGCCTCCCGCATCCACGTTACTGTTCTTTTTACCTTTTTAGCGTTAAGCAGTCAAAGCCGCTGGTGCCGATTTCTCCCTTTTTACCAGAAGTTTATTCAACGCGTTAATATAAGCTTTCGCCGACGCCAGCATGGTGTCGGTATCGGCTC
>PBQI01000099.1 GCA_002725625.1 Rhodospirillaceae bacterium | reverse complement strand
TCCTAGCAATAGTATTAGTGCTGTTCGGTGTAGGCCGTATAGGTAAAATAGGAGGTGAACTAGGGAAAGGAATGCGGGCTTTCCGCCTAGGTATCAAAGACGATGAAACAGATAGTAGTTCAGATACCAATAGTAAAAAAGAAAGTGACGGTCAAGATAATACCTAACTCTAACATAATTTGTGTGTATACATATATTAAGTAATGGCAACTGCTTACTGTGGAATACGAGACGCCATACTCAACCCGGGGGTTTCGGTTTAACGCACATAACGATAGTAATAGTTGCAGAATAGGACAGGAAATCTCAATTCTAGATGGTACTATTACTCTACAAGCAAATGCCCCGTATCATGCAACATGAAAATATTATGCAATAGACAAGCTTCTGAATTTAAATATGCGCTTCATGCGTACATCAACAAGGATTGCCATCAAGGTCTTCGTATTCAGCTTGATCTCATTCGGACCGATCGCCAAAGTAGTGGGCGAAGTTGTAATGACCGACACTGCAGAAATCGAGAGTGCTGTTACACCTACCAGCACGAGCGGGGTCAAAAAGCCCAATTACTTCCCCTTCGTGTTTGTCGATACCAGTGTAGGTCAAACTCATTAAATTCCCCTTACAAGACAATATCGCGGATCGCATGAGGCAACTGATAGGTCATCAAAACTTACGGAGTAGGCAGGAAGCCGCCAATTAGCCAAAGTAACACGAAGGAGCCATAGAATATCGCCATAAGGACAAGTGCACCTCGTCGCCATAGTGACGGGCGGATTTCTGGAGGGAGCAACGTAGTGTTGATGTGCAAGATTTTTAGCGAACTGACAACGAACACCAATCCAGCCATGTTCGCGCTAAGTTGCAGCAAAATAATGGGTTGTGTCATACGCAAGGCAATCAGCCCCCACACGACCGTCAACGCGAGAATACTATAATACAGGGCGCGCGCGTCGCCACGCCGCCACTCCCGTATGCGGCGACTGGAACTCCACAGCAGGTCGGTCACAGATCTCACAGTACCTTCCAAGATCAGCAATTGGGTTTTGAACAAAATCCATGCACCCAGCATGGCCACGGTGTAGGCTAGCGGAAGACCATATTTATCCCCGATTATCCCAGCAAGTTCAGCGGCCACTGCCATACCTGAGGATACTGTTTCGGAAGAGACAAAACTGGTGTAAAGTATCGCCGGCAAAACCATACCCAGTAGCGCGCCGAAAAAAAAGATCACGTATTGATCAACGCGAATAATTCGCCACCATTCGTTCCAACACTTCATGTTCTGCGGTGTAATGCTGAAAATGGTGCCCACATGCGCCAGTTTTCTTCTGAGCCCTCCAATGGGTGCTGGGATGTAACCGACCACCTTTCCCATACCAAAACCCTTGTCACGAGCCCAGTTGGTGAGCATTAGATTGGTGACACCACCTGCTCCAGAATACGCTGCAAAGGCACCCAAAAGAAACCAATCAGCCCTCTTTTTGGAAAGAAGCTAAAGGCACGCACCTCGAGATCATACCCTACCAGTCCGAACAACGCCCCCAACCAATTGCTCGGGCTTGCAAACAACAAGCAAAGTAGAAGTAAACCACCTAGGATAAACACGATCATAATCCAGCTGAACACCTCGAGCGTGCGCTGAACACGACTGCTGATGACCAGCATAGGCACACATACCAGAAACGATCCGATTCCTATGAGATAGGTTAAATGTCCATCGCCTGCCCCGGCCAATCGTCCTACAAAAAGAAAGAAAATGCCACCAGCGGCGGCGCCCGCCCAACCTGGCCAGCCCACTTGCAGGAACCACAAGATGCCATAAAACCATCCCCAGAAGCTTGCGCTCGGCCTAGTGCGCATGAAACCGGTCAGAACCGGCTCACCGGTATAAAGAGTGTAGCGGAGAATCTCTGTGTTGAACACTGTCTGCAATCCAACAGCGACGACCGTGATCCACAGCAGACCTAGGCCATGCGTGATAAAAGCCTCCGGGCCCAGAAGCCATTCTCCGCTGCCAACCGCAAGCGCCAGCAGAATAATTCCCGGACCAATGCTACCCAGCACTCTCAATCCCCGTGTACTAGACGGGGATGGCAATTCGGAGATTGTCCAGGGGTCAAGTCCGGAGCGCGACTCAGCGGACTTCATGTTATTCATCATCTTCTCACAAGTGAATTGTCTTACGTATGACTCAATTGTGTGTTCATAGTACCTACATTATAGGTCAAGCAAACTTTGCTCACAATGAGGAACGCGCAGCAATCGCGGCGGCGCGCCTATTACAAAAGACGTGGCACAAAACAACACAAACTACTTAGGTTCACAAAGGGTGAGGTTGGTCGAAACTCCACGTAGTCGAATCGTATGGATTATCCCTTGATAGCGCCACCTGTGATACCGAGCAGGAACCGATCCAAGAACATGTTGTAGATTATGGCCACAGGGACAGACGCAATCAACGCGCCGGCCATCAGCGAACCCCAGAAGAAAATATCGCCCCGAATCAGGTCAGTAGACACCCCTAGTGTCATTGGCTTCGAGGCTACGCTCGAGACGAAAGTGAGCGCATAAACGTATTCCTGCATGGACAGGGTGAAGGAGAAGACAATTACTGTTAACATACCGGAGATGGAAAGCGGCAGCACCACTCTAACGAAAGCGCCGAGACGGGTTTGACCGTCTACCAGCGCCGCTTCTTCGATTCCTTTGGGAATGCTGCGGAAGAATCCCATCATCAACCAGGTACAAAAAGGTACCGTAAAGGTCGGGTAGACCAACACCAGGGCCCAATAGGTATCGCTGAGACCCAGGCGACTGATCACCGCAGATAGTGGAATAAAAAGCAAGCTGGGAGGCACCAGGTACGTGAGGAAGATGCCAATACTCGTGGTTTCAGCGGCGCGCCCAAGCAGGCGCGAGAGGGCGTAGCCGGCCGGCACCGCCAACAACAGGGTAATGATCACCACACACGCTCCGATAATGAGCGTGTTTAGAAGCCATTGCGCGAACAGTGTGTTGTTGAAGAGATACTCCACGTGTTTCATCGTCGGCGGTTCGTTGAATAGGTATGGTACGTTACTTGGGTTATACAGGTCAATCTCAGTCTTGAAAGTGGTAAGGAGCATCCAGTAAAACGGAAAAGCAGCGAAAATTGCCAAGCCCACCACCACGGTGTACAGGCCAGTTCGTTTCAGGAACGCTTCAAATCGCCGCATGTTACACCTGCCTCCGGATGCCTCGCAAGGCCATGACAACAAGTAAACCCAGTATTGGCACGAGGAAGACAGAGATGGCAGACCCGCGCGCAATATCCCCCGCAAGAATTCCATTTTGGTAGGCAAGCGTCGCCAAAACGTGGGTTACGTTTATCGGACCGCCTCTGGTCAGCAGCCAAATCACGCTCATGTCGGTAAAGGCAAACACCGTCCCAAAGACCAGCCCTACGGTGACAATCGGGAGAACTAGCGGGAGGTTAATCTGAAAGAGTTGCCGAAAAAAGCCGGCACCGTCCACCTTAGCGGCATCTATCACGTTCCTGGGAATAGACGTGTTCGCCGCTAGGATGATCACGCCCACAAAAGGAAAAGACTTCCAAGCGTGCACCAAAATGATGGCAAGAGGGGCCAGGTCGGGGTTGCCCAGCCAAATTGGCCAATTTCCGTCAGTTAGAAGGCCCAGAAACCGTAGGTTCCAGTTAATAATGCTGTATATGGAATCGTACATCCACTTCCAGCTAAGGACCCCCAGGGCGATGGGCGTGGCCCAAGGGAGCAACACCAGTATTCGGAACAATGTTTTGAAACGAAATTCCGCCATCAGTATCTGGGCCAGGATGTTCCCCAGAATGACGGCCACCATTTGCGAACCAATGGCAAAAACAAAGGTGTTTCGCAAGGCTTGACGGAAATCGGGATCATCTAGAAGACTGGCAAAGTTCTCCAACCCCACGAAAGATGGCATTGTGTGGAAAAGCATGCCGATGGTGATATCCGTCAAGCTGAAAGCGATGGCCCCCACGAAAGGAACTCCCAACAACAACAACATGTACAGGACGGCGGGTGAGAGAAACATACCGGCAACGAATCCGGGCCGATCCAGAAGCCTGGCGAAGCGAGCCGAGCGAGTTATTCGAGTGTTTGCTGACAAAGTCATCCTCCGGTAATGTTCTTACGGTTACATTCGGTCATTAAACGCCGCTGGATGGGCTTTCGATGCCTTGCTCAGTATCATTGTCGAAGAAGCGCAAATCTTCTCTACGGACACCGAACTCGTAGCTCTTTCCATCGCTAAGAGTGCGTCCATAGGTCACGCTATCCGGCAATGAACTCATCACCAGATCGCTGCCCGACATATTCGCCATTGTCCCCTCCAACGTACCATACACAATCCTCTGATTGCCCAAGTACTCCACTCGGTGAACCCGATACTGGAATTCAGCCAAATCCTCCTCTGGCCCGTAGAGAACTTTAGGTTGAAAGTGTTCGGGGCGGAAGCCAAGAATGTGTTCCGGACAGTAGATCAGGTTCATAGGCGGCGTACCCAAGAAAGTGGCCACAAACGTGTTGGCCGGATAGGAATATACTTGCTCCGGGGTTCCTATCTGACACACGCTGCCAACGTCCATCACTGCGATACGGTCGCCCATGCCCAAAGCCTCTACCTGGTCGTGGGTGACAAAGATGGTGGTCACGCCAACGTTGCGTTGGAGTCGCTTCAGTTCGTCTCGGGCAGCACTGCGCAGCTTTGCATCCAAGTTAGAGAGAGGCTCGTCCATTAGGAAGACCACCGGGTCGCGCACTACGGCGCGTGCCAGTGCCACTCGCTGCTGTTGTCCTCCTGAAAGCTGACGTGGCTTGCGGTCCAGCAGCGACGTGAGCTCGAACATGCGCGCCACCCGCTCGATTGTTTTCGAGATCTCATCGCTTGCTATTTTTTTTGTTTTCAGCGGGAAAGCCAAGTTATCATACACTTTCAAGTGAGGATACAGCGCATAGTCCTGAAAGACCATGGCGATATCACGTTCTCGAGGCGGCAGGTCATTTACCAATTGATTGCCGATGAATACGTCGCCGCTCGTTGCAGTTTCGAGGCCAACTATAATACGCATCAAGGTACTTTTTCCGCAGCCAGAAGGCCCCAGCAAGACCAAGAATTCGCCATCCGGGATCTCGAGATCAACGCGTCGGAGCGCTTCAACCTCGCCAAAACTTTTCGTTACTCCTTCAATTCGTACGTTAGCCATAATTTACGCACTCACCTTTTCTTGCTTTTTATACCTACTATAGATAGAGTTCATTAGTTGTCCCTAGTTCCTGACGCAATAAGATGTCAGGCACGTCTGCTCCGCCAAGGAGTACGGGGAAACAAGTACCAGGCATGCTGCCTTTGATCTCATCAAAGGTTTGGGCCCGGCTTTCAGAGTACCGCTCGGTTTCTCAGAAAGCCGGGCTGATACAAACAGCCAACTATACTTGGAAAACTTTCGGACGGAGTGACGCCCAGCGACTGTAGATGCTATCGACCTTTGCCACACAATCTGCAAGAGCATCCTCTGCCGACATCGTACCCGTGCACGCGTTAGCCATCATTGTCGGTATGTGGTAATTGCCCAATACCTCGCCAACGGCTGACGTGTTTGCACCTGGATGACCAAAGCTCACGGACCACTCATTAGCTTGCTCCAAGAATGCCAGTTTCGGATCGTCTGAAATTACTGGCCACGGAGATGTTAGAAAGCTGTCGTTTTGCGGATGGTTGTAGCCACTGCTAGCCGTGAAATGGCCTGCGAAGTTGTCCGCCCAATCCCTCAGGAACTTGGTTGCGTTGGCGGTGTTGGGGCTGAACTTCCAGATCGTGTACGTGAATGACACAGCTGCCATCAGCCTCGCCGCCGGACCCGCCGGCGCCTTTCGTAAGTAGACATTGGCAAACAGTTCCGGGTTGTCAGCCTCAATACTACGATAGGCCGAAATCGGGTTTGCGATGTAGCTTCCAATGCCAGAACCCAAGAAGCGGTTGTTCCCGGCATCATCCCAGGCCAACACTTCCTCAGTCATGGCGTTTTGGTACAGTTTGACAGCCATTTTGATAGCTTCTAGGCTCTCTGGAGAATCTAGAGCCGGGTTCCCACTGGCGTCCTGAAGCGCGCCACCGTAGGACCACAACAGTCCGCGCCAGGTGGCGTTGGGATCGAGACCGTTATACAGTCCGATGCCAATAGGATTGCCGGCCGCCTTGAGCGCTGTACCACCCTCCAGCACTTCGTCCCAGGTGTCAGGCCCTTCCGGCAACCCTACTCCCGACCACAGATCCTTGCGGTACATCGAGGGAAAGCGGATATAGTAACTTGGCATGGCGAACCATTGACCCGTTTCGGAGTCGAACCCACTCTGTCTACCAATGGATGAGTATGGACCGATGCTGCTTTCGACGTCCTGTATTAGTTCCGTAAGATCCACACAGTGATCTTTCCACAAGAAGGGACTACCTGTTCCGAAGTTCCATTCGAAGATGTCGTGCCCTCTCTGAGCCGCTAGCTCCGAGGCACCACGCGCCGGCATGTCCGACTGATGGATACCATCCACGGTCACCTTAACCCCGTTAGCATCGCCCCATTCCTGGGCGTAGTTGTCGAACCACTCATCCGTCGCCGGCACAAAGTGATTCCACCTCAGGATGCTCAGTTCGTCTGTCTTCTTGGCAGTGGTACCACCTCCACCTGTGATTGCACCAGGCGCACAGGCAGCGGCAGCCAAACCTACCCCAGCAATACCAGCTTTACGCAGAAATCGACGTCGACTTATCCGCGTTTCTTTTATTGTTACTGCGTTATTTTTTTTCTGTGTCATAGCATCGTCTCCTTTTGTTATTTGTTAGTAGCCCATAATTGCCAAATACAATCTTAATGAAGCATGCAACCCCTATTGTACACCGTTTCTGCCCCCGCATACGGATGTATTGTACTGCATTATTTTCTTTCAAAAATAGTCTTTAGATTTTGTAAGCGCCAACTACCTTC
>PBQI01000098.1 GCA_002725625.1 Rhodospirillaceae bacterium | reverse complement strand
GATGCCACTTCCAATTTGAATGATTGGGAACTGGGTGCATCCGTTTCTTGCGGATCTCGCGCGCGAAGAGTGGACCAAATTTATTCCACCAATAACGGACCGTTTCATAGCTGATATCGATGCCACGTTCATGAAGAAGATCTTCGACATTACGAAGAGAAAGCGGAAACCTGACATACATCATTACGGCCAGGCGGATGATCTCGGGCGATGTCTTGAAATAGCGAAAGGGATTATGATTTTTCATACCAGAACAGTATGAAAATGTCAGTCAGGGGTCAAAGCTGAGTTTCTTCTGACAGTGCCCTCCTGAGTGCTCGGTCATACTTTTAATATGCTCCGTCATACTTTTGCTGTCATATGGTGTCATTTCGTGTCATATCACGGCATATCGGACTAAAAAAAGACCATGACCAATCTTGCTCTAAGTTGTTGTTTTCCTTCGTTAAAGTTGGTAGCGGAGGAGGGACTCGAACCCCCGACACGCGGATTATGATTCCGCTGCTCTAACCAGCTGAGCTACTCCGCCACTTGATTGGGCCGCTTTGCCTTGGAACGCCTGATGCGGCCGACGGCTAAGGGAAACAGGTGTATATTTTCAAGCTGGGATCCTGTCAAGGCCACCGTTGGCCGCGGTCACCGGGAAATCGTCCTCTTCGCGCCGGGTGATCCATCCACCGCCGAGGACGCGATCGCCGTCATAGAAGACGCATGCCTGCCCCGGGGCGACACCAGCTTCCGCCGTGAGCAACGTGACATCGGCTTGATTGCCGGGTAGACCCACCACCGTCGCCGCCACCAGAGGCTGAAGCGAGCGGAGCTTGACGTGCACCTCAATACCATCAGCCCCATAGGCTTCCAACGGCTGGTTGCCGAGCCAGTTAATTTCCGTGACATAGACGGTGCTTTCCAACAGCGATTCTCTCGGTCCGACCACGACCCGTTCTGTCGTGGGTTCAAGCCGGATGACATACAACGGATCACCGCCGCCGATATTGAGGCCCCGCCGCTGGCCCACCGTATAATTGATAATACCGTCGTGGTGGCCGAGCACGCGGCCGTCCAAATGCACAATTTCGCCAGCAACCACGGCACCGGGCCGCAATTTTTTAACCACCTCGGCATAGTTACCGTCCGGCACGAAACAGATGTCCTGGCTTTCCGCCTTGTCGGCAATAGCCAGGCCGAAACGTTCCGCTTGGGCCCGGGTTTCGTTCTTGCTCAATTCGCCCAGGGGAAATCTGAGGAAACTCAGTTGTTCCCTGGTGGTGGCGAACAGGAAATAACTTTGATCCTTGGCGGTGTTGGCACCCCGGTGGAGCTCCGGTCCGGCGTCGCCGTCGACAATCTGCACATAGTGCCCAGTGGCCAGAACGTCGGCATCCAGTTCCCTGGCATGGGCCACCAGATCGCGAAACTTGACCGTTTGGTTGCAACGGACACAAGGAATGGGCGTGGCGCCGGCCAGATAGGTATCGGCAAAATTTTCGATCACGTCTTTCCGAAAGCGGTCTTCGTAATCGAGCACATAATGGGGAAATCCCAGCTGATCGGCGACCCGCTTGGCGTCATAGATATCCTGGCCTGCACAACAGGCGCCGGGCTGGGAAACGGTTTTGCCATGGTCATAGAGCTGCAAGGTAATACCGATAACATCGTAGCCCTGTTCCTGCAGGAGCGCCGCCGTCACCGAACTGTCGATGCCGCCAGACATGGCTACCACGACCCGGGTTTCAGCAGGCGTCTTATCGATCCCTAAGGTGTTCCTCATCGCAGCAAATTCCGGGTTTCATTGGGCAGCTTCAACACCAGCCCGTCCAATTCCTCAGTCATGGTAATCTGACAGCACAGCCGGGACGTGCGGTTGAGGTCAAAAGCCAGATCCAGCATATCCTCTTCTTCTTCCGTCGGCGGGTTCAGCCGGTCGTACCAATTGGGGTCGACGATGACATGGCAGGTGGAACACGCCAAGCCACCTTCACAGGCGCCTTCAATATCGATACCGCCTTCCTGAGCGATTTCCGCCACGGATTTACCCGCGGGGGCTTCGATATCGCGGTGAACACCAGCCGGGTCTACAAAGGTTATTTTAGGCATAAATCGATCAGACGCTGAATGATTCACCGCAGCCGCATCTGCCGGTCTCGTTGGGGTTTTCGAAGACAAAACCGGACTGCATCTTGTCTTCAATATAATCCATTTTACTGCCGAAGATATACATCATGGCTAAGGGATCGACATAAATCTTCACACCGTCCTGTTCGATCACTTCTTCCAGGGGCCGTTCCTCTTCAGCGTATTCCACTTTATAGCTGTGTCCGTTACAGCCCATGGTCGTCACGCCGACTCGGAGACCCAGGACGGGCTTGTCGGTCCGGCCCATCAGGTTTTTTACCCGTGAAACCGCCGATTCGGTTAATATTAAAGACGCACTTGCATTCATTTATCGAATTCCGTTCTTCTTACTCGTTACTATTAAGAAAGTTTGCCCCCCTAAATAAACATCCCTAAATAGATATCCCTATTTAGATATCCTAGAAAAATCCTAACGCAAGCTTGGCGTCTTCGGACATCATTTCAGCATCCCATGGTGGATCCCACACCAGAAATACTTCCACTTCACCAGTACCGGTTAAAGAGGCCGCAGCTTCAGCCACCTGTTGCGGCAGAATACCAGCGACGGGACAACCCGGGGCTGTCAGGGACATGGTGATTTTAATATCACCGTCCTGAGCAATATCGATTTCGTAAATCAGGCCAAGTTCATAAATATCGACTGGAATTTCAGGGTCATAAACGGTTTTAAGGGCGTCGACGACGGCTTCGCGGGAGGCCACCATCGTCCCCGCCTCCATCTTTGCGCCCGCCTTGCCGACCAACCCGGTGGCATCGCCGAAATCGGTTGCCGGTTCCTGATGGTCCTCCCAAGGCCCGTGAGGTGACCCTACCGGGTTCATCGCCGCGTTCATTGATTTTTCGTCCATTTTACTCTACTCGCTCCATTTATTCCGCATTTTATTCAGTTGACGTCGACTCTTCATGATGGACGGCGGCATTCATGGTGTGCCAGGCCAGCGTCGCGCACTTCACCCGCATCGGGAACTGTTTAACGCCGGACAATACCGTCAGTTTGTCCAGATCATCGGTGAATTCATCCGGTGTTTTGCCGGTGTCCTCGCCCATGCACATTTTATGAAAGATATCGAACAGGGATTCGGCGGCTGATGCCGTTTTTCCCCTGACGATATCCGTCATCATGGAGGCCGACGCCACCGAAATAGCGCAGCCCCGTCCTTCAAAAGCGGCGTCCTCGATCAGGTTTTCGCCGTTTAATTTCAAATAGACCGTCAGGCGGTCACCGCACAGCGGGTTGTTGCCATTGGCCTCGCAGGTGGCATCCTCGGGATGACGGAAGTTCCGGGGGTTCTTGCCGTGATCTAGGATGACTTCCTGGTAAAGTTCGCGAATATCGTCTTCCATCAGCCGAAAATTTCCTTCACATAATTGAGCGCATCAACCAACGCGTCGATATCGTCTTTGTTTGAGTACATAGCCATCGAGGCCCGCGCCATGGCGGCAATGCCGAAACGGTCCATCAGGGGCTGGGCGCAGTGATGCCCTGCCCTCACCGCAACGCCACGGCTGTCGATAATGGTGCCGATATCGTGGGGATGGACACCTTCCAGAGTAAACGACACGATGGCGGCCTTATTTTCCGCCTGGCCGTATATGGTTAGACCGTCCAAACCCCTCAACCGCTCCGTGGCATAGGCCAGTAGGGCCTGTTCGTGGCGGGCGATGTTGTCCAAACCAACGCTGTTTACATAGTCGATGGCGGCACTGAGGCCAACCGCTTCGACAATGGGCGGTGTCCCGGCCTCGAAGCGCGCCGGCGCATCCCGGTACGTGGTTTTCTCAAAAGTGACGTTTTCGATCATATCGCCGCCGCCCTGATACGGGGACATGGCGTTGAGAATATCGATTTTGCCGTATAAGACGCCGATACCGGATGGACCGTACAGCTTATGGCCGGTAAAAGCGTATAAATCCACATCCAGCGCCTGCACATCCACCGGGCTGTGAACGATGCCCTGGGCGCCGTCAATTAATACCTTGGCGCCGGCGGCATGGGCCAGATCAATGACTTCTTTGATCGGAACGACAGTACCCAAAACGTTGGACACTTGTGTCACCGCCACCAGTTTGGTCTTCGGACCCAGTTGGTTTTTGTATTCCTCCATCAGGAAATTGCCGACGTCGTCAATGGGCACGACCTTGATAACAATCCCGGTTTCATCCCGCAGCAATTGCCAGGGCACGATATTGGCATGGTGTTCCATATGCGAGATGATGATTTCGTCGCCTTCATTGAGGAACGCGCGGCCATAGGAGTGAGACACCAGATTAATGGCCGCCGTCACGTTGCGGGTAAAAATGATCTCGTCATCGCTTTTTGCGTTGACGAAACGGGCAACCTTGGTGCGGGCTTCCTCGTAATTGTCGGTGGCCTTTTGGCTCAACGAATAAGCGCCGCGATGGACGTTGGCGTATTCACCGCGATAGGCCTGGTTCATTCGCTCGATCACCACGTCCGGTTTCTGGGCGCTGGCACCGGAATCAAGAAAAGCGATCGGGTAGCCGTTGATTTCCAAAGACAACGCCGGAAAATCGGCGCGGATGGCGTCGACGTCATAAACCCCGTATTCAGGTACCTTTACTTCAGCCGTATCTAGAGCAGCATTCATCATTTTACTCTTAGTTTTCAGTCTTGCCCGGCGGCTTCAGCCATCGGGTGATCTTTTCTTTGAACAAATCCGCAAGATCGCTGTCGTCGAAATCCTCAACGACCTCGGACAGGAACCCTACCACCAGCAAGGCCCGCGCTTGATTTTCCGGCAGACCGCGAGATCGCAAATAGAACAAAGCCTCTTCATCCAATTCGCCGGCAGTTGAACCATGGGCGCATTTGACATCGTCGGCGTAAATTTCGAGCTGCGGTTTGGAATCAATTTCGGTGTCATCGGACAGCAGCAAGGTTTTGTTGCTCATACGTCCGTCGGCCTTGTCGGCACCTTCCGCCACCAGGATTGCCCCTTGAAAGACCGCCCGCGACTTACCGTCCAAGGCGCCCTTGTAGGTTTCCTGGCTGGTGGTGTGCGGCGCATTGTGGGTAATATTGGTGGTATGATCGACATGCTGATCATGGTCAGCCAAATAGACGCCGTTCAGCTTGGTCTCGGCACCCGGCTCATTGAGGGCAACGTCAATTTCGCTCCGCCCCAGTTTACCGCCCAGGGACATGACAAAACTTTCGTACGCCGCATCCCTTCCGACTTCGGCTTTGACGGCCGACAGATTAAACGAACCGGCGCTTTCCTCGAATGATCGAAAATGTTTTACCCGTGAGCCGCTGGCAACCGAAACTTCAACGGCATGATTGGCGAGACAGATCCCATCACCGATTCCGATATGGCGTTCCAGGATGGTCACCCGGCTGTTATTAGCGGTGACGATAATATTGCGCGGATGATAGGCCGCCGGACCGTCATCGGCTTCACTGATATAAAGGATTTCGATGGGCACGGTCAGTTCAACACCATCAATAAGTACGGCGTAACCGTCTTCAATGTAAGCGGTGTTAAGTGCCAGAACCGGTGTATTCTCGTACGATCCTACTTTGGCGACATGGGGTTCCAGTTCCGTCAAATTGTCGGCCAAATTGATGACACGCACACCCGTCGGGAGATCTCCGATGTTGGAAAGGTCGGCGCAATAGTGGCCATTGTGGAACACCAGATGGTGCACCTCGGTTTCCGCCGATGTCAGGCGGGGCAGATCATCCTGCGTTAAACTGGATTTGCCATTACAGACCGTAAAACCAATTTGATCAAGCGGCTGCAGGCTGGTGTATTTCCAGTCTTCCAGTTTTTGTGTCGGCAGGCCTTGATCGGAAAAGGCGCTGAGCCCCTTATCCCGTAAATCGATAAGCCAGGGTGCACCATCGGGCGCGGATAGCGCACCATGCTGCTCAATAAAGGCTTGAGCCGCCGTTGAGAGATTATCGTTGCTCATACTATCACGCTGCCTCGGTATATTCGGCGTAGCCATTTTTCTCGAGCTCAATAGCCAGGTTTTTATCGCCGGTATCGACGATCTTGCCGTCGGCCAGAACATGGACCACGTCCGGCACGATATAGTCGAGCAGGCGCTGATAGTGGGTGATCACCAGCATGGATCGTTCCGGCGAACGTAGCGCCGTGACGCCTTCGCCGACGATTTTCAACGCATCCACATCGAGTCCGCTATCGGTTTCATCGAGAACAGCCAGGGTTGGGTTCAGCACTGCCATCTGCAATACCTCCGCCCGTTTTTTCTCACCGCCCGAGAAGCCAACATTGACGGCGCGCTTCAACATGTCATCTGAAATGTTGAGTTCTTTTGTTTTCGAGCGCACAAATTTGAGGAAATCCATGGCGTCGAACTCAGATTCCCCCCGATGGGAGCGCACCGCATTGACGGCTGTTTTTAGAAAATTCATGGTGGATACGCCGGGAATTTCAACTGGGTACTGAAAGGCCAGGAAGACACCCTCCCCGGCCCGCTCGTCCGCTTCCAACTCAAACAGGTCTTTACCTTTGAACGTCACCGATCCGCCAGTAACTTCATAGCCGTCGCGGCCCGCCAAAACGTATGAGAGCGTACTTTTACCGGCGCCGTTGGGGCCCATAATGGCATGCACCTCTCCAGCATTGATGCTCAGGTTGAGGCCTTTGAGAATTTCCTTACCACCAACTTCGGCGTGTAAATCTTTGATTTCCAACATTTTTATCTACTCTACTTTCTAAATCTTTTATCCAAATAAATAATGGCGCACTAGCCCACGCTGCCCTCTAAACTGATACCCACAAGTTTCTGCGCCTCGACAGCGAATTCCATGGGCAGTTCCTGCATTACTTCGCGGCAGAAACCGTTGACAATTAATGCCACCGCCTCTTCCTCTGACATGCCGCGCTGGCGGCAGTAAAATAATTGATCGTCGGCGATCTTGGAGGTGGTCGCTTCATGTTCCACCTTGGCCGATTTATTACGGCTTTCGATGTAGGGCACCGTATGGGCGCCGCACTCGCTGCCGATCAATAGGGAATCACACTGTGTGTAATTCCGCGATCCTTCCGCCTTGGGCATCATTTTGACCAGCCCGCGATAGGTGCTTTGGGATTTACCGGCGGAAATGCCTTTGGCAACGATCCTGGAAGACGTGTTCTTGCCCAGATGGATCATCTTGGTGCCCGTATCGGCCTGCTGATAATTGTTGGTAATGGCGACGGAATAGAACTCACCCACCGAATTGTCACCCTGCAGAATACAACTGGGGTACTTCCAGGTGATGGCGGAACCGGTTTCAACCTGCGTCCAGGAGACTTTCGAGTTGCGGCCGCGGCAGGCGGCACGCTTAGTGACAAAATTGTAGATGCCGCCGACACCGTTCTCATCGCCCGGATACCAGTTCTGCACCGTCGAATATTTAATCTCGGCATCATCCAGCGCCACCAATTCGACCACCGCCGCATGAAGCTGGTTTTCATCCCGCATGGGCGCCGTGCAACCTTCCAAATAACTGACGTAGGAACCTTCTTCGGCAATGATCAGGGTCCGTTCAAACTGCCCCGTGTTGGACGCGTTGATGCGGAAATAGGTGGACAGTTCCATAGGGCAATGTACGCCCTTGGGAATAAATACGAACGAGCCGTCGGTGAATACCGCTGAATTCAACGTAGCAAAATAGTTGTCCGAATAGGGAACAACGGAACCAAGATATTTTTTTACCAGTTCCGGGTGATCTTTCACCGCCTCTGAAATCGGACAGAAAATAACGCCTTCCTTGGAGAGCGCTTCTTTAAAGGTCGTGGCCACGGATACACTGTCGAACACGGCATCCACAGCGACGTTTTTGACGCCCGCCAGTACTTCCTGCTCATGTAGCGGAATACCCAGTTTTTTATAGGTATCCAGCAGTTCCGGATCGACATCATCCAGGCTTTCCGGTCCATCTTTAGTACTTTTTGGCGCCGAATAATAATAAGCTTCCTGATAGTCGATGGGCGGATATTCGACCTTGGGCCAGACGGGCTCTTCCATGATCAACCAGTTTTCATAAGCCTTGAGCCGCCATTCCAAGAGCCATTCGGGCTCCTCTTTTTTGGCGGAGATAAAACGAATAATATCTTCGTTCAGGCCCTTGGGCGCTGTATCGGTCTCGATATCGGTGACAAAACCGTATTTATATTTCTCGACGGATTGCACTTGATCGATGGCATCGGAAACTGCAGTCATGTATTTATACCTGGTACTTTCACAAATTAATTTCTATTCAGCGGCCGCGTTGGCGATTTTCTTCCTGCCGGAGCGGACTTTAGTGATTTCATCAATCAAACGTTCAGCGGCGTAATCGATTTCGTCTTGGGTATTAAAACGGCCGAGGCCGATGCGCAGACTGTTCTCAGCCATATCGCTGGTCAGGCCAATGGCCTGTAATACGTATGATGATTCTTCCGAGGCCGATGTGCAGGCCGACCCCGATGACATAGCCAGATCGGGAAGGGCCGCCATGACGCTTTCAGCATCGGCGCCTTCAAAACTGATATTCAAATTACCTGGAACGCGATGTTCCATGCTGCCATTGACGAGAATACCATCGAGCCTCCCGGTGAGACTCGCCAAAAGGCCATCGCGCATTTTTTGCAGGCGCTCAGCTTCTGCCGGCATTTCAGCCAGAGCAAGCTCGCAGGTTTTGCCGAAACCGATACATAAAGGCGCCGGCAAAGTCCCGGAACGCAATGTTTTTTCTTGCCCGCCACCGCTGAAAATCGGCTCTAGGCGGATGCGCGGCTTGTTGCTGACATATAGCGCTCCCAATCCCATAGGACCGTAAACCTTGTGGCCGGTGATGCTCATCAAGTTGATATTCAACTCTTTGACGTCGAGCGGAATTTTGCCCAACGCCTGGGCGGCGTCGCTATGGAGGAAAATATTTTTTTCACGGGCGATCGCGCCAATTTCGGCCATCGGCTGGATGACACCGATTTCATTCTGGACCGTCATGATCGAGATCAGAACCGTATCGTCGCAGACGGCGTCGTTCAGTTCATCGAGATCGATCATACCGTCCTGATCGACATTCAAATAGGTGACCCGGTTACCTTCCTTTTCCATCTGGAAGCACGTGTCGAGCACACACATATGTTCCGACACACAGGTGATGATGTGATTTTTTCGTTCGCGATAAAAGTGGGCAACGCCCTTAATGGCCAAATTGTTGGCTTCCGTCGCACCGGACATGAAATAAATTTCTTCGGGTTGGGCGCTGATCGTTTCGGCCACTTGGGCCCGGGCGACTTCAACGGCTTCCGCCACTTCCCAGCCGTAAAAATGGCTGCCTGAATGGGGATTGCCGAATTTGTCCGAGAAATAAGGCAGCATGGCCTCAACAACCCGCTGATCCACGGCCGTGGTGGCGTGGTTGTCGAGATAAACTGGGCGGCCTCGTCTTTTTTCTATCGCCATATCATCGCCCCTTAAGCCGCTGTACTGGTTGCGGATTTGGCGTACATATCCCGCCAGACCGAAATAAACTTATCAGCATCATTTTCGCTGTTACCGGCCCCCAAGCTTATGCGAATGGTCCGTGACGCATCTTCTTTGACGCCCATCGCCGTCAAAACATGTGACGCCTGAACTTTACCGGACGAACAGGCCGACCCGGCACTGACCATGATGTCTGCAAGATCGAAGTTAATGAGTTGAGTTTCACTGGAAACACACGGCATAGAAATACAGCTCGTATTCGGCAGGCGATCGGCAGAACCACCGAAAATCTGCGCTGCCGGCGCTATAGATTTGATTTCGTTCTCGATTTTGTTACGCCAGACTTTGATTTCAGATTGGAAATCGATGGTCGCACCAGCGCTTTTCGCCGCTTCGCCGAACCCGGCGATACCGGCAACGTTCTCCGTACCGGCGCGTCTGCCGCGCTCCTGCCCACCACCTTTCATAAATGGATCAAGGGGAATATTTTCATTCACTATCAATGCCCCCACACCTTGAGGTCCACCTATTTTGTGAGCCGAAAGGCTAAGAAAATCGACATTTAACTCGCGCCAATCAACGCTAATTTTTCCTAAGGCTTGGATGGCGTCACAGTGAACGATCGCGCCGTGCTCTTTGGCAACGCGGGCGACATCAGCGACAGGTTGAATAACGCCGGTTTCGTTATTGGCCAGCATAACCGAAACCAAAGCGGGCTTATTCGTCAAACTGAGCGCAAATTCCAATGCCTGAAGATCTAGAACACCATCTCGGTCTACTGATACCGGCCGGGTATTGCCGATGGCATTCAGGACCGAAACATGTTCGATGGCGGAAACCAGAATTGCCTCCCGGCACGTGCAATTTAACGCCATATTATTGGCTTCGCTGCCACCGCCCGTAAATATGACCTGAGCCGGTTTTGCACCGACCAGAGCCGCTAGATTCTCTCGAGCGTCTTCGACCAGCTTGCGCACCTGCCGGCCCATGGTATGAACCGAAGAGGCATTGCCGCATTTCTCCATAGCACGGGCAACGGCGGATATAACTTCCGGCAAAGCAGGTACTGTCGCGTTGTAGTCGAGATAAACTTGGCTGTTCATTTTTTACCCTGAAAGGACTGTTCAATACTGATGCGGAATGGCCGCTATTCGGCGCACTGATATTTTATTTCCTGATCAGAGGACAATTGAGAATCAGCCACCGATAACGTTGATACCGACGGCGTAAGGTTGTGGCCGCTGGTTCCGATTACCCTTCCTTCTATAACGTCTGCCAGGGACACCGAACTTAAATAGAGTTGAATCTGGTTACCCAATTCGTTCCATAAATCATGGGTTAGGCAACGGGCATCATCAGTCCTGCAACCTGCCGGAGAGCCGGGCGTGCAACGCATGGTCTGAATGGGCTCATCAACAGCTTTGATGATATCGGAAATTTTCATCTGATCGGCGTCCCGGGCCAGTAAATACCCGCCTCCAGGTCCACGGACACTTTTTACTTGGGCCCCTTTGCGCAATTTTCCGAAAAGTTGCTCTAGATAGGATAGAGAAATTTCCTGACGAAGGGCGATATCCGCCAGGGCAACTGGGCCGCCTTCACATTGCCGGGCCAAATCCGCCATAGCCATTACCGCATATCTACCTTTTGTGCTTAGCTTCATAAATCTAATACTCCTTTGTTCGCTTCATATAAATTTCGAAGCGCGCCGATAATCTCGCCAGCCTTTTACCGTTTCCCTGATGACGAAACAGACCGATCTTCAATTTCTTCTTCACTCTCGTTGTTCAATCCATGTTCCAATTCGGCAACCCGTTCAGTAAGCGCCACCATTTGGGTGCGCATACTTTCAAAACTGCGAGCCACTGGATCGGGCAGATCCTCGGTCGGTGTGCCATACGCGCAAAATTCGTCTTCGTGGCTTTTGTCACGACCCATAACCATTTTGGCCGGGATACCCACCATGGTCGCGCCTTTGGGAACATCTTTGAGGACAACAGCGTTGGCCCCGATCCTGGCGGCTTCGCCGACGGTCAGGGGACCTAAAACTTGAGCGCCCGAACCGACAATAACACCGTCTTCCAGCGTCGGATGCCGTTTACCTTTATCCATCGATGTGCCGCCTAGGGTGACGCCCTGGTAGAGAGTAACGTCGTTAGCGATCTCCGACGTTTCTCCGATAACAACGCCATTGCCGTGATCGATGAACAAATGGTCGCCAATGGTGGCACCGGGATGAATCTCGATGCCCGTCATGATTTTCCCCAAATTTGAGATAAAACGCCCCAGCAGGAAAAAATCCCGGCGCCAGGCCGCATTGGCAAATCGGTAAAATAAAATGGCGTGATACCCGGGATAACAAAGAATTACTTCTGCCCGTGAACGGGCAGCCGGATCTCTGGCAATAAATGAATCAATATCTTCCTTGAGTCTTTGAAAAAATTCTATTTTCATAATTTATTCCAGTTTATTAAAAACGGGTTCAGATCACTGAACCCGCAAAAAATAAAGGTATTTTGACCTTTGGCCCATTATTCGCTAAGGTGAATGTAGGTATCCTGACTATTCTAGTCAAGTATTTCACGCATATTGCTATCTGTATAGGGTTTAGAAAGAAAAATAGCTCGGTAAAATAGTCTGGCTTTTAACCCAATCACCACGGAACAACAATAATTCCAGCCCATAAATAAAAATATAGGATAAAAAACCCATTTTGCCATGCCCAATGTAATATTTAATGGACCTGAAGGGCGGCTTGAAGGCCGCTATCATCAAAGCAAACAATCGGACGCTCCAGTCGCCATCGTTTTGCACCCCCACCCCCTCCAAGGTGGCAACATGAACAATCGCATCGTCTATATGATGTTCAATGCCTTCCTCGACCGCGGATTTTCCGTTATGCGGTTTAATTTCAGAGGTGTCGGTCGTTCGCAAGGCGTGTTTGATGGTGGTGTGGGCGAGCTCAGCGACGCAGCTTATGCTTTCGACTGGATGCAGCAGTTCAATCCCAACAGTCCTTATTGCTGGATTGGCGGCTATTCCTTTGGTGCGCTGATATCCATGCAATTGATGATGCGGCGGCCTGAAATTGAGGGTTTTATATCAATCTCGCCCCCCGCCAATACGGACGACTTTTCCTTTTTAGCGCCCTGCCCGTCTTCCGGCCTGATTGTACACGGCACTACGGATGAGCAGGTGCCCATCGATTCGGTAAATAAACTGGCGCAGAAGCTCAGCGCGCAGAGAAACATTGAGATCGATTACTCAGTCTTAAAAAACGCCGACCATTTTTTCCAGGATAAGATCGAAGATTTGGACAAGGAAATTAACCGCTATTTGGATCAATCACTGTCCCGCGAGCCTGAAAAGAAAAAGGCGTCTAAGAAAAAGAAAAAATAACCGCCGCGACCTGACAAATCAATTTTACTATTGCACAGTATGCAACCGGCCGCCGCTGAGCGGTCGGGGAACACCCGTTGTGCCAGGGAAACTTATCGGCAGATTCATTAAGGAGCGGACCGCCATATAGGCAAAGGCTTGCGCTTCAAGAGCATCGCCCTGCCACCCCGCCTCTTCTGAAATACGAACATCCTGACCCAGTTTCAATGCCAGCAGTAACATCAAATGATTGTTCTTGCGTCCGCCACCGCAGACTATCCAACTCTTAGCCGGTTGGGGAAAGAAGCCCTTCGCACTTACCACGGTTTCAACCGTGAAGGCTGCCAAAGTGGCCGCACCGTCTTCGATACTCAAGCCAGCGACTGGCAAAATCGAGAAATCATTGCGGTCGAGAGATTTGGGCGGTTTTTTCAAAAAATAGTCATTGTCCATCAGTGTGCTTAGAATTTTCACATCGACCTTTCCAGCCGCCGCCATGGACCCGCCTAAATCAAAATCGATACCAGCTTGCATTTTAACCCAATCATCCATCAGCGAATTGCCGGGACCTGTATCGAACGCCAACATGGTCTCTTCATCAATCCAGGTAACGTTGGCCACGCCCCCTACATTGAGAACAACCACTGGCTTCTCCAATCGCCCGGCTAAAGCCTGATGATAGACCGGCGCAAAAGGCGCTCCTTGTCCACCAGCACCGACATCGTTGCGGCGAAAATCATTTACGACCGCAACACCGGTCTTCGCGGCCAATAAGTTGCCATCACCGATTTGTACGGTCGTCCCCCGATCAGGATCATGCAAAATCGTCTGACCATGAAATCCGATAACATCGATATCCGCCGGCTCAAATCCGACCTTTGTTAAAAGCTCCGACACCGCCTTCGCATGCTGTTCCGTAAAATCCTG
>PBQI01000097.1 GCA_002725625.1 Rhodospirillaceae bacterium | reverse complement strand
GGCCGGAGGCTGGACATGCCTCCTGGGCCCCAGTGGCGTGGGGAAAACCACCTTACTGCGCTTGATCGCCGGGCTAGTGCCTGACGCCCGTGATGTTGCCGTCACTTGTTCGGATAATTTGCCCTTGGCACACCGAGCCGCCTATATGGCACAGCAGGACCTGCTCCTGCCCTGGTTGAGCGTAGCGGAGAACGTCGCTCTTGGATCGCGTCTGCGGGGGCTCAACGGCCATGATGACTTTGCCAAGGAGCGCGCCCGGCAATTGCTTAACCGAGTAGGTTTGGCGGCAAATGCCGATGACCTGCCGAACAAACTATCCGTCGGCATGCGGCTGCGGGTTGCCCTCGCCCGCACATTGATGGAAGACCGGCCGGTCGTTCTCATGGACGAACCGTTTTCGGCTTTAGACGCTATTACCCGGGTCCGTCTCCAGGACATGGCGTCGGAACTACTGGCGGGCAGCACAGTCCTTTTAGTAACGCATGATCCTTTGGAGGCCCTGCGGCTCAGCGACAAAATTTTCGTCTTGTCGGGTAGGCCCGTATCCTTAGCCGCCCCCCTTGAATTAACCGGTGATGCACCCAGAGATCTTCACGATCCGCAAGTCCTCGAAGGCCAGGCTGACCTTTTGGATCGGCTGGCCCGTGCCGATGAAAGGCAGGCATAGTATGGCCTTGCTGCGTCCGCTAACGATTTTTATCGGCCTGTTATTCTTATGGCAGATTGTGGTGTGGCTGACCAACAGCCCGCCTTATATCCTGCCGTCGCCCGATTTGGTAGCAAAGGCGCTTATATCACGCGCCGAAATCATTTTCGGTCATGTCGGCACGACCGTCGCGGAAATTATTCTGGGCCTATTATTCGGAACCGTGTTGGGGTCTCTCAGTGCTCTGATCATGGGTTATTTTCGCCCGGCCCAGCGCTGGCTCATGCCTATCTTGGTAACCAGCCAAGCTATTCCGGTTTTTGCCTTGGCACCGGTGTTGGCCATTTGGTTCGGGTACGGTATGGCGTCGAAAGTCGCCATGGCGACTTTGATTATCTATTTTCCAGTTACAGCAGCTTTTTATGACGGCTTGCGCCAAACCGAAACCGGTTATCTTGATCTTGCCCGCACAATGAACGCCACCCGCTGGGCGATTCTTCGCCATATCCGTATTCCGGCAGCCCTGCCCTCTTTTGCCTCCGGTCTACGTGTCGCTACCGCCGTTGCACCTATCGGCGCCATCGTCGGCGAATGGGTCGGATCATCAAGTGGACTCGGTTATTTGATGATGCACGCCAACGGACGGATGCAGATCGACGTCATGTTCGCAGCACTATTTGTATTGACGGTTATTGCCGTTGCCCTTTATTTCGCCGTCGACGCAGCCTTAAAGCGCGCGCTCGTCTGGCTTCCAGAAACCCAACCCAGTAACGATTGACCTTGTAGGAACATGCCATGAAAAAACTGCACCTTATTCCGATTGTCACCGCTTTGGTCCTGGCATCGGGCAATATCGTCAAAGCCGCCGATAAACTGACACTTATGTTGGATTGGTTCGTCAACCCAGATCATGCGCCACTAATCGTCGCTAAACAAAAAGGCTTCTTTAAGAACGCTGGATTGGATGTTGATTTGATCGCTCCGGCAGACCCTAACTCCCCTCCTAAGATGGTTGCTGCCGGCAAAGCCGATCTGGCAGTTTCTTATCAGCCCCAACTTCATGTTCAGGTTTCGCAAGGCCTGCCTTTGATCCGTATCGGGACATTGGTCAGCACACCCCTTAATTCATTGGTGGTTCTAAAAAACGGGCCGATCAAAAGCATCGCCGATCTCAAAGGCAAGAAAATTGGATTTTCCGTGGGTGGTTTTGAAGACGCCCTCCTCTCCGCAATGCTGCAAAAGCACGGCTTGAGTCTTCAGGATATAACTTTGGTAAATGTCAACTTTTCCTTGTCGCCTTCAATTATCACCGGCAGAGTGGATGCGGTAATCGGCGCGTTTAGAAATTTTGAACTCAATCAGATGGATATTGTGAAAAAGCCGGGCCGGGCCTTCTATCCCGAAGAGGAAGGCGTTCCCGCTTATGACGAACTTATCATTATCGCCAACAAATCGAAGTTAGGCGATTCCCGCTACCGGAAATTCCTCGAAGCTCTCGAAAAGGGCACCCAATTCCTGGTAAATCATCCGGCAGAAAGCTGGGCCGCCTTTATTGGGGCGCACGAAAACCTCAATGATGAGCTGAATAAACGGGCGTGGCGGGACACCATTCCGAGATTCGCGCTTCGACCAGCTGCCTTGGACCGGACCCGGTACGATAGGTTTGCCCGCTTCCTGAAAAAACAAGGCCTTATCAAAGAAATACGCCCGCTAACGGAATATGCGGTCGAACTGCCTTGATGCCTGGATAAAAGGCCGCTAGTTTTTCCTAACCAGGGTGAATAAAAATAAATACCCCGGTCAGAGACTATTTAGTCCATAGTTTAACGGGGATAGAGTGTTAAAAAAATTTAGTCTGGCCATTGTTTTGTTTATTATATGGCTGCTGTTATCAGGTCACTTTGAGCCGCTCTTAATCTGGCTCGGTATCGCATCCTGCATTTTGGTTGTGCTGATCGCTCATCGAATGGATTTGGTGGACCACGAAGGTCACCCTATCCATCTGGGATGGCGGGCGATAACTTATGTACCCTGGCTGTCTTGGGAGATCATCAAGGCGAACATTGATGTCGCCCGCATTATCCTTGATCCCAAATTACCAATCAGTCCTGTTCTATTCCGCACCCCTGCCAGTCAGCGCACAGAACTCGGCCAGGTCATATACGCTAATTCTATTACGTTGACCCCGGGCACCGTATCGGTGGCGACCGCTCACCAGATCATCGACGTCCATGCCTTGACCGAAGGCGCCGCCCAGGAAGTGGAATCCCAGCACATGGACAAACGGGCCGCGAAAATGGAGGGCCACATGGAAGAAGCCGACGCGGACACAGTAAGAGGTACCGCCTGATGTTCATCGCCGCCGCCTTAGCGTTAATCGTTTCCATGGCTCTTGTCTTGATCCGAGCTTTTATCGGCCCCACCATTTACGACCATATTCTGGCGGTGAATGTATTTGGCACCAAAGCCCTGTTGTTAATCGCCGTGATGGGGTTTCTGACCGGCCGGCCTGAGTTTCTCGATATCGCCCTGGTCTACGCCCTGATCAATTTCATCGGCACGATCGCCATCATGAAATTTTTCAAATTCAGCCACCTCGGCCACCCCTATGCCAACGACAGTCTGGGGGATTTGTAATCATGTTTATCGATATTTTAAGCTGGATTTGTCTTCTGATAGGATCAGCATTTCTGTTGATCAGCGCCGTCGGCATGTTGCGCTTTCCTGATTTCTTTACGCGTATGCACGCTGCCGGTATCGCTGACACTATGGGAATCGGCATGTTGATTCTTGGCATGGCACTGCAGGCAGGCTTTAGTCTTATTACCGTAAAATTGTTTTTGATCCTGGCCTTCGTCATGTTCGCCAGCCCAACGGCAACCCATGCCTTGGCCCAAGCGGCCTTGGGCGGCGGACGGCAACCCATACTTAAAGAAGACCGGCGTCCGCGCAAAACGCTGACAGATGGTGCTGCCATCAGCAATGTGATAGGAGCTGATCAATAGACGGCTTCATTGACATCGTTCTTCTGCTGTTCATGGCGGCAACTGCGATCGCCATCAACGTTATCAGACGTTTGTTCGCCGTCGTCATGTTGTCGGGAATATTCAGTCTGTTGGCGGCGGCTCTTTGGGTGCATCTGATGGCCGTAGACGTAGCCTTCACCGAAGCCGCCGTGGGCGCTGGTATTTCGACACTACTGATGCTCGCCACATTGGCCATAACATCAACCGTCGAGAAACCGCAGTTAAAAAAATCCACAGTGCCCTTGCTGATCGTTTTGGCTACAGGCGCGGCGCTGATTTACGGCACCTTGGATATGCCGGTCTATGGTGATCCGAATGCACCGGCCAACAAGCACGTATACCCCCGCTATGTGCAGGGGTCGGAAAAAGAAGTCGGCGTTCCTAACATCGTCACCTCGGTTTTGGCAAGCTACCGCAGCTACGATACTCTGGGTGAAACAGTCGTTATTTTTACTGCAGCCATTGGCGTACTGCTACTTCTGGGTCGCGGACGTAACCGCTGGCGGCCGGGTCAAAGACGAGCCGTGGTGCGGGAGGACAGGGAGAAAGAGATATGAACCGCCATTCCATCCTGCGCGTCGCCGCCAAATTTATGATTCCTTATATTTTGCTGTTTTCCCTTTATGTGCAATTTCATGGCGACTTCGGCCCTGGCGGCGGCTTTCAAGCTGGTGTTATCTTTGCCTCTGCCTTTATTCTCTACGCCTTGATTTTTGGTGTCGAAAGCGGCCGCAAGGTTTTACCTTCATGGCTCACACGGTATCTACTGGCCGGTGGTGTTTTACTTTATGCCGGGGTCGGTGTCTTCGGCATGCTACTGGGCGGCAATTATCTTGATTTTTCCGTATTGACCCACGACCCGGTTAGCGGCCAGCATTTGGGCATCCTGCTGATCGAATTTGGTGTCGGCACTACTGTCGCCGCCACCATGGTCACCATCTTCTTTGTTTTCGCCAGTCAGGACTATTGAGCAATGTATAGTATGCCTGGCCTGGTCAATTATTGGATCGTCGTGGTCATGATGATGGCGGGATTTTATGTCGTCATTTCTCACGGTAATCTGGTCAAAAAAATCGTTGGCCTGAACATATTCCAGGTCTCCGTTTTTGTTTTTTATATTTCCATGAGCAAAATCGACGGCGGTGCGGCCCCTATTCTGGACGACGCCATCTCGCACTATTCCAACCCGCTCCCTCATGTTCTCATTCTAACGGCAATTGTCGTCGGTGTCGCGACCACAGCCTTGGGATTAGCACTGGTGGTCCGCATTAATGAGGCTTACGGAACGGTCGAAGAGGGCGAAGTCGACGCCATGGAAAGCGAGGAAGTATGACTTCTGTCCTCGCTGCCCTGTTCCATGCCATACCGGAAAATGTCGCTATCCATTTACCGGTACTGCAGGTCATTATCCCGCTCATTGCCGCGCCCGTATGTCTGGTAATCAGAAGGACACAGGCCACGTGGATTATTGCGCTTGCCGTATCGTGGATCGGACTGGCGGTTGCCCTAGCGCTTTTGGGTACCATCCTCGAAACCGATAAATCGATTGTTTATTTTCTGGGTAGCTGGGCGGCGCCCTGGGGGATTGAATACAGGATCGATACCTTATCGGCATTTGTTCTGGTCATTGTTGCGGGGATCGGGTCCATCACCATGCTGTTCGCTCCGACCAGTGTTGCTGCCGAAATTCCAAAGGACCGCATCTACTTATTTTACACCATGTATTTGCTGACCCTGGCCGGCTTGTTGGGAATTGCTGTTACCGGCGACGCCTTCAACTTGTTCGTGTTTTTGGAAATTTCTTCGCTTTCCAGCTACGTACTAATCAGCCTCGGATCGCAGCGCCAGGCTCTTACCGCTGCATTTCGTTATTTGATATTAGGAACCGTGGGCGCAACCTTTTACGTCATCGGCGTCGGCTTGATGTATCAAATGACCGGCACACTGAATATGGCCGACCTGGCGGAACGACTGCCAGCCGTTGCCGAAACCAGGACCATTCTCGTCGCCATCAGTTTCCTGACCATCGGAATCGGTTTAAAACTCGGTCTGTTTCCATTACATGTTTGGCTGCCCAACGCCTATGCCTATGCACCGTCGTTAGTAACGGCTTTCCTGGCGGCAACAGCGACCAAAGTAGCAGTCTATGTATTTTTGCGCATCTATTTCACCGTGTTTGGTGCCGAAGTGTTTGCCGCCTTGCCCGTCGATGAATTCCTCTTGGTTCTCAGCTTAGTTGCGATCTTATCGATGTCTTCGGTTGCCATTTTCCAAACCAACGCCAAACGCCTGCTGGCGTATTCCAGTGTTGCCCAGATCGGCTATATGACCATCGGCATCAGCCTTGTATCGACCACCGGATTAGCCGCAACTATTCTCCATATGTTCAATCACGCGCTGATGAAATCAGCTTTGTTCCTGGTATTAGCCTGCGTCTTCCTCCGTATTAAATCGGTCAGGATCGAGGATATGGCGGGGCTAGGACGCGCCATGCCGCTGACCATGGCGGCTTTTGTGCTCGCCGGGTTCAGCCTGATCGGTATTCCTCTGACCGTGGGTTTTGTCAGCAAATGGTATCTAATCATCGCGGCTATCGAAAAAGACTGGTGGATCGTCGCTGTTCTGATTCTGATGAGTTCCCTACTGGCCATCATTTATTTCTGGCGGGTTGTCGAAGTCGCCTACTTCAAACAACGGGCCGATGATGCCGCACAGATCAGTGAGGCCCCGGCGGGTATGCTTATTCCCATGTGGATTTTGGTGGCTGCAAATATATATTTCGGCACCAATACAAATCTTTCCGTTTCTACAGCAATGGCGGCCGCCCGGTCTCTGATCGGAGTAACGCCATGACCTCACCGGAGAACGCCATCATCTGGGCCATCGCCATCCCGCTCCTGGGCTCATTGGTCATTCTGGCGACCAGTAGAATTCCCAACCTGCGGGAAACCGTGACCCTGATTACCGCCGTTTTCATGTTCCTGGTGGTCGGCACTCTGATCCATATTATTCTCGACGGTCAAAGGCCGAGTGTGACCCTGACGGAAATATTTCCCGGTCTCAACATTACCTTCACCGTTGAACCTTTAGGGCTGTTGTTCGGGTTGATTGCCTCCGGCTTGTGGATCGTGAATTCTATCTACTCCATCGGCTACATGCGCGGCAATAAAGAGAAAAACCAGACCCGGTTTTATTTCTTTTTCGCCATCGCACTGGCCAGTGCCGTCGGCGTGGCCTTCGCCGGTAATATGCTGACCCTGTTTATCTGCTACGAAATCTTAACCCTTTGCACGTTCCCGCTGGTCGCCCATTCCGGCAAACCGGAAGCCATGAAATCCGGCCGCACCTATCTGGGCATATTGCTTTCCACATCCATCGGCCTTCAGCTTTTAGCCATTATCTGGACATGGCATGCCACCGGCACGCTTGATTTCAAAGCGGGGGGTGTCCTTGACGGTAAAATGACCGGCGCTGCAGTGAGCCTTCTGCTTTTCCTATACATGTATGGCATCGGTAAAGCGGCATTGATGCCCATTCACCGGTGGCTGCCGGCGGCCATGGTGGCGCCGACACCTGTCAGCGCCCTTCTCCATGCAGTGGCGGTCGTCAAGGCAGGTGTGTTCACGGTTGTCAAAGTGATCGTTTATATCTTCGGCTATGAGTTCCTCGCCAATTCATTGGCGACAAACTGGCTGGTTTACGTCGCGGGCTTCACCATCATTGCCGCTTCAGTCGTCGCGCTTCGTCAGGACAATTTAAAACGCCGACTAGCTTACTCCACCATCAGCCAATTGTCTTATGTCATCATGGCGGCTGCGATTCTGGCACCCTTGTCGGTGATGGGTGCGATTCTCCACATCGCGGCTCATGCGGTCGGTAAGATCACGCTCTTTTTCGCCGCCGGATCGATCTACACCGCCGCCCATATAACGGAAGTCAGCCAGCTCAACGGAATCGGACGCAAAATGCCCTGGACCATGGGTTCTTTTACCGTGGCGGCCTTCTCAATGATTGGGGTGCCCCCGACAGCCGGGTTTATGAGTAAATGGTACATTCTGATGGGCGCTATTCAGGCGGAGCATCTGTTCGCCATCGGCGTCATTGTCCTGAGTACCTTGCTCAACGCCGGCTACTTCATGCCCATTGTCTACAAAGCCTTCTTCAAGGAAGCGGATGATAATCCCGGACACGGAAAAAATCCCGGGCACGGTACGAAGCATGGTGAAGCACCGCTGCCGATTGTCATTGCTTTGACGGCAACAGCAGCCGGGACCGTTCTCTTGTTTTTCTTTTCCGGGCTACCCCTCGAACTTGCCCACCTAGTAGT
Organism: Rhodospirillaceae bacterium; assembly: GCA_002725625.1. Classification (GTDB taxonomy): domain Bacteria; phylum Pseudomonadota; class Alphaproteobacteria; order Rhodospirillales; family UBA2165. Next base: position 3,336 of record PBQI01000097.1, on the reverse strand, counting down.
CCGCAGGTAAAGAACCAAGTAATGAATGATCAAACACAACTCCACTGGTTGGTCCGACCGAAAACCATCAAGCTGTTGTGGCGCCTGGGCTTTGCCGTTTTGGCGGTTCTGGTGCTGGCCGACCTAGTCATTCACCAACATGCTTCCTTTGGTATCGACGGCAGTTTCGGGTTTTATTCCTGGTACGGTCTGTTGACCTGTTTCGCCATGATTCTGTTCTCCAAATTTCTAGCTATCTTTTTAAAACGGGGGGACACGTATTATGACGATTAGTTCTTTCCCGCCGGGTCTTCTTCTCATCATCGGAGGCCTGCTTTTACCATTCGTTACTGCCAACGTCCGCACCACGCTGATACTGGGATTACCGTTGATCGTCCTTTGGGGTATCTGGCAGATTGGTGATGGCGTTCAGTTATCACTGCCATTCCTCGATTATCAGTTGGCCGTTGTCCAAGGCGACACCTTAAGCCGGCTTTTCGCCACGGTTTTCGCCATCATGGCCTTTGCCGGCGGATTGTTCGCCCTCAGCCAGAAACAGGTCATCGAACTGGCTGCTGCCTTTGTTTATGCCGGCAGCGCCATCGGGGTCACCTTTGCTGGTGATTTGATTACCGTCTTTGTGTTCTGGGAAATCATGGCCTTGGGTTCGACCATGGTGATCTGGGCGGCATACACGCCGGAATCCTATAAGGCTTCCATGCGCTATCTGATGATCCACCTGCTGGGCGGCGTCGTACTTATGATCGGAATCATCGCGCATATTGCCGATACCGGCTCGGTGACTTTCCAGGCTATGACCCCCAACAGCATCGGCACTTGGCTGATCATGATCGGTTTTTTGGTCAATGCGGGCGCGCCGCCGCTGACGGCCTGGTTGCCCGACGCCTATCCGGAAGCCTCTTTCAGCGGCACCGTTTTCCTTTCCGCCTTTACCACTAAGACAGCCGTCTTTGTTCTGCTGAAGGGTTTCCCCGGTGCCGATATTCTAATTTATGTCGGCGTCTATATGATTTTTTACGGCATCATCTACGCCCTTCTCGAAAACGATATGCGGCGCATCCTGTCCTATTCGATCATCAATCAGGTGGGTTTCATGGTGACTGGCATCGGTATCGGCACCGAAATGGCCCTGAACGGTGCAGCGGCCCACGCCTTTACCCATATTATCTATAAAGCGTTGCTGCTAATGTCAGCGGGTTCGGTGCTTTACATGACTGGCGGCAAGCGTAAATGCACCGATCTCGGCGGGCTGTTCCAAAGCATGCCCATTACCTGCATATGCGGCATCGTCGGGGCCTTGGCCATCTCGTCCTTTCCTTTAACCTCCGGCTTTATTTCAAAATCCATGATTGCCCAGGCAGCCAGCGATGAACATATGTTGGTGATCTGGATGTGTCTGGCCGCTGCCTCGGCGGGAGTTTTCCTTCACGCCGGTATAAAATTTCCCTGGTTCGTTTTCTTTCAAAAGGATTCCGGCCTGCGGCCAAAGGATCCGCCCTGGAATATGAAAGCAGCCATGATTTTCTTTGCTTTCCTGTGCATTACCTTGGGTATCGCGCCGGGGCCCCTGTACGATATTCTTCCGTTCTCGATAACGTACGAACCTTATACGGTACCGCACGTGGTTAATCAGCTGCAACTTCTGTTATTTGCCGGTCTGTCGTTCTTCCTGGCGCTGCCGCTGATGAAACGAACCCTGACCATCAGCCTGGACTGGGATTGGTTTTACCGCCGATTCGGCTCCCTGATCGTGCAATTCTTCGCCGTGGCCACAGTGGAATTGCGGCGAGAAATCATGCTAGCCCTATATTCGGGCATTAGAAGCATCATCCATACTATTTTTTATTATCATGGCCCCAAAGGACTGCTCGGCCGTACCCACGCCATCGGGTCTTCCGTAGGTGTTATCGTCGTATTGTTGGGAGTATTCCTGATCGCCTTCTACGCCCAGTAAAGGCTGCTATTTCTTCACCACCACTTTGCGCGGCATCCAGGCTTTAACAGCCACGGCTTTACCTTTGTGGGAGCGCATAATTTTAGGTTTCACCACCTTTTCGACAGCCGGGGTATCATGGGCGCGGGTAAAGTCATCGCGCATCTCTTCGAGATAAATCTCTCCACGCATTCCGCGCTGGTAGGCGGTGCGGTAGCAAGGGCTACGCTGGCACATTTTAGCCAGGTATTCCGCCGAATGATGACCAAAGCGCCGCCAGATGCTGTCGGCGAATATCCGTACATCATTGCTCAGTTTTACGTCCCCCTCAAATATCGGCCGTCCCCGGATCCAAGCGCGGTGAACAGACGGTTCGATCGGCCCAACATCGTCAGCGACAAATATCGCCGGCACCAATTTTTTACCGTTATAGGCGACAGCGAAATAAGCCTGGGACAAAAACAGGATGTATTGCAGCTTGATAGGCTGAAGATACTCATTATCGTCTAAGGCACGATCCGAGTACCAAAAGGCTAGTTCAAAAACTGAATCAACGGCGGCGGGCATGTTTCCTCGGTATTTGCTTCCGATATTGCTCGAAGCCCTATTAATATACGGCTTTATTAATATTCGGTTCAAGTAAATCGATTTGTTATGAATTGTTTAGATATTGCTATGTTTCTAAGGATTGCTAGAGTTTATCGGGAGTGCTATTTTTAGCGAAAATAGAATAATGTGAGGCAAAAAATGTCGTACTCCATAACAATGACGGTCAACGGGAAAGCCGTAACAGGGGAAGTCGAGGGGCGCACGCTCCTGGTTCAGTTTTTACGCGAACATCTTGGTTTGACGGGTACCCATGTGGGATGTGACACCTCCCAGTGCGGCGCCTGCACCGTGCACATGGACGGCCGTGCTATCAAAAGCTGTTCCATATTGGCCGCCCACGCCGACGGCGCCGAGGTCACGACAATCGAGGGCCTGGCCGACGGTGACACGCTGCACCCCATGCAGGAAGCCTTCCGGGAGCATCACGCCCTGCAATGCGGTTTTTGCACCCCCGGCATGGTGATGAGCGCCATCGGCATCGTGGAGGACAATCCTAATCCCACATCTGATGAAATCCGCCATGCCCTGGAAGGCAATATCTGCCGCTGCACCGGCTATCACAATATCGTCGAAGCCATCGGGGCAGCGGCGAAGACCATGAGCAAATAGAGGGAGAAGGCCATGTATGATTTTATCTACCAACGCGCTGACTCCGTCGATGACGCCTGTGCAAAATATTCCGCCGCCGCCGACGCCCGTTACCTAGCTGGGGGCATGACACTGGTGCCGGTTTTGAAGCAACGGCTGGATCAACCTTCAGATATCGTCGATCTGGGCTTTCTGGAGGACCTTAG
>PBQI01000096.1 GCA_002725625.1 Rhodospirillaceae bacterium | reverse complement strand
GGCCACGAAGCCGTCAAAACACCGCAGAAGACGCCGCTTGAGCCATTCGACAAGCGCGCTTAAAGACCTTGCGTCCCGCAGCGTACTCTCACTCCACAGCAAAGCGCGTGCACGCGAAAACCGGCACCACAGCAGCGCAAGCCAGATGGTCGGGTGGTGATATCCAAAACAGATGACAGCCTGGTATTTCCCCTGTCGCAGCGCAGTTAATACTCCCGGATTGAAAAACACCGGACCGCCCTGATAACGACGCGCAATCAAAACACCCGGCAACACACGGTGCTTGAAGCGTATTCGCTCCCAAGGAACCCGCCAATTCCGCCGCCCCTCGGACTCAGAGAAAAAAAGCACATCCAAGTCAATGCGCTTATCTGCAGCCAACTCATTGAATACCGGAATGCGATAAGGAGAGATGATCTCGGTTAGCAGCGCAACACGGACCGGTTCGGCCCCTTCCTTCACCACGCTTCCATCAGACCGCGGCACGCTCACAAATGCGAATCAGTTCCCGCGCCGTGCGCTGCCACGAGAAACGGGCTGCCTGCCTGAGACCAGCAGCGCGCATGGTCGTTGCCTGTTCGGGGTTATTCAGTACCGCTTCAAGCCCGGCGGAAAAGGCAGCTACGTCATCAGGGTCACAGGTGATAGCAGCATCGCCAACTATTTCCGGCAGAGATGTCACATTTGAGCACACCACCGGCACACCGCACGCCATCGCCTCCAGTACCTGCAAACCGAAACCTTCATAGAGGGTTGAATCGATGAAAACATCCGCAGTTTGGTATAACTCGAGAAGCTCAGTGTCTGGCACGCAGCCCAAAGGCCGGACCCTATCACCCACATTGAGTTCTTTCGCCATAGCAATCAGCGGTGCAATGTCTCTATCAAGATTGCCCGGAAGCACGAGCCTTATTGATGACGGTATATCTGCCTCGGCAAATGCCTGTAGTGCTACAAATGTGTTTTCGCGTGGATCTCCGGTTGAGAAATGTAGCACATAACCTGCTGCCGAATCGTAACGTGAGCGTACAACCTCATTGTTTGTGTCAGTTGTTGCCGGCTGAAATTGCTCGGAGGCTGCTTCGAATACAACCGTCAACTTGTTCGACGGCACACCGTATTGAGCAATCAAGTCCTTCATTGTTGCATGTGACGGAGCACAAACATGCATTGACCTTCTTAGCGAGATAGGGAATATCAACCTAGTAAGCAAATCGCTGAAATGCTGATATTTTCCAGCATTGGAGATACGGTTCATATGTATTCTGTAATCCGGTATTTCCGCTACATACATCACGACACGTTTTGGACTCCACAGTGCAATTCTGTCTGAGAAGGTAATCAGACATTCAGTCGCATATCGCCGTGCTAGGCACGGCAGGATAATCTGTTCCCAAGCAATCAGGTTTGTACTGGGGGCCGTGACATACATAATGTGGGGCACATCAGGAAGACGCAATTGATGAACTGGTGCACCTAGGAAAACGACAAACTCATGTACTGCGTGCAGGCGCGCTAATGCAGTTACAATACTTCGCTCAAGCCGGGCATTGCCCTTATGCGTCTGTGAAATGTGGACTGCATCAATGCCGATTCGCATCACACTCTCGCAGCTGTCTCATTTTCATTCATTCGCACGTCACTACGTCCACCTGCCCACGAATCACGGGCGTCAACGCTTTCCCCAGCTTCCAAACTCGTATAGAGTGACTAATTCATTCTCGTAGATTACCGGCAATCCAGCGAAATCGTCAACCCCAAATCGCCGCTCGTAAGGCCCCTGCCAGACGATGTCTACTGGATGACTGAGAGCTCCGGGCTTGATCCCAGAAGAGGCGGCGAGGATTGCTTCCCGACGCTTTTCCTGAGAAGGATAATCTATGGACAGGGCAAACAAATAGTTTTCAATTGCGATCAGTCCTCTCCCTGGAGTAGAAGCAAACATACGGACAGGATCGATTCCGTAGAACCGCAAGGCCTCCGCTTCTCGGAGTAACATTTCTTCGTTGGTTACAAACGATGCCCAACCCGAGGGAACATAGACATATACGGGTGCCACGCTCCGAACGCGCATGTTTACTTCGGGGTCCGCAGCCAACACAACTGTACCTGCTGCGGCATGGTGGCGGATGTAATCGTATGCGCTCTGGATGGCCGGCGGGATGGCAAAAGCCGGATGATATATGGCCGAGTATGCTGCCGTCCGGTATCCGATAAGTAACAACATACCGATAAGTGTTCCGCAACCCAAACCTATGCGTACACGTCTGTGGTTGAGCACACGCAAACTGTGTACGACTTCGCCGGCCACAACAACGCACACAATGCTACCAAGTGGGCCATAAACAAAGTACGCGTAGTGCAGCGTCTGAAAGTCAACTCCGATCACAACTGGAGATTTCCATATCAATTCCGCTGTCAAAAGCGCAAGAAACAAGAACATATATCTCGCATTGCGCCTGATGACGAACAAACCCAACCCTGCCAAGGTCAACAGGTGAGGCCGTAAATGCACCAGCCGTTCGGATAAACCGGTACGCCTGCCAATTGCGAACCTGTCCTGAAAATCAGCATAACCTGCCGTCTGTCGAAATTGCAGCACATCTGCCCAATAGAGAGCAGACAGAAGCAAGCCCACCACCACTGACACCACGAGCAGCCGCAATCTCTTGAAATCACGACGCCACAGAAAGTACAGGCCAACGGTAGTGTAAAGTCCCGTTAGATACGTCCACAAGAAAGAATAAGTGTAGAAAGATAATCCGAAGAGTACCGCATTCAAGACAACTGCATGTCGCCCCGGCATGAAAACCAACCTATAAAGCGCAATCAGGCTGGCACACAGCAGAATGAAGGAAATCTGTGGGTTAACCATGGCATTGAAAAAGATGGGGCCCTGCAAAGTATCTACAACTTTCCTGAAGTTAACCCAATGCCAGGGCTGAAATATAAAAAACTCACTAAAACCCAAGCCCACCGTCGCGGCAAGAACAGCTTGCCTTTGAGAGCGTGTTATGCGACCTGCCAAGTTGTACAGGAGTGATGCATTCACCGGCGTCAGCAGCACTGTAGCGATCAATGGCAGGGCCTCAAGACGATTTGCAATCGGCCAGCCGACAAGGGCGAGCAGGAAATACGGAAGCGGCGGATAAACAATCAGCTGAGAACTTTCACTCCGAACAAACGCGTCCCCAAATGCCGGCAATCCATGTTGAAGCTTCATGACCATCGGAATGTGGCCGATGACGGCATCGGCGTGCGCGGCATTCGCGGGAGCAAAAGCGGGCACAAACCCAATCTCCTGTACTAGAAATGGGATCAGTATGAAATGGAGAGACATCAAGCCGGTTAGGACAATCAACCAAAGACTAGAAGAGAGTAGCCTAGATAGGTCCTCATCGTTTGTTCGAGCCCGATACTTCAGTGTCCCGATTATTTGACTCATGTCACAGAGTGGGAGTTGGTGAAGGCACTCTCATACAGCTGCGAGAAATACCATAGAACAAATGGCCAGCCAGGTGAGCCTTATCGAGTGATCTCACAACAGCCTGTATTGAATTCTAGTAGAAACCAGCGGAGCTTACGCCTGACGATGGATAAGGAGTTTATTCGTGACGGACGCCTATGTTGAATGCCCGCTCACAAGCCTTCCTGCTCTATCCGCAGGTTGCCATGCGCCACTGCGCAACGGTTGAATTGAGAGGGCAAAGGCGGTGGCACTCAATTACGCGAAACTGCTTTGTGCTTGTGTTGAGCTAGTTGACTCACCAAGAAAACTGCCTTCTCGCCAGCCAGGAAAGCGCGTAGATTTCGGGCGTCTTGCGAAAGCTGTGCTGTCTCCACCGACGACGGTACATGATCTCCATGAGATTCGCCGCACCTGTCATCCATAGGTTATCCTTAAAAGCATAACGGAACCGCCTACTGTCGATGAATTTGGACGAGTACATCAGCATTTCGACAGTTTCTGTTCTGCCATCCACCCAAGGTGTATTCAAGTGTTGCCGGTGAAATGCCGACCAGCCCACAAGAGTGTCGGGAGGCACAAAGCCATCCTTGACCGCTTGTGCAAAGAGTTCAGATCCCGGATAAGGCACATAGACATAAAAACCGGCCACGCTTGCGTTGGGGTTGGCCTCAATTAGCTCCAGTGCAAAATCCACAGTGTCTTCGAGGTCGCGTTCAGTTTCAGTTGGATAGCCCATCATGAAATTGTAAGTGCATCGAATGCTCGTTGACGCCAACTTGCTATTGGCTAGGCGGAATTGCTCGATGGTCTCTCCTTTCTGAATCATCTCTAGAATGCGGGCCGATCCCGTCTCCAATCCTGGCTGAACGACTCTGAGACCGCCGCGTTCAAGGGCATCTAAATCCAGCGCAAGCAAGTCATCCATTCGGGTTTGCACATACCATTGGTAGTCACCGGCAATCATCTCAGCTATCAGTGCACCACGTCTCCGGTCAACGAAAAACTCTTCATCGTGAAACTCTATGGCATCGAGGTTGTACTCTTCCTTGAGCCTCATGGTTCGTTCCAAGACCATCTCAGCGGGTTGCTTCCTCCAACGACGACCGGAAAGAACGGGTTGACAGCAGAAAGTGCAAGGGTGCGGACAACCCTGTGAACTCATGTAAGGGAGAGATCTCACCCCCTTGCCAAAGACCAATCGACCACCTACATACTGCTCCACATCGACTAGATGGTAAGGGAGCGGGGGAACCAGTGTCTGATCTATGAAATACTTTGGGTCGGTTCCAGTCCCGTTAGAGAATATCTCGCCATTTGTCTCAAAGCATATATTTGGGATCCCATGCCAGTGATTGTTCTTCTCAAGTGTTTCCACTAACTGTCGGAAAGTGACCTCGCCTTCTCCCATTACGACAATGTCTACCAAAGGATGCTGCGCCGTAGTTCTCGGTACCAGGGTCGGATGATTACCACCCCACACGATTGGAACCTCTGGATTGTTCTCTCTGACTACACGTGCAGCTGCCAGACCTCCCCGTATCTGAGTGCCTGTCATTGATGAAATACCCACGCAGAGGGTGTCTGCAATTATCAGATCCTGCAGGGTACCACGCCAATCATCGTCGACCCTCTGATCAACAATAACCACATCATAATCGCCGCAAAGGGTTGAAGCCACCTGTAACAACGACAATGGCATCCAAACCGAGACGCCCTGTAAGTCTAAGCCAGTGTGCGGGTAAACAAGTATTACGTTGGACATGTAGCTACCACGTCCGAGCCGTACGCCCGTTGGATCACAAGCATGTAGCCAATAAGATAAATGTGTGTATTCATTATACGCGACACTTCGCAATCCGACAGATGCTTATTGTCAAATGTCAGATTATGACAACCGACGTGAGAACCCGCGCCCATGTGGCTCTCCTGAGCGCACAAAGTGAGTTCTCCAGAGCACGCCGACATAATGAATGAGTGTCTCTGGCTTGCGCATCTTACTTACACCCGCAAGCCGAGGCTTATAGATGATAGGCACTTCGCAGATGCCAAAGCCAGCTTTGAAAGCGTGCAACAGAAACTCCAAGTAAAATTCGAACCCACGTGAAACTGTATTTGTCCCGACAGCATCAATAACCGCGCGCTTCATCAGCCGATAACCCGATGTTTTATCGCGGATTTTCAGGGCTGTAGTATAGGAAAAAAAGCCGTTCACTAACCGACTCAATCCAAATTTCCAAAATGGCATGCCTTCCATAGTTCCACCAGGAATGTAGCGTGATCCAACAACGATGTCAGCACCATCGGCATCCATACATGTTACAAATTTCGATAATTCTTCGGGCTGATGGTTCAAATCAGCGTCCATTGTTAAGACATGCGTGCAGTCCGGTGCGATACGTTGGAAACCATACCCGAAGGCAGGCCCGACTCCCAGGGGTTCAGGAAAGTAACTCCACCTGACCTCCGGTGCCTCGCGCTTGTTTAGTTCTTCAAGTTCCGTAACTGCAGCAAAGTCGCCCTGGATCACAAAATAGATGTCAACGTCAATATGCAAACTACAAACACTCGCCTGCAGCCGATGAGATAATTCAGCGATACTCTCCTGCTCATTGTAGGCCGGAATTACAGCGGTTATCTTCATCTCAATTCCAACTCAACATATCCTCGCACTACCCGCATGGAATATAATGAGCCAGAATCACCTTTCCACTCTCAGTTTCCTGATTCAAGCATAGGTTTCTCCCTGACTGGAGGCGCAAGCTTGGGGGGCGAGACAAATGCTCTTTGGGGGTGTCGAGGATCCAGACACTGCGCGCGTTCGCAAGTCCCAAGAGTGTTGGTTGCTCCTCGAGTTGCTTTACCACAGCTAATTTGTCCCAAAATCTAAGCGTTGCCACAATGTGCCCCAAGTAAACGCGCCGGCCGGTAAATCCTGGTACGAAGCTGGCCAGCACGGGCCCAGCAATCACGATATCATCTGCTTTAGCTTCAGACTCTAAAATACCCAAGGCAGCATCTTCATCCTCAGACAACACGACCGGCCATAGATCAGCATCCTGTAAGCTCAGACGATGGTCAACCCCAGCCACATGAAAGCGGCCCGCCCAAGGGTAAATGTACGTGACCACTGTACCGGGAAGTAGAGCAAGAGCAACGGCGAAACGAAAAATATTATAGCGATGGCGTGAGATTCCTGGATTAATGATCAGTGGTACAGAGAGGGCAATTGCGGGCAAATATAAACCATCCATCAACCTCGGAGAACCCACTCGGAACAAGAAGGAAAGTAGGAAAGTCATCAATAGCCAGACAGCCATTAACACCCTCCCCGCCTCATCTGGTCTTGAGCCACGAAGCGTCTTTATGGCGCCCCACAAGCCCAGGACACCGAGCACTCCCAAATGCATGAACCAAGTTATGGGATCCACTGTCCCAGTAACCGCAACCGCCAATCTAACATATTCCGCCCAGACATGATCGCCACGACTCACCACCACTGGGAGTGCCACCATGCAAGCTGCCGGTATTAAAGTTAATAGCGTACGCACACCCTGTCCGATTGGGTATTTCCAGTAACAAATGGCATATACAAGAAAAGCCACAAATACAGCAACCCATAAAATCCCCAAAGAAGGGAGCAACCAAGCGACCAAGAAGCCGAAGCCAGCCAGGCGGAAATGGTTGGGCTGCCGGGCACGGACACTTTGTGCCAGAGTTAGCATACCGAAAGCCATAGCTATGCTTGCCACAACAAAATGGGGAACATGAGCATTGTGGGTGATGGGATTCATGTTGCCAATCCCCCACAATTCCGTGTAAAGCAAGCGAGGCGGCAACCAACTCTCAATGTTGGGCACATTTTGGTAAAGTTTTTCCATCCAAATGAGGCCAGGAAAAGTAAATAGCATCAACAAACCCAATCGCCGTTCAGCCTCACTCCGCAACACCTCCGAAAACAAGGCGTAATATGCTCCAAAGGCGACAATTGATAATGGTAAGCCAACCACCATGAAAAGCAAATTGGATGGCAAGCCCATCAGCCCATAGAGCCAACCGACGAGCCTGTAGAAGAGCGTCCCGTGGGGAAGAAAGGAAAAAGCAAGCGACAAACCCTCTTCGGTAGTGAAAAGCAGCGTATCACTTAGTACACGCCCATGCATCCCCATTTTCGCCCCACCCAAGTATAGATTGTGGTCATGCATCCCCCAGAGGCTGCCCGCAAACATACTCCCTGACCTGACTGATAAGATCCAAGCATAGATTATCGGAATATAAAGCGAAAGCGACCAGATCACAGCCAAAGCAATATGTTGCCTCGGCAAAGTACGGAAACTGAGCCTCACCCGGCAAGACCCTCTGTGAAACTTCCTGAAAGCCGATAAACATGAATGATCGGACCAAACCGGCACAGATGACGAACGTTGTTTCTGAGAACATTGGTGCGGTAGTTGATGTAGACAGTCTGATTGCGAGACTGCGGGCAAATAGGATTGAATTCTCTCAGCAGCACCATCTCAGGATCGGGGGGTTCGTCAGGTATCTGGTTAACCTGGCTGAAATGCGGTAAGGACCCACGCAGCGGGTCATAGGGGCACAACAGTGCCGCCCAAACTCCCTGCCACAAACAATTCTCTGGCACATGCGCGAAGGAGGTACTAACATAATACTCGGGACCAGCACCCTGCTCGAGCGCCGCTCGCCAATCGGTGAACAGATGATAAGTGGGCGATAGGTTCCGCCCAACTTTGTTTTCCTCTCGCCAGCGCGCCAATTCCGAATCTGGAGCTGACCTCCTCAGTTGATCTAGGCTTTCAATCAATGGCACCGTATAAGTGTACGGGGCTATATAGAAGCTTGAACCTTCGGGGACATTTTGATGAATCCACTGCCGCGCGCTGGAACGAGTGCCATCGCGATTGGCCATATGAAACAAGGCAAGCCAATCCTGAAGCGGATTAGCCAGCACAGTTGACAAAATAAGAAACGACGCCCCTATTTGCAGAGCACCACTGTTGCCTTCCCGTACGTGTCCAATCCACCTCGCAAGCTCAGTTATTAGCCACGCGGCAAGGGCAGTCGCCGGCACGAGAATGACTAGCATGGCCGTCTCATAAGACATTTCCGAGAGATATGCCATGCTTGCGAGAAAAATAAACAGTGGCACAAACAGAAAACGGTGAGCCCGGTCGCCATTAGAGTGCCGAAGAGTCAACAGAATAATGGCCAGGATTACCAACAAGGTCATGCCACTCCCTAAAACCTCGTGAAAGACTACGCGCGATAGATAAGCGAGGTGTAAACCCATGTTCCATTCTGTTCGCGGCGCCCACTCCCCAATGCCATAGAAAACCTCCCGGATAATGATGCTTGGCTTCAAATAAATCAAGGGATTCAGGATAACGATGCCGACCAAGGCACCGGTGGCAAGCACAAGAAATTCCCGCGTAATCGCCTTCCAGCTCCTGAAGATGTTCTCTCCACGTGTCAAGAACATGTAGAGTGCACCAACAAACAGGAGAGCCAAGGCATTCTGTAACCTGATCAAGAATATGCACGCGATGAGCGCAGAAAAGGTCACTGTGGTACGGACATTTCTGTTCCGTACATAGGAAATCAAACCCAAGAGTGACAACTGAAAGACGAGAAAACCCAGACCATCGGGCAAGCCAAACATCGAAGAATAGAGATGTAGAAAGCTGAAATTCAGGAGCACGCCCGCCAGCAGCGCAACGGTCCGATTCCCGGTGACACGGTTTACTAGCACGTATTGCAAAGGAACAGACGTAACCAAACTAAGCCACGACACAAGCCGGGGCGCCCAGACCCACACGCTGGCCACGTCATACCCATGCGATGTGTGGAGGAGGAAAGATTGGATCACATCGCTGGACCCGCCAATCGCACCAGTCACAACATTGTAGACAAAATACGCGCCCAGAACAGGCACTAGGGAATAAGACGCGACAAACCGAGTGACGGGATAAGGAATCGCCTCCCAGCTGCCTGCTACAAAGTCCTTAAGGGCCCAGACCAATAAGACCTCGTCTTGAATCTCAAATGGAATCACGTTCCAACCTTGAAAGGCAAACCAGCGAGTGCCGGCTGCCAGCAAAGCCAGCATCACGCACAGCCCAGCATCAGCCTGTATTCTCCTAACGAGACTCTGTCGAAAACTCATAATGACGGTACAGAGCCATTGTTTGATCCAACATCTTTTTCTGAGAAAACTCTCGCCGCACCCGTTCACGGCCGCTCTCACCCATACATCTCGCCGCGTCAGGCTGTTGCAGCAGCTTTGTAATGGCTTCGGCCAAGCGCTGAGAATCGCGCGGTGGCACCAGCAATCCGGTCTCACCTTCAAGCACTAATTCGGGTACACCGCCAACAGTCGTCGCGACCACCGGCTTTCCTGCCGCCATGGCTTCCAGAATTGTCACCGGAAGTCCTTCGATCCAAGACGGCAGTACGAATAAATCGAAGGCATACATTAGCCTGGCGGCGTCGCGTTTAAAGCCGACGAACCGCAATTGGCCGTCCAAACCGAGCTGCCTGACCAATTGGCCCAATTCATGACGATAGTGCCCATCAAATTCCAAGTCTTGGCCGATGATGACAAACGTCGCGTTTGGGAATTCAACTGTGATTTGCCCTGCTGCTAGAATAAACTCCCGCTGCCCTTTGACCGGACATAATCGCGCTACCGTTCCGACGACAGGCCCATCTCCCTCGACCCCAAGCGCATTCCGTGCTCGGTCCGCCGCATTGCGGTTCGCATCACTACTCACAACGACCCCGTTGCATATCACACGGATTTTTTCCGAGGATATCCCTTGTCGCATGAGACTGCGCCGCGTATCCTCAGAAATCGCCACTATTTCGACCGCCAACCGCGCCGTC